>QUBZ01000036.1 GCA_014338005.1 Chloroflexota bacterium | reverse complement strand
TACATTGCCTTGTGTGAATTCCGTCGTAATCTGAAGCGCGTCTCGCCCGCTTTCATTGCTGATTTGGTTGCCTTTCACTCTTTTTACCCATGAGCCAACCCGAAAATAACGTATCATCTCATCACCCCCCTATACCTTTTGTGACTTGTTTCACACATCAGTAACAGCAAAACAAACACTGAAATCAGTATAAGAAGGAATCGAATAATTGTCACTACCTATAAGAAAAAGTGATAAGATGTTTTGTTCGTTTGTTGGTATGGCCGGTTTTACGGCTACCGCACGCCCTCTATAATCATCTGGGTTAAGGCGTTAATCAGCCGTTCGGGATGCGCCCAGGCATCCTGGCTGACCGGATCGCCCATGATGAGCAGCATTTGAAGCCCCAGCATCATGCTGATTAATAGGCGTGTAATTAGTGGCCCATCCACCTCACGGAGCTGGCCGCGTTCGATGCGGCGCTGAATATGCCCTTCGATCATCGCCAGGGTCGGCTGAATGAAATCCCGGCTGTAACGTTCGCGCAGTTCCGGGTGATGAACAATCTCCGGCACGATGCCCGCCAGCAGGTTCTGGTATGGGCCGGTGTGTCCCATGCGGTAGGCCAGGTAAGTCCTGAAGAACGTACCCAGGTCTTGATCGAGCGCCTCGTCCAGCATGGCCTGCTGCCGGTCTAACTGCGCCAGTTCACCGACGAGGCCCATCAGCAGGTCGTCCTTGCTGGCGAAGTAGTTATAAAGCGTGCCTTCGGCCACGTCGGCGGCGGCGGCGATGTCCCTGGTGGTCGTCCGATGATAACCTTTTTCGGCAAAAACCCGCGCCGCTCCCTCCAGAATTTGCCGCCTGCGTTCCGCTGCCCGCTGTTCCCTGCGCGTGCCTGTCTGTGCCATGCCTGCCGCCTTTCAGAAACCGATTGCCCCCCAATAATTAGGGGGTGCTGTTGACTGTAATGAGCATATGCCCAATAATGAGCGTATACTCATTTTTAGAGTTTTTGCTCATTATCATACCACACCGCATCACAACCAGGGAGGAAATCATGTTTCGTCTGCTCGGAAAACTGGCCGCGCGCCACCGTACCGCCGTTATCGTCGGCTGGATACTCGCAGCCGCCCTGCTGATCGTTACCGCCCCGCCGCTGGATGAAGTCTCCAGCACCGACCAGCGCGATTTTCTGCCGGCAGACGCGCCTTTTGCCGCCGCACAGGAAGTCTTTGAGCGCACCTTCCCGGCGGAGTTCGCCGCCAGCAGCACGGTGATTTTAATTGATGCCGGCGAAGGTGGCGACGTTCACGCCCCGGACATCTGGGCGTATATGGCGAAGCTGGAAGCCTACCTCAACAGCGACGACGCGCCGGAGAACATCAGCGGCGTGGCTGCCCCCACCACCGACGCGCTGCTGGCCGACGCGCTGATCTCGCCGGACAAACGCATCGCCCTCGTCAGCGCCGCCATGACCACGCCCACCGATGCCCTTCAGACCACCGCGGCCGTACAGCGCATTGAAGAATGGCTAGAGGCCAACCCGCCGCAGGGCTTCGCCGTTTACCAGACCGGCGAGGCCGGGTTAAACGCCCAGGCGGAGGAGTCTACGTTTACCACCATTGACCGCACGCTGTTTATCACCTTCGCGCTGGTGATCGTCGCCCTGCTGCTGATCTACCGCTCGCCGGTCAGCCCGCTGATTCCGCTGTTCAGCGTCACCGTCGCCTTTATCACCACCGTCGGGCTGATCGGCCACATGGCGCGGCTGGATATGATTACGGTCATCGCGCAGGTGAACGCTATGATCGTGGTCGTCATGTACGGCGCGGGGACGGACTACAACCTGTTCCTTATCAGCCGCTTCCGCGAAGAAATGGCCGACGGCGTCGGCATCGAAAATGCCGCGCGGCGCACCGTACATATGGTGGGCGAAACCATCACCAGCAGCGCAGGGACGATTTTCGTCGGCTTTATGGCGCTGCTTTTCACCAAAATGGGGATGCTGCAAAGCGCCGGGCCGATGCTGGCGACCGGCATCGCCATCAGCCTGCTGGCCGGCCTCACGCTGACCCCTGCGCTGCTGGCGACCCTGGGCAACCGCGCCTTCTGGCCGGGTAAAGCCAGCCATCGTTCCGCCGGGCGCTACTACGAGGCCACCTCAAAGCTGGTCAGCAGCCGCCCGCTGCCGGCGATCATCGTCATCGTGGCGCTGATGCTGCCGTTTTCGGTCTACGGCCTGACGCAGCAGGTCAACTATGACTTCGTGGCGGAACTGCCGGAAAACATCCCCTCGGTGAAAGCCTACAACCTGCTGCGCGAGCATATGGGGGGCGGCAGCCTGTTCCCGCTCAACGTGATCGTGACCGGGCGGCAGGCCGGGGATGTCCCCGCCGAGATGATACGGCTGGCCGGCGAACTGGCGGCGCTGCCGGGCGTGACGGACATCCGCAGCCTGAACAACCCGCTCGGCCTGAACAACCCGCGTATCGGTAGCCTGATGCGGGTGGACGGCCAGCTAAATATGATCGTTAATCTGGCGAGCGAGCAGGGCGGCAGCGCCGGCTTGCAGGGCGCGGCAGATGCCGTCGGGGGACTCCAGCGGTACATGGCGGCGCTGGTCGAACGTTTCCCCGAAATCGCCGGCGACCCGAACTACACGACGGCGCGTTCAATTGTGGATGGCGGGCTGCTGGTGCTGGCGCTGCGCCAGAACGACCTGCTGGACGCCGCGCGCGGGCTAGCCGAACGTTTCGCGGCGATGGACGACGCCCTTATGATGCCGCCGATGGGCGACGGCGAGCTGTTCGCCGACCTGAAGCCGCTGGCCGACAGCTACCTGGCGGAAGGCGGCACGGCCTACCGCATTGATGTAATCCTGGATGACCCGCTGGGCGATGAAGCGCAGCACACTGTTCAGGCCATGCGCAGCCTGATAGCCGGCTATCGCGGGGGCGGCGAAGCGGTGGTCAGCGGTTTTCCGGCGGTCATCACCGACATGGCGACCATCATGAGCAGCGATACCCTGCGGGCGGTGGTGTTTATCCTGGCGGGTATTTTTATCGTGCTGCTGCTGATGCTGCGGAGCGTGGTCGCGCCGCTGTACCTCATCGCCACCGTGCTGCTCAGTTTCACCTGCACGCTCGGCCTGACGGCGCTGTTTTTCCAGGTGGTTTTCGGCATGGAGCGGCTGTCGTGGATGATGCCGATTTTCACCTTTGTTATGCTGGTCGGCCTGGGCATTGACTACAGCATTTTCCTGTTCGGGCGCATCAAAGAAGAAGTGCGCGCGCACGGCATCCGCGAGGGTGTGCATGTGGCGGTGGCCGCGACGGGCGCGATCATCACCTCGGCGGCGGTCATCCTGGCCGGCACGTTCGCGGGCATGATTACCGGCGAGCTGGCCTTCCTGGCGCAGATGGGTTTTGCCGTGTCGGTCGGCGTGCTGATTGACGCCTTCGTGGTGCGTACCATGCTCGACCCGGCGCTGGCGGCCCTGTTCGGCAAATGGACATGGTGGCCGGGCGGGGTTCCGCAGCCGCAGGATAAACCGGCGCGGGCGCTAACCCCGGCGGCGGCAGAAACACGCGCTTAAAGCTCCCCTACCCCACCGCTGCGGGGGCAGCCGCCGCTCAAAACGGGATATATATCCCAAATTTCCGCCCCCCCACCCTATCAGGTCGGTCGCCATCCCCCGCAGACCGGCCTGATACTTTGGGCCATCGGCGGCGCAGGCGGCGCACATTGACCATAGAATCCGGGCAGGTTTTCCGCTAAAATAATCGGCATCCGCAAGGTTTTCCCGTTTAGCTGAGTCAACAAAATAGGAGACGCAAAACGCCGATGGATGTCCTCATGGACTCGGTTCTGCGCGACGCGCGCACGGTAACGCCCAGCCTGGTTCTGGATTTTAAGGTCATCAAAGAACACTACGACGGCCTGCTGGCCGCCATGCCGGGGGCAAGCCTGTTTTACGCCGTCAAAGCCAACGCCAGCCCGCAAATTCTGGCGCTGGTGGTCGAACGCGGCGGCGGCCTGGAGATCGCTTCCCTGGCCGAACTGGAGCGCGCCCTGGACGCCGGCGCGCCCGGCAGCCGTATTATATGCAGCAACCCGATCAAAAATCCGGCCTTTTTGGAGCGGATGCACCATGAGGGCGTGTACGCGATGACGGCGGACTCGACCTACGAACTGGAAAAGATCGCCCGCCATGCGCCCGGCAGCCGGGTTTACGTGCGGCTGGCGGTGGATAACCGGGGCAGTGTCCTGCCGCTGGCGGGCAAATTTGGCGTGGACGCCGAGGAAGCTCTCGCGCTGTTTGATCTGGCGCGCGAACTGGGATTAGACCCCATCGGCCTGTCCTTCCACGTCGGCTCGCAGTGTTTGTCCGCCAACAGCTGGGCGAACGCTATCCGCACCTGCGGCGAGGTGTGGCGCGCGGCGGCGGGGCGCGGCCACCGGCTGAACTTCCTGGACATCGGCGGGGGGTTCCCGGCGGGGCATTATCACACGCCCAGCATCCCGACCGTAAACGAGATCGGCGCGGCGGTGATGGATGCCGTCCGCCGTTATATCCCGCGCGAAGACCTGGACATCCTGGCGCTGGAGCCGGGGCGCGGCCTGGTGGGCGAAGCCGGGCGGCTGCTGGTGTCGGTGGTCGGCAAGGCGCGGCGCGGCGGCGACGAGTGGCTGTACCTGGACGCCGGCGTGTTTAACGGCCTGATGGAAACCTACGAGGGTTTTCCGCCGGTCGTCCGGCTGCTGGCGGACGATGCCGGCGAGCGCCCGGTGCGGTCTTATACCCTGGCCGGGCCAAGCTGCGACAGCTGCGATGTGGTGGCGCGCGGCGTGGAACTGCCGGAAGTTCACATCGGCGACCGGCTGGTTTTCCTGGACGCCGGGGCATACACCAACGAATACGCGGCGGCCTTCAACGGTTTCCCCATCCCGCGCTGGGTGGCGCTCAATGTCGAAGCCGAACGGCTGGTTGAATGATAAGGGCGTTTAACGCGCCGTCACGCTGAGGGTGTAGGGCATGGGGACGGTCGTCGTGGGCGCGAAGGGCGCGACGACCAGCGTCACCTGCATGACATCCTCGGCCAGCGGCAGCGTCCAGGCCGATTCCAGCGGGGCGAGCCAGCGCGTGAAGGCCGCCCCGTTTTTATGATGCTGGATGGCCTGCACCCAGGCGCGCTGCGGCAGGCGGTTATCCACCCGCAGCCAGCCCTCGGCCAGCCAGCCGCCGCCGTCGTTTTCAAAACCGCTGCTGTAGCCGATTTCCGGGATGTTCACGTCGTCCAGCGCCATTCCCGGCTGGTTGATGGCGTCGTCGGTAATCATCTCAAAACGCACCAGGACAGGCCGCCCCGCGTAAGCCTCCAGCGATAGGCTTTCATCCAGCCAGCCGCCGCTCGCGCCGGTGTAACCCGGCCCGTAGGCGGCGCTGTGCGGGTTAGCATCGGTGGTGTGGGGCGTGCTGAGGATGTCCCAGATCGCGCCGCCGTCCGCGCTGACCATCACGTAACCGTAATCCCAGCCGTTTTCCAGGTGATACCAGACTCGATAATTGAGGGTGGCGCTGCCAACGCCGGACAGATCAAAAGCGTGGGTGAGCGTGGTATTGCTCATGTCGCCCCGGTTGCTGTACCACATCCACTGGCCGCCGGCGGCGTCTGCCGGCAGCAGTTTAACCGTTTCCGGCACGGCCAGGCTGATGTCCAGCGCGGCCAGGCCGCCCAGGTTGGTCAGCACCGTATAATCGGCGCTGTACTGGCTGGCCGACCCCGCTGCGAGATACGGATAGGCCGTGACGGTGGCGCGCGGCGCGGCGCCGGGCAGGCCGGCGGGCAGCAGTTGGTAGCCATAGCGCCCGTCCGCCAGCGCCGGGTCGAGCAGGAAGTTCGCCAGCGTCCAGTCGGCGAACAGGTCGTTCACGCCGGGCTGGTGGAGCGCATCCAGGGTGCGTTCAAAAGCGTCCAGGCCGGCGCCGGGGTCGGCGCTGACCGCCCGCAGCGCCTCCAGGCCGTAGCGTTGGTAAAAATAGGCGACGAACAACAGCGACGCGCCGTAGTGTGGCACGCGCGGGCCGTCCTCCGACCAGGTGTTCAGCTGCGTGTACGGCGCGCTCAAAAAGCTCAAAACCGCGCCGGGGTCGTTGTACAGGTAAAGCTGCGTGAAGGTCGAAAAACCTTCGTTCAGCCAGATGGAGTCGTTGGCCTGGATGTTGGCGCGGATCATGTGCTGGAACTCGTGGGCGACTACGCTTTGGACAGCCGGCGATGCAACCGCGTCCGGCGCGATGGCGTCCAGGTTGAACAGGAACATTTCGTGCTGGTTGCTGGTGGGGTAAACGACTGCCGGATAGGTGTGGCGGCTGGCGAAATAGGCGGCCACGCCCGACCCCAGGCCGTAAGCGAACAGCCCGTAAATGCGCGGGTCGCCGTCCACGCCGGGCGAGGCTTCGCTGCCCCACAGGTCGCGCACCTGGGGATAGATGGTCGTATCGAAGGCGTCGGCCAGGGCGCGCAGGTCGTCGTCGTTTAAGGGTTTAATCGGGCTGCCGTCCGGCAGGGCATCCTGCACCCATAACAGGATGTGCTGCCCGGCCACCCGCAGCGCGGCGGAAACCTGAAATTCCCGATTTTCGGCGGAGTTTAAAACCCAGAACATTTTGCGGTCGCCGGGTTGGTACGGCGGGGCGGCGTCCGGCATGGGCGGGGCGGCCTGAAGGCCGCGCAGCCGGCGCGCCAGGTCTACCGGGTTGGCCGCCGGGATGGCGGTATTTTCCAGGGCGTCCAGTGTGGGGTAGCCGGGCGGCGCTTGCGGCGGCTGCGCCCGCGCCGGCGTTAAACACAGCGCGATCAACAGCGCAATGATCGAAAAACCACGTTGAGGCAAGTTGCCGCGCTGCCAGGAAAAAACCATCACCGTTCGCGCGGCCTACACACCGGGGCGGATGGCGGCGCGAAGAATCTGGTCGAGTTTTTGTGCGCCTTCGCGCAGCGTTTCGCCCAGAAAAACGCCGGGAACTGACTCGCGCAGGTCGGGCTGCTGGTTAAAGGCGCGCCCGCCAAAACCAACGATCAGTTTATTCCCCTGAACGGCTTCCGGCAGGTGCTGCGGCCAGTCCACCAGCGCCCTGGCCGGCTGTTCGGACATCGCCACGAAGACTACCGCCGGGGCTTTGATCTGCCGGATCAACGCGCCCAGGTCGGCCAGGGGGACGGACTGCCCCAGGTAAGCGACCGGCCAGCGCAGACGCCGCAGCAGCACGCCCAGCATCATCAGGCTGCCTTCGTGCCATTCCTCCGGCGCGCAGGCCAGGATGGTCGGCGCGACCCCGGCGAACGGGATAGGGCCGGTGGACATCCACATCAGTAAATGCTGGCGCAGGAAGTTGGACGCCAGATGTTCGGTGGCGACGGTGATGCTGCCATCGTGCCAGGCCTGGCCGATGTCCTCCAGCGTCGGGCCGATCACTTCCAGCACCAGGTCTTCCAGTGGGTACAGGCTTAACAACTGGCCGAGCAGCCGGTCGGCCTGCTGGGTATCGTGCGCCAGCAGCACCTCCACCAGCCGCTCTCGAAAAACGGGAAATGACGGGTCTACCGGCGGCGCGGGTGTCTGCGGCAGGCTGGCGAACGGCGCCTCCGGGAAGCGCCCCTCGCGCTCCAGGTGCTGGAGGGCGCGGATCGCCTGGCCGGTCTGCATCCCTTCATCCACGCGCGCTTTAACCCACCGCAGCCGCAGCACCTCTTTTTCCGAACACAGGCGGTGGCCGCCCGGCGTGCGCGTGGAACTGGGGAAGCCGTAGCGCCGCTCCCACACACGCAGCGTGGCGACCGGGATGCCCGTCATGCGGGAAACAAGGCCGATGTTATAGAGCGGTTCTTCGCTGGGCCTGGACTCGGAGCTGAAGGGGTTCATATGGTGTAACATCGCTTTGTTAGCTCGCGGGACTCACGCTTCATCCCGTGAGGGCTTTTCAAAAGCTGTTCAATATGTAGTCATGCTACCACACTTCTTGAGCGAAAACAAGTAGTACATAAACCAGCTTAATCAGGACTCTCCGCCAAAAGTCGGATTGACAAAACCGGCGATTTTCCTTACGATGTGAATGTCGCGGCGGGTGGGCGCGGGTGCGCTGCCACTCCCCCGGCTGTTTTCGTCAGGGTAGAAGGGTAAGATATGTCGACTCGGATCGCGGATTGTTAACCCTCATCACGGGATAACCTGACTGCCGATTCGAGCCACCGCTCTCTGATTCAACGTGTTATTGACCGGAACTCGCGCCGCATGGGGTTATTCCCGCGCGGCGTTTTTGATTCACCCGGTTGATCGAACTCTGTCACCCAAAAAGGAGCAGCCGACATGCTTACTATATCCAATATCACCAAACAATTTCCCGGCGAAAACGCGCCGATTCTCAAAAACATCAGCTTCACCGTTAACGCGGGCGAGCGCATCGGGTTGATCGGGCCGAACGGCTGTGGCAAAACCACGCTTATCCAGATCATCGCCGGGCTGACCGCGCCCGATGCCGGCAGCATTGTTTTTTCGCCGCCGGCGCTGCGGGTCGGCTATCTGGCGCAGGCGCTGCCGTTCCGGGACGAAAGACCCGCGCGCGAGGTGCTGTATCCGTCGTCGAACGCCCTGGACGATGCCGAAGCGGAGGTCGAACGCCTGGGCGCGGCGCTGGCCGACGCCGGGTCGGAAACTTTTGACCGGCTGCTGGCCGATTATGGCGAGGCGCTGGAGCGGCTGGAACGCCTGGGCCGGCTGGCCGAATCCGGCGCGGCGGAGCGTGTGCTGGCCGGGTTGAGCCTGGCCGATGTGCCGCTCGATGCGCCGGTGGGGATACTTTCCGGCGGGCAAAAAACGCGCCTGGGGCTGGCCGCTCTGCTGCTGGACGATCCGCAGCTTCTCATCCTGGACGAGCCGACCAACCATCTCGACATCACCGGCATTCAATGGCTGGAGGCCTGGCTACGCGACTTCCGGGGCGGCGCGCTGATCGTGTCCCACGACCGCACCTTCCTGGATGAAGTCGTCACCGGCGTGGTGGCAATTGACGCCACACAGCACACCGCTCGTTATATCGCCGGTGGGTACGGCGAATATGTCCGTGTCATCCAGTCGGAGTTTGACAAACAGTGGGCGCTGTGGCGCGACCAGCAGGTCGAAATTGCCCGGCTGGAAGCCGACGTGCGCCGCTGGAAGGAAAAGGCGCTGCGGAAGGAAAACGCCACCATCAACGACCACCAGCGGCGGCTGGCGAAAAAAGTGGCAAAACGCGGCAAAGCCAAAGAAACCCGGCTGAAAAAATACCTCGAATCCGACGAGCGGGTGGAGAAGCCGCTTCCGGCCTGGCCGCTGCGGATGGGGATGCTGGAGAACATCGAGCCGCTGCCGGCGGGGCGCGAAGTTATCACCCTGGAAGCTCTGGCGGTCGGTTACGACAGGCCGCTGCTGGCCGGGCTGAACCAGCGCGTGCTGGCCGGTGAACGTGTGGTGGTGATGGGGCCAAACGGGCAGGGCAAAAGCACCCTGCTCAAGACCATCATCGGGGAACTGCCGCCGCTGGCAGGGCGGGTGCGCCTGGCCGCCAGCGTCAAAATCGGCTATCTGGCGCAGGAGCAGGAAACGCTCGACCCCGCCAGCACGCCGCTGGCCGTGCTGCTTGCCGAAGCGCCCCTCAGCGAAACCGAAGCGCGCACCTTCCTGCACCGCTTTTTGTTCGCCGGCGACGAGGCGCTGCGCCCGGTTGGGCAGTTGAGTTTTGGCGAGCGCGCCTGCCTGATGCTGGCGGTGCTGGTGGCGCGCGGCGCGAACCTGCTGGTGCTGGACGAGCCGATCAACCATTTGGACGTGCCATCGCGCGAGCGTTTCGAGGCCGCCCTGAGCGCCTACCGGGGCGGGGTGCTGGCCGTCGTGCATGACCGCTACTTCGTGGACAGGTTCGCTGCCCGCATCTGGTATATCGAAAACGGCGCGCTGGCGGAGCGGTTTCATACGCCGGCGGGCGTGGAAGTTGAGGCGGTTTGACGCGCCGCCAGCATAAAGTCCGGCTTGACAGACACCCTTATGAACCGTTATGATCTTTTGTGATCTTCAAAAGTCGAGGAGCAAGTGGATGTTAAACATCAAACCGGCCCTGAAAGAAGGTTATATGGGGCGCGCGCCCAACCCCGACGACATCGAAGCCGTGTTCGGCATCGTGGCCGCCTCCGATGAAGCCGAAATCGGCCAGGCAGAAGTCAGCCTGGAAGCCCTGCAAGGGGAATGGGACTCGCCGGATTTTAACGTGCAGGCCGACGCGCAGATCGTCTTCGCGCCGGATGGCCGCCCTGCCGGCTACGCCGAAGTGTGGGATAAAATGCGCCCGGTGACGCCCTGGCTGAACGTTTACGTCCGCCCGGAATACGAACAGACCGGCGTGCGGGATTATCTGCTGGCCTGGGGTGAGGAGCGGGCGCGCGAAGCCATCGCCAGAGCGCCGGAAGGCGCGCGGGTGGCGCTGCGCTCACCGATCACCAATGGCTACGAACCGGCGCTCCACAGCCTGGGGGAAGCCGGGTTAAGCCTTGTCCGCCACTTCCTGCGGATGGTAATTGACCTGGACGAGCCGCCGCCCGCCCCGGAATGGCCGGACGGCATCACGGTACGCAGCGCGATAATGGGGCAGGACGAGCGCGCGGTTTTACAGGCGCAGCGCGACTCATTTCAGGATCACTGGGGTTATGTCGAGTCGCCGTTTGAGGAAAACCTGCAAAGCTGGCTGCACCACTGGCAGGCGGACGGCAATTTCGACCCGTCGCTGTGGTTTCTGGCGATGGACGGCGACCGCATCGCGGGGATTTCGCTGTGCGCTCCGCACCTCACCGGCCACAAGGACATGGGATGGGTCGGCACGCTGGGCGTGACGCGCCCGTACCGGCGGCGCGGCCTGGCGCTGGCGCTGCTGCGCCATTCGTTCCAGGTGTTGTACCAGCGCGGCAGCCGGCAGGTCGGCCTGGGCGTGGACGCCAGCAACCTGACCGGCGCGGTGGCGCTGTACAAAAAGGCCGGGATGCGGATCGCCTTGCAGTTTGATATGTACGAAAAGGAACTGCGCCCCGGCGTGGACATCACCCGGCAGACGGTGGAATAAAATTTGCAGGTGGGGCGGTTCTGGGCAGCCGCCCCTTACGGCAAATTGACCTCAACCGACCCGCCCGCGCTGGCCGTGATAGTGATGGTACAGGGACAAGACTGGTTAAAAACGATGCGGTATCCGCTACCCTGCTGCGCCATCACCCCGCCCGGTGAGGCTGTCAGCGTGACGCCGGGGTCGTAGCCGCCCTTGTAGGTGGCGGTGATGGTGACGCGGTGCAGGCCGGGGTCGTAGTACGAGCCGGTGATCGTAATATCGTCGGTCAAACACTGGGCCGGCAGGTCGCTGCCCAGGGCGGCGATGATCTGGCAGTAGACGAGGTTGACGCTGGGGCCTAAAACCGATAATACAGCGATGACCACCACGCCCACCAGCACCAGAATCAGCGCGTACTCGGCCAGCCCTTGCCCGGACTCGCGGCGATGGTTGATGATACGGTTTGAAGTGAGCATAAAACTTTCTCGCAAGACAAAAAGCAACAAATCTATAAAAAAGCGGCACTATTTTTATTATAGATGTTTTTAACGATTATGGCGAAGTCCCATGACAGAAAACCAAAAAGGATTAATTCAATGATCCGCGCCTGCATCCCGGACAGCGATTATGACCGTGTGGCCGAACTGCTTAATCTGGTCGAAACCAACCCGGTGACGGCGGATACCATCCGCCGCTGGGACAGCCGCGCGGGCTTCATCCTGCGGCGCAGCGTATCGGTGGACGATCAAAACCGTGTCACCGGCGGCGGCGGGGCGTTTTTACGTGTGGGTGATCGTAGATTCGCTTCTTTTCGCCGGCGGACGCGGGCGGTACGGTGGAGATGCGGCGTAAGCTGTGGCACGTCAATTATCAAACACACCTGGACGACCCGGCTTCCGCCGGCACGTTCCCGTCCTTTGACGAGATGACGGGCTATTTTTCGTAGCGAAAGCTGTTACAATGGCGGCGAAACATCGTATCGTTGGCCCCTGCGCGCATTTCAGGGACGGTTGATTTTCATGTCCATTAACCGTAAGTGGATTTTCGCCGGGCTGGGTGTGGTCATCAGCCTGGTATTTTTGTGGCTGGCCTTCAGCAATCTGGAACTGGCGGCGGTGCTGGGTTACATCCGCCAGGTGCAGCCCGGCTGGCTGGCGTTGAGCGTGGCCGTTTTTATCGTCTCGGCCATTTTGATCGCCTGGCGCTGGAGTTTTTTGCTGCGCGCCGAGGCCATCCCACTGGGCTATTTAACGCAGGTGGTGATGATCGGCTACATGGGCAACAACGTCTACCCCTTCCGCACCGGCGAAGTGCTGCGCGCCGTTCTGCTGCGCCAGCGATACCGCGTGCCGCTGGCGCGTTCGGCCACTACCATCATCGTCGAGCGCGTATTCGACGGGCTGGTGATGCTGGCTTTCATCTTCATCGCCCTGCTGTTTATCAACGCACCCTCGCCGGAAATCCAGGCCGCCGCGCGGGTGGGCGGGCCGCTGTTCGTGGGCGCGGTGATGGTGTTTTTTGTGCTGGCCTTCCGCCCCGGACTGCTGCGCGGCCTGCTGCGGCTGGTCTGCCGGGCGCTGCCGGCGCGGCTGGCGCAGATCGTGAACGGCATCGGCGAGGGCATATTGGCCGGGCTGGAGGGCTTACGCAGCCCGAAAGACCTGGCCGGGGCGGTGCTGGCGTCCTTCATCAGCTGGCTGGTTCATGCCGGGGTATATGCGCTGGTGGCGCTGGCGTTCGGCCTTCAGCCGGGATTCCCGGCCATGCTGCTGGCGGTGGGCTTGGTGAACCTGGCCGGGTTAATCCCTGCCTCGCCGGGGCAGATCGGCATTTTTGAATATTTCGGCGGCCTGGCGCTGGTGGCGGTCGGCGTCCCGCGCGAGCAGGCCAAAGCGTTTGCGCTGGTGACGCATGTGGTGGTATGGCTGCCGGCGACGGCGCTGGGCTTTTACTACCTGCTGCGGCAGGGACTCGGCTGGTCGGCCATCACCCACGCCGGCGAACTGGACGAGATGGAAAGCCACGTTGTTGGGTGAGGGGCGATCGCGCTAAGGGGGTTAACGGTCAGGGTAATCGCTTCAAAAGCATTCCGGTCAACCAACATAGCCGTGATGGTGGTCAGACCCCCTCTAAATCTCCCCTGAATTCGGGGGCGACTTGGCTGCCGACGGGATTAAGCCCCCGCCCTGAATTCGGCGACCCGAATGGGGACGCACGTCCCCTGAGCGCGAGGGCGAGGGGGTTTGGGGGTGGGGTCAAAGGGCGAAAGCCTGCTTACTGAGACGAAGTATCTTCATGCGTAAGCCCTGGTTAACGGTACGCCTGTGGTTGACGCGCGGCGGGCGTATGTTATAATGCAAACAAATCAGCCCCTATAGCTCAATCGGATAGAGCAACCTCGTCCTAAGGGGTAGGTTCTGCGTTCGAGTCGCAGTAGGGGCGAACCCTCACCGGCGCGCGGCCACATGGCGGCGCGTTTTTGTTTTCCCTGAGCGGCTCGTGAAAAAAGTTACAGGGAAAGCCGCCGCTGTGATACAATCGCGCCAGTGTTAACCAGAAGTGGAACACCATGCACTTACCGGTCATCCTGGCGCACGGCGCGCTTGGCGTATGGGACGAAGTGATCTTCCTCAGCGTCGCCGCCATCTTCCTTATCATGATGGGAATAAGCTGGATTCGCAGCCGCAGCGCGCCGTTCGACGAAACCGAAAACCATGAAACGCCGCTTTATCCGAACGAAAAAGACCGCTTCCGCCTGGACTGAACGGCTCGGCCTGCTGGCCGCGCTGCTGCTGGTGCTGGCCGCCGCGCCGGCTGCGGCGCACGGTTATATCGTGCGGTCGATTCCCGAAAACCGCGCCGTGCTGGAACGCGCGCCGGCCCGTTTGCAATACTGGTTCAGCGAAGGGCTGGAGCCGGAATTCAGTTCGATCACGGTGCGCGACCAGGCCGGGAACACCGTCGCGGACGGCGGCGTGCCGGACGACAACCGGGCGCTGCTGGCGGCGCGGCTGCCCACCGACCTGCCCGACGGCGCTTACGTGGCCGAACTGCGGGTGGCCTTCGCCAGCGATGGTCACGTCATCACCGAAACGCGCGTGTTTTTTGTCGGGCAGGAAGTCGGCGGGGTGTCCGGTGCGGCGGCTTCTGACCAGGCGGACGCGCTGGAAGTGATCTGGCGGGCGCTGGCGCTGCCGGCGGGTCTGCTGCTGCTGGGGACGTTCGCGCTGTACGGCAGCGTGCTGCTGCCGGCCTGGGGCAGTTCGGCCTACCGCGCCGGGGGACTGCCGCCGCGCCTGATGCGCCGCCTGAGCGCGGTGATCGCCGCCGGTCTGGCTGCCGCGCTGGCCGGCAACATCCTCGCCATTTTGCAGCAGGCGATGGTGCTGTTTAACGCCGACATCGGCCAGGTCTTCGCCCAAAATCTGTGGAGCATCGTGCGGGTGGGGACGCGCTTCGGCGACCTGTGGAACGCGCGAATGCTGCTGCTGGCGCTGGCGGCGGCGCTGTACGCGGCCAGCCTGTACTTTAGACAGGAACGCCCGGAACTGGTGCGCCCGCTGTGGACGGCCAACGCCTGGGCGCTGGCGCTGGCGGTCGGCACCTTCAGCGCGGGCAGCCATGCCGCCGGGTCGCTGCTGTGGCCCTGGGCCGGCGTGTTCGTGGACTGGATTCACGCGCTGGCGGTGGGCCTGTGGGCGGGCGGCCTGGGCGCGCTGGCGCTGGCGCTGCCGGTGGCGCTGTCGCCCTACAGCGGCGATACGCGCCGGGCGGCGCTGCTGGCCGTCCTCAACCGCTTTTCACGGCTGGCAGTGGTGTGCGTGGCGCTGGTGATAACGACCGGCCTCTACAGCAGCCTGAACTGGATTGAGTCGCCCGCCGACCTGACCGGCACGACCTTCGGCGGCGCGCTGGCGCTTAAACTTATCCTGGCCGGTGGGCTGCTGGCGGTGGGGCTGGCGCACCATGTCGCGCTGCGCCCGGAACGTTACCGGCGCTGGCAGGCGGTCGCGCGGCGGGTGGGCGGTTTTATCACCACGCTGCGGCTGGAGGCGGCGCTGGCGCTGCTGGTGGTGGCCGCCGCCGGTCTGCTGACCGCCACGCCCGTACCGACGCCGGATTTCGCGCCTTCTGCCCCGCCGCCGAGCGCATCCCAGACGGTAGATGGCCTGGACATCAGCCTGACCATCACCCCCGGCGGGCCGGGCGTAAACACCTATGACGTGCTGGTTCGGCAGGGGGGCAAGCCGGCAGACGATCTGGCCGTGCGCGTACAGATGGCTGACCCGGCGCTCGACCGGCGCGGCGTTTGGGATACGGCGGAAAACGCCGGCGACGGCCTGTACGTGGCCGCCGGCGACGAGATCAACCGCGCCGGGGACTGGTGGGCGCTGGTGGACGTGACCCGCACGGACGGCACGACGGCACGCGCCGCCTACGCCTGGGCGATCAGCGAGGCGGCGGCGGTGTTGCAGTCGCGTGCGCCGAATGCTTTCAACCTGCTGGCGCTGGCGGGGATACTGGCGGCGCTGCTGTGGGCGGCTTATCCCTCGGCGCGGCGGCTGTATGCCCGGCTTGACCTGAACCCGGCCACCGTGACCATTGCGGCGGGCGCGGCTGCTGCAGCAGTGCTGTTTATCGCCATCGGCGTGATCGTCATCCAGAACACCCAGGCGCAGTACGAAGCCACGCTTTACCCGCCGCCGACGATCATCAACCCGACTCTGCCGGACGCGGACTCGCTGGCGCGCGGGCGGGCGCTGGTCGAGTCGGCCTGCGCGGGCTGGACGGGACGTGACCTGGAAACGCTGGTCGAACGGCTGCCGCGCACCCGTGACGAGGAATTGTTTTTTGCTGTGCGGGACGGCTGGCGCGGGCTGCCGCCCTGTGACGCCGGCCTGAGCGACACGCAGCGGTGGGACGTGGTGAACGCCGTTCGCGCTTTAGGATAGCTTTTGTCGAGGCGCGCCGACGCGCCCCGGCGCCGTACCGGAATCGAGGGTGACAGGGATATGACGACGATCAGGATTGTGAATACGCCGGGGGATGCCGCGCTGGCGGCCCGGCTGCGGGACGATTTAGAGGGCGCGGGTTATACGCTGGCGGAAATACCCGCGCCAGGGGCGGAACATCTACTGGCGGCGGTGCTGTCGCCGGAAGCGAACGCCGACGCGGACGTGCAGGCGGCCATCACCGCCGCGCTGGACGCGGGGCAGCATATCATCCCGGTGCTGGCAAAAACCGCGCCGCTGCCCAGGCTGATAGACCACCTGGCGGCGCTGGACTTCAGCGAAAATTATGACACGGCGGCGCTGCTGGCTTGCGCGGCGGCGCTGACCGCGCCGGGGGCCAGGCGACCGTTGAAGGTCATCACGCCCAGGGTGCGGCAGTCAAACCGGCGCATCGGCGCGTGGTTGGGCGGGCTGGCGCTGCTGTGGTTCATCATCGGCCTGATTCTGGTGGGCGTGTACGGCCTGCAAGCCCCGCGCGAGGAATTTAACATGGTGGATACGCTGGAGGCCGCCACCGTTCAGTCGGCCATCAGCCGCAGCCTGCCGCGCACCACCGAGGACGCCGCCAATTTCCCGATGACCGTGCAGGCCGCGCCGACCGCGCAGCGCCCACTGCTGGAAGCGACCGCAACGGCGCTGGTCGCTGCGCCGGGGCGATAAACAACTATTGGCGCTGGTTCGGCTCTGCCCTGGACTGGACTGGACTGGACGGACACGCAGAAGCGTGTCCCTACAAAAATCGTCCTTGAATTCGGGGGAGAAGGGTTGGGATGAGGGGGGGACGCGCGCTGTAGGCCAAAACAAAAAGGGAGGCTTAAGAGCCCCCCCATCAAACCAGCGGCTTTGGGGCCTTAGAAAAACGGCCCCCCGGTGTAAAACAGACTTACCCGACTACAGCGAATTGACGATGTTCGAGAAGATGTTGCCGACCGCCGGGCCAAGCAGCGCCAGGATGACGATGACCACGACAGCGACCAGGACCAGGATCAGTGCGTACTCAACAAGGCCCTGACCTTTTTCGCGCGGAATATACAGCATGATAAAGCCTCCTCTAGATTAACGTTATTGGCGTGGATAAACGAATGACGCCAACTTGTGTATACCTTAGCAAAGAATTGATGTGTTGTCAATAAGCGTAAATCACAATTATACGTTATTCACAAAAAATCAATGATCTGTGTCATAAATTCGCGCGGCGGGTGTGCAGGCCGGTCGCGCCGCTGGGGTACACGTCACGCGGTTCTTCGATCTGGGGCGTGCCGTTCCCGTCCACACAGCGCACCTCAAAAAGATAATGGCCGGCCTGGAACGGCCAGTCGTAGCGCCAGATCACCCAGGTGGTTTCCGACAGCGGGGCGCGAAGCTGCGCCGGCTGCCATTCCCCCTCGTTGACGCGCACTTCCACCCGGCTGATGCCGCGCGACCCGGCAAAAGCGATGCCGCCCACCGGAACCAGCGTCCGGTCGCCGTCCTGGATGAGATCGCCGCCGGCGATAGTATCAATCACCGCCGTTGATTTTACGCGCGCCACCTCGTCCCAGCCCTTTCGCACCCAGTAACCGCCTTCTTCGTAGCGGTCGGTGATTTCAAGGCTGACGATCCATTTGGGCTGTTTCATGCCGTACAGGTTGGGGATGTAAATACGCAGCGGGAAACCATGCCCGACGGGCAGCGGCAGGCCGTCCCAGGCGTAAACCAGCATAATACGCTCGTCCTGGCGCGCATCGGTGATGGGCAGAATTTCGTCAAAACCGTCCGCCGACCGGATTCGCACGTAACCGCCGTTAATCTGCGGTTTGGCGCGGTCGAGAATGACGCGCAGCGGCACACCCGTCCACCGTTGGGTGCTGATGAGGTCGCCGCCGACCGGGTTGGAGATGCACGACAGGGTGACGAACTGGTGAAGCGGTTCGTATCCGCCGCGCAGGTCGGCCAGCGTCAGTTCCAGCGGGTTATCCACCAGGCCGAACACGCTCAGCGTCCAGTCATCTTCGTTTAGCACCGGGGGCAGCGAATTCACGTCAATCCGATAGTGATCGCGCACAAGCGTAAATTCCGGGCGCGTGCCGGGCGCGGGTATCAGAGGGTCATCGGCATTCGGCAGCGCGTTGGCATCTGACCAGCCCGGCTCGGCTGCGGCTTCCGGCTCGTCGCCGGCGGGCAGCGGGCGGCTTAACAGTGCGCCCAGCCCTGCCCCGGCGACGGTGAGGGTGGCCGCCGCGCCGCCCAGTTGAATGAGGAAGCGCCGCCGGTCAAGAACGTACACCGCCGCCGAAGTTCCGGCAGCCGCCGGGGATGGAGCAGCCGACAGGCGGGCAAATATCCACGCGCAGGCCGCGCCCCAGGCCGCGAAAACCGCCGCCGTCCACATCGCGCTGATGGGCGGCAGCGCGGACGCCGACGTGTTGATGACAAGGCCCAGCGCCGCCAGCGGCAGCCCAAGCGCCAGCCCCACCGCAGCCCCTGCCAAGCGCCCAGACCCCCCGCGCCGCAGCAGCGCGAACAAAACCGCGCCGGCGGCCACCAGCGCGGCGGCGACCAGCGCCATCGCCAGGATGTGTTCGGCTGTTTTGGCGGAGCGTGAGGTGTCTTCCAGGTTCAGGGCGGCGATGATGCTGACAATGAAGTTAATGCCGGCGCGAATCAGGCTGCCGGGCAGGACGCGCGCCAGCCAGTCGAACAGGTCAAAAGGCGGGAACGGCGTGCCGATCATCACTGCCGCCAGGTAAAAAACCGCCAGCAGCGGCGCGGCCAGCAGGCCGCCCACCAGCGCGCCGGTTAAGGGGGTGGGCTGTTGGGAAATGTTCCGGTTCATCATTAACGCCTCGTACCGATATAACAATAAAACGACAGCCGCCCCTACTATAATCAATGCGCGGCGCAGGGCGCAACCATTTTTCACTTTTGGCCTTTTTGAGGTGGGCAGCATACAATACAGGCGGATCGGCATCACTTCGGGACTTTTCATGATTATCGTTGACGCGCATGAGGACATCGCTTATAACGCCCTGTGTTATGGACGCGATTATCGGCGGGCGGCCTGGGAAACCCGCCGCCTGGAAGCGGACTCCGAGACGGTCAAGCAGCGCGGGATGGCGACGGTAGGGCTGCCGGACTCGCTGCTGGGGCGGGTGGGGCTGGTTTTCGCCACGCTGTTCGTCGCGCCTTACGATGGCACGGACGACAAACCCTGGTCAAAGCTGACCTACCACACGCCGCGCCAGGCTTACGACCTGGCGATGCAGCAGCTTGATTATTACAACCGTCTGGCGGATGAGGACGAGCGCGTGCGGTTGGTCAAAACCGCCGCCGACCTGGACGCGGTGCTGGCAACCTGGAGCGACGGCACAGAGCTGGGCGATCACCGGCAGGGACTGGCGCTGCTGATGGAAAACGCCGACCCTATTCTGGAACCAAAACAGTTTGAAGAATGGTACGAACGCGGCGTGCGTATCGTCGGGCCGGCCTGGGAAGCCACGCGCTACAGCGGCGGCACGGGTTATCCCGGCCCGCTGACGGCCCTGGGATTTGAACTGCTGGACGTAATGGCGGGTTTTAACGCCCTGCTTGACCTGTCTCATATGGCGGAAACCGCCTTTTTGCAGGCGGTTGACTACTACGCCGGCCCGGTCATCGCCAGCCACAGCAACCCGCGCCGTTTTCGTAACAGCGATCGCCACCTCAGCGACCTGATGATCCGGCGGCTGGCGGAGCGCGACGGCGTAATGGGTATCGTGCTGTTTAACGCTTTCCTGTCCGATACCTACAAAAAAGGCGACTCCAAAACCGCCGTGCCGCTGGACGCAGCGATTGAGGCGGTTGATTATATCTGCCAGCTCACCGGCAGCGCCGCCTTTGTGGGCATCGGCAGCGATTTCGACGGCGGCTTCGGCGCGGAACATATCCCCGATGGACTGGATACGACCTCCGACCTGTGGTTGATCGGCGAAAAACTGCGCGCGCGCGGTTACGCCGGGCCGGACATCGAGGCGATTTTGGGCGGCAACATGCTCCGCAAACTGCGCCAGGTTTTGCCGTCCGGTTAAAGGATGATTTATGCCTCGGGTAGCGCAGTTTGGAATCGCCCTGGGCGCATTGGGCATCGTACTCGCGCTGATGGGGTTGTTCCCCGGCGTCACCGGCATCGAACCGGCGGGCGGCATCGGCATCCTTCAGGTGACGACCATCCTGGTCGGCTTTCTGCTGCTCATCCTGGGCGCGCTGATTTACGTGAAGTTCACCTTTTACGTGTTACAACCGGCCACCCTGTCCCAACAGATCGGCGTGCGGCTGTCCCTCACCGGGCTGCTGGTGGCGGCGATGGCCGGTTACGCCGATATTCTGGGTTTTGGCTCTCACCTGCGCGACGGCGCATCTGATATTTATTTCGGCTGGCTGCAAGCGGTGGGCATCATCGGCGGCTTCGGGCTGGCGGCGGTGGGCGTTTTGATTTACGCCGTAATGGGCGCGGGGGACGGCGGACGAGAAAACGACTCAAAAGGTTGACATTTCTCATCTTCCTCTCAGATGTGTTCAGGTTTTGACTAATATTTGACGACTAATCTTAAAAATGTTATTATCACTCTGGCCTTCTCGTGCTGATAAATAAGGAGAAAATAGTCATGCGCAAACTGTTTTTTCTCACCACAGTGCTGGCGCTGTTAGCCCTTGCGGTGATTCCATCATTCGCTCAGGGCGGCAGCACCATTGTGGACATCGCCGCTTCCAACCCTGATTTCTCGACCCTGGTGGCTGCTGTTCAGGCTGCCGGCCTGGCGGAGACATTGGCCGGCGATGGGCCGTTTACGGTCTTTGCTCCGACCAATGCGGCTTTTGCGGCTCTGCCGCTGGGGACGGTAGAAAACCTGCTGTCCGATATTCCTACCCTGACGGCGCTGCTTCAGTATCATGTCCTGTCCGGCAGCCTGCTCCAGAACGGCTTTGTGTTCGTGCAGGATCGCGCCACGCTTGAGGGCAGCCCGATCACCATCACACGGAAAGACGGTGAGTTTTTCATCAACGACAGTGTGAAGATCGTCACCTCCAATATCGGCGCGTCCAACGGCGTCATCCACGTGATTGACGCGGTGCTGGTGCCGTCGAGCGGCGATCTGGCGGACAAAGTGGCAGCGGCGTCGCAGGTGAAGGTGCGTGTGGCGCACTTCTCGCCGGACACCCCCGCTGTTGACGTGTACGTGAACGGCCAGGCGGCCATTCGCGGGCTGGAATTCCCGGTTGCGACCGGCTGGATGACCCTGCCCGGCGGCGTTTATAACGTGGCTGTCGCCCCCGCCGGCACTTCGATCAGCCAGGCCGCTATCGGCCCTGTTGACCTGGAACTGGCAGGCGGCCAATGGCTGACGGTCGCCGCCGTTGGCTCGCTGGCGAACGGCACGCTCAAGCCGCAAATCCTGGTCGAAGACTACAGCCCCATCCCGGCGGGCAGCGCCCGCGTGAGCGTGTTCCACGCCATTGAAGGCGTCGAGCCGGTGGATATTCTGGCGGGCGGCACGCCGGTCATTCGCACGCTGGCCTTCCCCGGCACGCGCGGCGACAACGACGGTATGGACACCCTGACCGTACCGGGCAATGTTTATGATCTCCAGGTTGTGCCGTTCCAGCGCGGCGGCCCGGTCATCCTTGACCTGTCCAATACGCTGCTGGTTCCCGGCGTTAATTACTTCGTGGCCGCCATCGGCACGCCGGACGACCCCCAGGTGAAGGTGCTGGCTACCAACCCGGCGACCGGTAAAAGCCCCGAAACGCCGACCATCGGTACGCTGGTGCCTGGGCTGGCCGACCTGTCCACGCTGAACGCGCTGGGCAGCAGCGGCGGCGCTTTCTTCGGCGGCGGCGTCACCATGCTTAACCAGGTCGGGCCGTTCACGCTGTTCGCGCCGACCAACGATGCGTTCGTCAAGCTGCGTTCGGCCATCGGACTGGGCGCGTTTAACGCCATTGCCGATAACCCTAACAGCGCCGGCACGCGCTATATCCTGCTGTACCACATCGTCCCCGGCAAGCTGATGGCCGCCGACGTGGCCGGTTCCACCACCTTGACTTCGGCTTCCGGTGAGGAGATCACCGTGACCGTGCGCGATGGCCGTGTGTTCCTGAACGACACCATCGAAGTGACCGTGACGGACATCGAAGTTGCCAACGGCGTCATCCATCTGATTGACGGCGTGCTGGTTCCACCGAGCGAATAATTCGCTCCGAGAATGCTAATGATAAGGCCGGGGAAACCCGGCCTTATTGATTCACTCGACTTTTTTCTGCCGAATCTGGGTTGGCACTTCGGTCGGCGCGGTATCGGTAAAAACCTGCGGGCGTATCATCTCTGCCAGGGTGCGGGTCAGCTCATCCTGCAAACGCTGCGAAAAAACCTTGAGTGTTTCGCCGGGGCGCTGGCCGTGAAAGGTGTAGGTGTAACTTTCGGTGATGGTTTTGCCGGGGATGGTCATTTCCGGCTCCCACTGGTCGAGCAGCATCCACTCCCCCTGCTGGCAGCGGTACAGCTCAAACACAATCCGCACTTCCCCGTGTTTGCCCTGGAAGCGTAAATCCAGCGCCACCGGCAGCGGCGCGCTGCGTTCGTTGATATGCGCGCGCAGGCGGTTCGCCAGCCAGCGGGCGGCGGGGCGCAGCCGTTTTTCGATCTGCTCCGCGCTCAATTTACGCTGACGCCGCGCCACGCCGTTCAGCCGCCGCACCAGGCGCGGGGTCGCCAAAACCTGGCTGCGATGGATGCGCCCGTACATATCATACTGGCAGACGCGCGCCGCCGTCACCGACCAGCCGGAAAAATACACGCCGTCCACGCCAAAAAGCCGCTTGAAGGCTTGCAGGCTGTTTTCGGCACAGATGGGCGGCAGGGTGCCGTTCTGGGCGTAGGACTGCCACTGCTGGCGGCGGCCCGCCGTTGAGTTGGGGTCGGCAGTGAACAGGCTGGTATAGGCCGGCTGCCAGCTGCCAAAATCCGGCGGGCGGCGGAAAACCAGCCGGGCGATGATGATGCCGATCAGCAGCACGATCAGGCACAAGCCGGCAGCGACGACCGCCACTGCTGCCTGAACCGGGTCGGAGAGATCGAGCGCGAAGGCCTCCGGCTCATCCGGTGGCGTGGGTGATGGGGTGGCTTCCGGCGGGATGTCCTGCGGGAAGGTCAGGCTGATCTGGGCGAAGTTGTTTTGAATGGTCTGGCTGCCGGCGGCTTCGACTTCATCCACGCCGACGGCGGCGCGCAGCGACTCGACGCTGCCGGGCGCAAAAGCGGCGGTGGAAAACGGCAGGGAAACCGTATAACTCTGGCCGGCGGACAGCGGCGGAATGGCCGCAGTGGCGATTTCCTGGCCGGTTGTTATCACCACCAGCCGGGCAGTCGCGGGGATTCTGGCCGCGCCGCCGATGTTCTGCACTTCAAATTCGACGACGGCCTGCCGGTTTTGATCGGCGAAGCGCCCGCGAATAAGGCGCACGGCATAATCCGGGGCGGCTTCCTGTGCGGCTGCCGGAAAAACGAGCGTCAGCGCCAGCGCCGCCAGAGCGAATAATCGAACCATATACCCTCTAACCCGCGTGCGGTCGAAAGAATCTTTAATTAACTATAGGGCGAAATGCCCGTCTTTCCAAGTCGCCCGCCTGACGCTTGATAGGCGGCTGCCATTGCACGCATTTGTAATAAACTTAACAATTTAAGATATAAAATATATAATTTCGGTAGTTGCAAATGTCAAAGAACCGTCATATGATGTGTAGTGGATGCACAAATGCATTCAGTGATCTGTTTTATCCTTACCTATATCACCATGTTGGAGGATGTATGCGTTTGTTTAGAGTAGTTCTGGTAGGGGGGGTAGTGGTGGCTGCGCTTCTGGCGGCGGTTTTAATCGCTGCGGCGCAGGAGGAATTTGATCCGGCGTTGATGACACCGACCGAAGCTGAACTGGCCGCGACCGCGCCCAACCCGGCCAGCGATGATCCGGTTGAACGCGGCGAGTACCTGGCGCGCGTGCAGATGGCCTGCGTGGGATGTCATGGCACGTATATTGAAGGTGAGCCGTATGCCGAAGCCAGCCCGCTGACTTCCGGCCTGGCCGGGGGCCGTCCGTTCGTTGTCCCCGATATGCTGACGGTGTATGCCGCCAATCTGACGCAGCTTGGCGGCTGGACGGACGAACAGATCGAAGACGCCATCCGCTACGGCCTGCGCCCCGATGGCACCGGCCTGGCACCGATCATGGGCTTCTCGCTTTTTGCCACCATGACCGACCAGGACATGAGTGACATCATCGCTTACCTACGCAGCCTGGAGCCGGTGGAGATAGACATCCCGGAAGCGGAATTTTTCGTGCCGTTTTTGAGCCGCGAGGCGCTGGGCCAGGGATGGGCCGCCATGAAGGACGCGATGGCCGGCATACAGGTGCCGGCGCCGGACTTCAGCGACCCGGTGCAGCGCGGCGGCTACCTGGCGAACCAGGCGTCCTGTATGCACTGTCACGGGCAGGTGAACGAGATGTTTATCGCCGCGCCGTATCCGCAGGGGCTGCCCTGGGGCGATCTGGTCGGGGCGTCGCTGCTGCCGTTTAACGTCGGCGATTACACCGAGGAAGAACTCGCCGCCGTCATCACTACCGGTATCAAAAACGATGGCGAGATGGCGCTGGGGATGCCCTGGTTTTCGTACCAGCACATGCCCAGCGAGGATGTTCAAGCGTTGGTGGCCTGGATTCGCCAGCTTCCTGACGTGAAGCCGGAAGACCGGGTGATGCCCGCCGCGCCGGGCGGCGAGCCTGCCCCGCCAAGCGGCGAACCTGCGCCGGAAACCACGCCGGGGTCGTAAGACGCAGTTCAGCGTTCAGTTTTGCCGGGGCGGTCGAAAAGGCCGCCCCTTTTGTTCCCGCGTTCGCGTTTATGATTTCCACACCTGCCCGTACAGCTGCAGATGATGCTGTCTTGGTGTAACTGCCCTGCGTCTGTCATAACCTGCTCCGTCATAGATGGGTGATAAACCTGATACATCAGCGGGCCGGGGTGAGTGCCGGTTGACAGCGCAAAAGCGCATAAAACGACTCAGCACCTTCTTATACTGGCTCAAAACGCGCCTGGAAAAAGCGCAGATATTTCGGCTCGTACACCATCTTTAACCCGCGCGTTTGCTGGCGCGCGTCATACACGGCTTTTACCGATTCGGCCACCACGTCCATATGCGCCTGGGTGTACACGCGGCGGGGGATTGTCAGCCGGGTGAGTTCCAGCGCCGGGTAGCGGTGATCGCCGGTCTGCGGGTCGCGCCCGGCGCTGACGTTGCCGCGCTCCATGCTCCGCACACCCGAATCGAGGTACAGTTCCGCCGCCAGGGTTTGCCCTGGGAACTGATCCTGCGGGATGTGCGGGTATATTCGTCTGGCGTCCAGGAAGATGGCATGGCCGCCCACCGGCAGGACGATGGGAATGCCCCAATCACGCAGCAGATCGCCCAGGTAGCGCACCTGCCCGACGCGCGCCCGCACGTGGTCGTCCTGCACCGACTCTTCAATGCCGATTGCCAGGGCTTCCATGTCGCGCCCGGCCATGCCGCCGTAGGTGTGCAGCCCTTCGTAGATCACCACCATATTGCGCGCCAGGTCGAACACGTCCTCATGGTTGACCGCCAGCCAGCCGCCGATGTTGACGAGATTATCTTTTTTGGCGCTCATCCACGCGCCGTCGGTGCAGCTGCAAAATTCGCGCAGGATGGCGGCGATGGGCCGGTCGGCGTAACCGTCTTCGCGCTCCTGGATGAACAGGCAGTTTTCGACCATGCGGGTGGCGTCCAGGTAAATGCGGATGCCATAGCGGTCGCACAGGGCGCGCAGGTCGCGGACATTCGCCATGCTCACCGGCTGCCCGCCGGCCATATTCACCGTCCCCGCCAGGCTGACGTAGGCGATTTTGTCTGCGCCTTCCCGGTTGATGAGCGCCTGGAGTTTGTCCAGGTCTACATTGCCCTTAAAGGGGTGCAGGTTGGTCGGGTCGTGGGCTTCGTCTATAATCACGTCCACGAACGTGCCGCCCGCCAATTCCTGGTGCAGCCGCGTGGTGGTGAAGTACATATTGCCCGGCACGAACTGCCCCGGCTTGATGGCCGCCTGGCTGATGAGGTGTTCCGCGCCGCGCCCCTGGTGCGTTGGCACGATGTAACGGTAGCCGTAGTAGGTCTGGATGGCTTCTTCCAGGTGGTAAAAGTTGCGGCTGCCGGCATAAGCCTCGTCGCCCAGCATGATGCCGGCCCACTGCCGGTCGCTCATGGCGCTGGTGCCGCTGTCGGTCAGCAGGTCAATGTACACATCTTCCGAACGCAGCAAAAAAGTGTTGTACCCGGCTTCGCGCAAGGCGCGTTCGCGTTCCTCGCGGCCAATCATGGCAATCGGCTCGACCATCTTGATTTTCCAGGGTTCGGCCCAGGAGCGGCGGCCATACTGCTGTCCCATCGTCTGCGGGGTGGGGCGTTCTGTCATGGTTGATTTTCCTCCAGGTTTTTGTTCTATTTCTTTTTGTATCGTGTTTGGCGGCCATAGGCGCTGGTGTGGTGCGTTCCGGCTTCGGCCAGCAGCCTGTTTTGACCCCCTTTCCAAGTCTTGAGGAGGGGCAGGGGGTGGGGACTAGCAATCATAGTATAACCTCTTAAATTGTCGAAGCGTTTAATAACGGTGTGCGATGTGGTGTGGTGGATTACATTGTAACACAGGCTGGAATAAATGGTTTAAGCAAAGCCAGGGGGCGATTGTGTTATAATCGCTTTATGGTTTTAACGGAGTGAACAGATGGCGCTTTCACAGCAGCGGGGGTGGACAATCGAGGATTTTCAGGCGTTCGTTGCGCGTCCTGAAAACAGTGATCGCTTGTTCGAACTCATCAATGGGGAGATCGTCGAAAAGATGCCGGGACGAACCAGCAACTCCGAACTTTCGTACAATCTCGCTTTTGAAATCAAATCGTTCTGCAAAACACACAATTTACCCTGCCACATCAGCGGGGGCGATGGCGCGTATGCCATTCAGGGACAGGTGGTCGCGCCCGATTTTGCCTTTAAGACGACCCCCATGAGCGACGAGTATCCTGACCCTGAGCCGCCCCTATGGGTTGTCGAAATCATCTCCCCCACCGATATGGCCGTTAACATCCGAACGAAGCGCGAAATTTACATTGAAGCCGGTATTCTGTATTGGGAAATGTACCCCAATCTCCGGCGCGTTGACGTGTACGCGCCCGGCCAGCCCATGCACACGGCAGGCATGGACGGCATCCTCAACGGCGGCGAGGTGCTGCCCGGCTTTGAACTCCCCCTGAAGGACATCTTCCCGGCGTAGGCGTGTTTCGGGAATCATTGTTTCGTTTTCTTCGGCAGCAGCGGCTTTTATGTAAGAGTTTCATTTCCTTTTTTGAGCCGTCCCGCGCCCGTACCTGCTCCTACTTTAACGTTTGCATAATATTCGTGTCCGTTCGCCGGGATTTCCTGTACACTGAAAGCGGTAAGGTGGTATTGTCGTATCTTAAAGAGACTCAAAACCCCACTGTTCATCCCCATTAACCGTCAAACGAGGAATATAACCTATGAGAAAGTTACTGGCGTTGGTGCTGCTGGCTGTAGGCGCATTCACCGTTCGCGCCCAGGAAACGGGAATACCCGACCCCGCCGGCGTGCGCCTGATCGAAGTGGTCGGCGGCTTCAACCGCCCGGTGCTGGTTACACACGCCGGAGATGCCTCCGGGCGGCTGTTCATCGTCGAGCAGTACGGGCGCATCTGGATTTATACGGGCGGCGCGCTGCTGCCGCAGCCGTTCCTGGATGTCGCCGACCGGCTCAGCACACGCGGCAACGAACAGGGCCTGCTGGGGCTGGCCTTCCACCCGAATTACGAAACTAACGGCCTGTTTTTCGTCAACTACACCGACCGGGACGGCGCGACCGCCGTTGTGCGCTACCGCGTTTCGGCGGATGATCCCAACCGTGCCGACCCGGCCAGCGCCGAAACCATCCTGCAAATCGCCCAGCCGTTCGGCAATCACAACGGTGGCCACATCGCCTTCGGGCCGGATGGCTACCTGTACATCGGCATGGGCGACGGCGGCTCGGCAGGCGACCCCCAAGGCAGCGGCCAGAACCCTACCGCGCTGCTGGGTAAAATGCTGCGGATTGATGTGAACGCCGAGCCTTACGCCATCCCGTCGGATAACCCGTTTGTGAACGCGGCGGGTTTCGCGCCGGAAATCTGGGCGCTGGGGCTGCGTAACCCCTGGCGCTTCAGCTTCGACCGCGCCGCCGGCGACCTGTATATCGCCGACGTGGGGCAGAACGCCATCGAGGAAGTGAACTTCCAGCCGGCAGGCAGCAGCGGCGGCGAAAATTATGGCTGGAACTTCCTGGAAGGCACGCGCGTTTATTCCCGCGCTGCCGCCCCCGCCGGGCTGACCGCGCCGTTTTTCGAGTACCCGCATTCCGAAGGCTGCTCCGTCACCGGCGGTTACGTTTACCGGGGCGAGCGGCTGCCGGATTTGCAGGGTACTTACCTGTTCGGCGACTACTGCTCCGGCATGGTTTACGCCAGCCGGCGCGACGGGGCCGGCATCTGGCGGACGGTGCGCTGGCTGGATACCAATGAATCCATCAGCTCGTTTGGAGAAGACGAAGCCGGCGAACTGTATCTGGTCGG
The DNA here is from genome assembly GCA_014338005.1 of Chloroflexota bacterium. GTDB lineage: Bacteria > Chloroflexota > Anaerolineae > Aggregatilineales > Phototrophicaceae > CFX2. The sequence goes on along the minus strand of QUBZ01000036.1, from coordinate 10,456 downwards.
CCATGCCGGCAGCATCTTCCGGTTCGAGCCGGCCGGTTAACCCTGTTCGAGGGAGGCGGCAGCGCCTCCCTCAATTTTTTGTGAAAAGCCGGCTTACGCAGCCATTTTCCGCGCTATAATGAAATATCCCGTTAAAACAAATGCGCGAAGGCTGGTTATGCCCTTAGATTCATCAACCGGCGATGCCGGTTATCCTTATAAAACGCGCGAATGGCTGCATTATCTTCGTAATCATCCCCAGGATGCCGGTTGGCTGCTTCGCCGCGAATCCGAACTGCTCCAGGACATCAACACGGAGTTACAGTTCCCCCCCTGCTTCCAGGATGCGGTAGCCCTGCTGATAACCGTGTTTCCGTTTTATGCGCTGGTGCGCGCCCATGCCCGGCAGTGGGGTAAAGTGCTGCGCGATGCGCTCATCATCGCCCAGGACTTGCGCGACAGCGAAATGCAGATTCAGATTTTCACCCAATTGGGCGCCAGCTACGCCGTATTCGGCAAACCCGGCAGCGCCAGAACATCCTTTGAGATCGCCGCCGAACGCGCCAAAGAGCGCCGCCTGGTGGAAATGCGTCTGGCGGCGTACATCGGCCTGGTGCGGCTGCAAACCTACCATTTAAACGGCGAATACGACCCCGAACTGCTCGATCAGGTTGTTTATCTGATGCGGCAGGCGCAGAACAACCTGCTGGTCGGCATGGCGCACCAGACGCTGGCAACGGCTTACGGCTTTATCGAAGACTGGAAGGCGGCGCTGGGGCATGGTCAGACGGCCTACGGATACTGGCTGCTTTTAAACGAGCGGCTGTATCTGGCGCAAACGGCTTTCCTGCTGGCGGTCGTTTACCGCAAGCTGCGCCGCTTTGATCTGGCGGAGCGTTTTTTGAAACTTTCCCGCGAGGCGTTTGCCGAAACCGGCTACGCCCGGCAGTACGGCCTGAGCGCCTACGAACAGGGGGCCGTTAACCTCCAGCGCCAGGAGTGGGCCGCCGCCAAAAATTGGCTTCAGATGGCATATCGGGCGTTCAAAAACCAGGAAAGCCCGTATGACATCGCCATGTCGCACCATGCGCTGGCGCTGGCGGAAACCGGCCTGGGCCAGTTGGAGTCCGCGCGCGAAAACCTCAAAATCAGCCTTGAATACTGGAAGCTGCTCAACAATCAGTATGAGTTAGCCAATGCGTATCAGGCGCTGGCTTATCTGGAAGGGCGGGCCGGGAACCGCGAAACCGGCCTGCGGTGGCTGGACGAAGCGGAAAAAATCTGCGCGGGGCTGCCGTCTTACATCCTCAAACGCGAGCGGCTGCGTAAACTCATCGCCGACACGCGGGATGAACTTTTAAACAACGCTCCAGACCCGCTTTAGGGCGGGTCTGGCTTGCAGCGATTTTCCCCGCGTTTACCGCTGCGGCGGCGGGTCGGGCGGGTATCCGGGCGGCAGTTCGAAGACCATCGTTTATCTCCTGTTATGCTCTCAACGGACGTATCCAGCATCTCAGGAAGCGAGGACGAAATCTTCGTTTTTCGGACAGGGCGCGGACAGAAAACGGACAGATTTTGGAAACGCGCGGGCGTTAAGGGGGGAATATCAGGCCAGCGCGCGCAGCGCCAGCCGGAAGGCCGCGTACCCCAGCCCGAGCGAGGCCCACAGCGGCAGCAGCAGCGCCGCCACCGCCTGCCCCAGCCCGATGCCGCCGGTATTGGCGAACAGCAGCAGGATAATTAAACCGACACAGGCGCACCAGTAAAGCAGCGCCCCCAGCACGGCAGCCCCCAGCGCGCTGACCGGCTGCCGCGACCAGATCGCGCAGGCCAGCCCCACCATGCCGCTGAAGTACGATTCGCTCATCGGCTGCAGCAGGATGGCCGCCAGCCCGGCCAGCAGCAGCACCGCCGCCTGCTGGGCCGGAAATTCCGCCAGCCACAGGCTGTACACCATCACGCCGATCACGGCCAGGGCTTGAAGCAGCCGGTAGACGTGCATCACCCAACTGCCGTTCAGCCGCCAGTAGTTGCCGGCCCAGGTCGCCAGCAGCAGGTCGCGCCGGGGTATGGGGGTCGCCAGCAGCAGTTCCCAGGTCTGATGGTCGCGCGCCTCGTGGATGCGCCCGGCGGCCAGGGTGGCCTGCTGCACCAGGATCGCCAGCCACAGAAACAGGAACAAAAGCGGCAGGCTGAGACTGCCAAAAAACAAAAACAGGCCGACTGCGCTGCCGAACACCGCGTAACGCAGCCCATCCTTCGACGGTCGGCCCAGGTAAAGCTGCACCAGCGGGTGCGCGCGGCGCATCCAGATGGACAGCCAGGCGGGGGGAATTAATCGCTCGATCATATCCCCATTGTAGGTGTAAAAATTCTTGTCCCGGCTGAAGATGTCAAGATGTTCGCGCAAATACCGACAATCCATGACAAAACGCGGTTGGGCGAACCGGTGGATTGGTCTGCGACATACCTTTCGCGCTTGAGGCCGGTGCGTTAACTTTATGAAAAATTTCGCGGAGGAAACGTATGGAAAAACGACGACTGGGGAACAGCGACCTGATGATTACGCCCATCGGCTTTGGCGCCTGGGCGCTGGGCGGCGGCGGGTGGGAGTACGCCTGGGGGCCGCAGGACGACGAGGAGTCCATCAAAACCATTCACCGGGCGCTTGATCTGGGCATCAACTGGATTGACACCGCCGCCGTTTACGGCCTGGGCCACTCGGAAGAAGTGGTGGCGCGGGCGGTCAAAGGGCTGGCGGAAAAACCTTACATCTTCACCAAATGTGAGCTGCGGTGGGATGATAAGGGTATGGTGTACGGCAATCTCAAACGCGAGTCTATCTTACAGGAAGTTGAGGACAGCCTGCGCCGCCTTCAGGTCGAGGTGATTGACCTGTACCAGATTCACTGGCCGGACCCGGACGAGGACATCGAAGAAGGCTGGAGTACGCTGGTGGACATCCAGAAGGCCGGCAAGGTGCGTTATATCGGCGTGTCGAACTTTGATGTGCCGCAGCTCAAACGCGCCCAGGCCATCGCGCCCGTCACCTCGCTCCAGCCGCCTTATTCGCTCATCAAACGCCAGGTGGAGGACGAGATTTTACCCTACTGCCTGGAACAGAACATTGGCGTGATCGTCTACTCGCCGATGCAGTCGGGGCTGCTGACCGGCAAAATGAGCCGCGAGCGGGTCGCCGCTTTCCCGGCGGATGACTGGCGGCGGGGTGACGAGGAATTCCAGGAGCCGCGCCTGTCGCGCAATCTCAGGCTGGCCGATCTGCTGGTCGAAATCGCTGCCGCGCATGGCCGGACGGCAGCCGAGGCCGCCGTCGCCTGGACGCTGCACAACCCGGCAGTTACGGGCGCCATCGTCGGCGCGCGCCGCCCGGACCAGGTGGACGGTTTCATCGGCGCGGCGGATTTTCGGCTGACCGAAGCCGATCTGTCGCGCATCAACGCTTTTCTCCAGGCCAACCCCTGACTGTCCGGTAGGGGTGGGTTTCCAAACCCGCCCCTACAGAAAAACGCAAAAATGACAATGGGCGGCCATTCGGGTAATTGTTCGTTATAATTTATTCTGCCCCTTGCCAGCAGTGACCTCACTCGCTAAACTCGCGGCGATGATTACAGCACTGATGATTTTATACCTTATTTGTGCGCTGCTGCTGGCTGTATATGCATCCAGTACGATACTTTTTTTATTGATTTTCTGGCGCTGCCGCCGTCGAGTTCTGCAAACACCCGCCGTCGGCGAATGGCCGACCGTCGTCGTGCAGCTTCCTATTTACAACGAGCATCACGTCGTTAAACGGCTGTTAGAGGCGGTCGCCGCGCTGGATTACCCCTACGAACGGCTGTCGGTGCAGCTGCTGGACGACTCGACCGACGACACCAGCCAGATCGCGGCGGAGTGTATCGCGTTTTTGCGCGAAACCGGGTTGAACATCCACCATATCCGGCGAGAGGAGCGCATCGGCTACAAAGCCGGCGCGCTGGCGTATGGCCTGTCGCTCACCGACGCGGAACTGGTGCTGGTGCTGGACGCGGACTTTGTGCCGGCGCCGGATTTTCTGCGGCGCACGGTGCCGTTCCTGGCGGCTGACCCGAAACTGGGCATGGTGCAGACGCGCTGGGGACACCTGAATACCTTCACCAACCTGCTCACCTGGAGCCAAACGCTGGCGCTGGACGGGCATTTTGTGGTGGAGCAAACCGCCCGCAGCCGCGCCGGGCTGTTGATGAGTTTTAACGGTTCGGGCGGCGTGTGGCGGACGGACTGCATCCGCGCGGCAGGCGGCTGGCGTGACCTGACGCTGACGGAAGACCTGGATTTGAGCTATCGCGCGCAGTTGAAAGGCTGGCGCTTTTTGTATCTGCCGGATGTGGTCGTGCCGGCGGAACTACCGCCGCAAATAGCGGCCTACAAACAGCAGCAGGCACGCTGGGCCAGGGGCAGCACGCAGACGCTTACTTATATGCTGTTCCCGGTGTGGCGTTCGCGTTTTACGGTCATCCAACGCTTTATGGCGACCCTGCACCTGTGCCAGTATCTGCCGCACCCGCTGATGCTTATCCTGCTGCTGCTGACGCCGCCTATGTTAAGCCTGCGCGTGCTGGACGATGTGCCGCTCGGTCTGCTGGGGATGTTGGGGCTGGCCCCGCCGCTGGTGTATGTGGTCAGCCAGCAGCAGCTTTACCCGGACTGGAAACGCCGTCTGCTGGTTTTCCCGGTGCTGCTGGCGCTGGGGACGGGCATCGCCTGGAACAACAGCCGCGCCGTTATCAACGGCCTGCTGCGGCGGGGCGGCGAGTTCCGGCGCACGCCCAAGTTCGCTTTTAGCTGGCAAAAAAGCAGCTACGCCCTGCGCGCCGACCATAACGCCTGGGTCGAGCTGGCGCTGGCGCTGTATGCGCTGTGGGGTGTGGAATTGGCGCTGCAAACCCGAAACCCGGCGGTCGCGCCGTACCTGTGCCTGTACGTATTCGCCTTCGGCCTGGTGGGGGCGTGGAGCCTGCGCGACGGGTGGCAGCTTATCCGCAAAAAGGGGCAATCATCATAAAAACTGGCGCGGTTAAGCTGCGTGACGACTATTCGCCCCGGTAAGTCCTGTCCCATTGATCGGGAAAATAGAGTTTGACTTTCGCTATCAAACTGTCTTCTATACGACCTGGCAGCGGCTCCAGTTGAAACCGCTGCGATGCCCAGGTGGCCTGGCTGATAGGAGGGTAATACTTGAGCTGACCACCCGACTCGCCGTACCATTCAAAGACCATGCCTTCACGATCATATGCTCTTAAATTGCCGGTAATCGTTTGCCCGTGCTGCTGTCTGGTTGGAAAACGCCAGTCGAGTTGAGCCGGATCAGGAAATTCCAGAGGGAACTGATGAAGCTGATACCACCCCTCCGCATTGTAGGATAAAACCAGATATGAACTTCTCTGAATATCAATATTTCCGCCATATGCCAGGCTTTCCTGAACGTGCCAGTTTTTGACCAGTTCAACCAGCGCAATACCGGCCTGGGCGGCTTCATTTTTGAAGTTGTCGTGTGTGATTCCTTTTGAATTGAGGTGATCCCAGAATTTTTTATAGGAATTGGACAATTCCATAAATGCACGTCCCTGACGATCAATCCTGTCCAGTTGGTTGCCCATTTTGCAGGACAGACCATATTTGATACCCGGTTTTTCGGGGTCAAACAGCAGCACGTCGAAAATGAACTTGCTTTCCGGTGCGTCGCCACCCAAAGCTGTGGCAACCGACCGCTCAAAATCCCGCCATCCGGGTTTTCGCCCACCCTCGTTCATGCCCGTTCCATCCTGGTAAGTGCTGAGGATAAGCCGAATCCGCTCGATTTCGGAGAAGGTTGGGGGCCTATCTACAAAGGGTATTCCGTCCAAAACGATTCCTCGATGGTGGGTTAAATCCAATTCGTCATTTAAAAGAGCATCGGTAGTGATGCCAAAGATACGCGCTGTTTTTAAAACCAACTCGGCAGTAGGGATTTTTTTGCCAGTTTCCAATTCACTGATATAGCCGTGCCGGCTGTAGCCCAAAGATTGCGCTAATTCCTTAAGCGTCAGCCCATGTGCTGTTCGCAGCGTTCGCAGTTTTTGGCCGAAACGCCGAAAAGTGATCTCCGGGGGCAGTGGTCTTGACATATTAAAACAAACGCACTAGAATGTCTCTGTTAGAGACACGCTATTCAACCGGTACATTTGCATGTACAATGCAGGCAGCTTGAAGCGCGAGATCGAGTAAAAAGTATGATAAACAGCCCGATTAAGTGGGTAGGCGGAAAATCCCGCCTGAGAAAACAAATCATCTCGCTTTTGCCGGAACATACCTGTTATGTTGAACCTTTCGCCGGCGCAGCCTGGGTATTATTCGGCAAACCACCCAGCCCGGTAGAAATCATCAATGATATAGATCAAGACCTGATTAATTTCTTCCGCGTTATCAAAGAGAAGCCAGAAGCACTAATCGCCTGTTTTGAATGGACTCTGGCTTCCCGCGCCGAATTTGAACGCCTCGCCAGCCTTGACCCAAAGACTCTTTCTGATGTTGAACGTGCTTACCGGTTTTATTATATCATCATGGCGGGTTGGGGCGGCGAACTTAAGTATCCGCGTTTCCAGACTAGTATCAGTGATGGTGGTCACGGCAATCGGCTTATTGGAGCAATCAAGACTCTTCGCCAGCGGATCGAACCTGTCTACAAGCGGCTGCAAACCGTAATTATCGAAAATCTGGATTGGGCCGAGTGTCTTGATCGTTATGACCGGGCTGGCACGGTTATGTATATTGACCCGCCATATCCTGACAATGGCGTTAACTACGCCCACAACATGCGCGACTGGGACACCCACCGGCGGTTATCTGAGCGCCTTGCTAAAACCAGGTGCAAGTGGATACTGTCTTCTTATGATCGTCCGGCTATCCACGATCTTTTCGGCCAATATGTTATGATCCCAGTTGAGTCTTCTTCAGGTATGCGGGTAGGAAAGGAAAACACCGCGCGCGTTCTTAATAAAGAAGTGCTTATCACCAATTTTGCCCCGGCTTACCAGTTATCCATCCCGCTTCAGCAAAAATCACTGCTCGAATAAAAAATAAACGGGGCATGGCGTTAAACCATGCCCCGGCTGCTTGCTGCCATGACCGGACGCTCTAGGCGATGGTCACGTCCTGGCACAGGTACACGTCCTGGATGGCGTTGAGAAGCTGGATGCCCTCGGCCATCGGGCGCTGGAAGGCCTTACGCCCGCTGATGAGGCCGGTCCCGCCGGCGCGTTTGTTGATGACCGCCGTCTTGACCGCTTCGGCCAGATCGTTTGAGCCGCTGGCCCCGCCGGAATTGATGAGGCCAACGCGCCCCATGTAGCAGTTCGCCACCTGGTAGCGGGTCAGGTCAATCGGGTTGTCGGAGGTCAGTTTGGTATAGATGCGCTCGTCCAGCTTGCCGTAGGACGAACCGCCGGTGTTCAGGGCTTTGTAGCCGCCGTTGCTTTCCGGCAGTTTTTGTTTCACGATGTCCGCCTGGATGGTCACGCCCAGGTGGTTGCCCTGGCCGCTCAGGTCGGCAGAGGTTTCGTAGTTCGTGCCGTTGACCTTAAAGGCCGGGTTCCGCAGGTAGCACCACAGCACCGTTGCCATGCCCAGTTCATGTGCGTAAGCGAACGCCTCGGCCACTTCCACGATCTGGCGGGTGCTTTCCGCCGAGCCAAAATACACCGTCGCGCCGACCGCCACCGCGCCCATATTCCAGGCTTCCTTGATCGTGCCGAACATAACCTGGTCGAAGCGGTTCGGATAGGTCAGCAGTTCGTTGTGGTTGATTTTGACCATGAAGGGGATTTTGTGGGCATACTTGCGCGCCACCGCGCCTAATACGCCGAAGGTAGAAGCGACCGCATTGCAGCCGCCCTCAATCGCCAGCTTGACGATGTTTTCTGGGTCGAAGTAGGCTGGGTTTTTGGCGAACGACGCGCCCGCCGAGTGTTCGATGCCCTGGTCTACCGGCAGGATGGACAGATAACCCGTCCCGGACAGCCGGCCATGATTGTACATCTGCGCCAGGCTCCGCAGCACCTGCGGCGATCGGTCGGAGTTCATCCAGGTGCGATCCAGGAAATCCGGGCCGGGCAGATGAAGCTGCTCTTTGGAGATGGTGCTGCTGGTGTGCTGGAGCAGCGTCTCGGCCTCGCCGCCGAGCAGTTCGGCTATTTTGTTAATATCCAGCGTCGTTTCAGGGGCAAAAGCGATTGCCATGATGGGTTTCCTTTCCGTTTGCTGACGGGGTGTTTTTTGAAAAATCGCAGGAAGAAATCTGCGGCTGATATTTTGTAACAGTATACCACGAAAAAACGGCCTGGGGGACGCCGCATGTACCGTCTAAGGCGTGAGTTTTGTCCGCGATATTGTGGGCGAAGGCGGCAAGCTGTGGTAATATCGAAGGTTGTGAGATAATCACACCCACACATTGCACAAATTAACGATTTTAAGGTGAAAAAACCATGCGTATCGCAGTCTTAACGGGGGGCGGCGACGTTCCGGGCCTGAACCCCTGCATCAAACAGATCGTCAACCGGGCGATGGATAACGGCTATGAGGTCCTAGGAATCCGCCGGGGCTGGGCCGGCCTGCTGGAATATAACCTCGACGCCGAGGATAATTCCAACTATGTCATTCCGCTGGATCGAGAGAAAGTGCGCCGCATTGACCGCTCCGGCGGCACTTTCCTGCACACGTCGCGTACCAATCCCTCTAAAGTGAAATCCAAGAACATGCCGGCTTTCCTTGTGCAGGAAGGCGAAACCTACCCGGAAATCGTGGACTGCACCGACCACGTGCTGAAAGTGATCGAACACCTGAAGATTGACGCGCTGATTCCCATCGGCGGCGACGACACCCTGAGCTACGGTGAACGGATGCACCACGAAGGCGTGCGTGTCATCGGCATTCCCAAGACGATGGATAACGACGTATACGGTACGGACTACTGCATCGGTTTTTCGACCGCCGTCACCCGCAGCGTGGAGTTCATCCACAACCTGCGGACTTCGGCGGGGTCGCACGAACGTATCGCGGTGGTGGAGCTGTTTGGCCGCAACTCCGGCGAAACATCGCTGATCGCGGCCTACCTGGCCGGGGCCGACCGGGCGCTGATCTCCGAAGTGCCGTTTGATGTCAACAAACTGGCCGACCTGATTATGAAGGATAAAAAATCCAACCCCAGCAATTACGCCGTGCTGACGGTTTCCGAAGGCGCGCACCCGATTGACGGCCAGGTGTTGGAAAGCGGCGAGGCGGACGCCTACGGCCACCGCAAACTGGGCGGCATCGGCAAGGAAGTCGGCGACGCGCTCCAGCGGCTGACCGGCCAGAACATCATCTATCAGCAGGTGGCCTACCTGATGCGGAGCGGCGCGCCGGACTCGCTCGACCTGATGGTGGCCTTTAACTACGCCCAGATGGCGATGGGGCTGATCGAACGCGGCGAATCGGGGCGGCTGGTGTGTTTGCAGCGCGGCGTTTACAGCGACGTGCCGATTGCCACGCTGTCGCAGGGCAAAAAGCGCGTGAATGTGCCGGAACTATACGACATTGACAGCTACCGCCCGCGCATCCGTCACATCTTCGGGATGCCCATGTTCCTGACGTAAAACTTTTTCCGCAGCGGGGGCGGGTTTTCAAACCCGCCCTGTTCGTCCCTCTGGATTTATTCCCCTTCCAGCGCCAGTTCCAGCGTCACACGGGAGAAATTCGCGTCGCTGACCTGGACGCTGACCGGCCCGGCTGACGGCACGATAAACTCCAGCGTCAGCGCAGAAACCTGGGTGGCGTCCGCCGTCGCCAGCGTAACCCCGCCCTGCGAAACGGTGATAACCGGCGCGCTGTTGGCGTCCGCCAGAATACGTACCGCCAGCCGCACGCGCCGGCCCTCCACGCCGGTGAAGGTCAGCACGTCCGCCGGGCGTTTTTCGTTTAGCTGGATGCGCTGCGCCCCCTGGTCGAGCGACCGCAGCAGCTCTCGCTGGACAGTCACGGTCACGCGCCCGATATCATCCGGCAGGAACGGTTTAATCAGCAGGGTATAACGGCCACTCTGGGCCAGCACCAGCCGGTTCACTTCCGGGTCGAAGCCGCTGCCGCCGTCATCGTCAAAAGCGACTTCGACATTATCCGGGCCGCGCAGGGACAGCAGCGTATCCAGCGCGCTGCCGCTGTTCACCCGGATGTTGATAACATCCCCGCGCTGCCCCTCGAAACTGTAATACAGGGCGCGCGTTTCCGATGAAAACTCGCCCAGCGCCACGTCCCCATAGGCGATCGGCGTCAGCACAGCGCGCTGCAAACGCAGCACATACGCCCCGCTGCGATCATCGTAGCTGCGGACGACGATAAAATAATCGCCGGCATCGGCCAGCGTGTACGGGCCGATCAGCGCATTGCGGCTGCCGCCGCTGTCGTC
>QUBZ01000035.1 GCA_014338005.1 Chloroflexota bacterium | reverse complement strand
TACATTGCCTTGTGTGAATTCCGTCGTAATCTGAAGCGCGTCTCGCCCGCTTTCATTGCTGATTTGGTTGCCTTTCACTCTTTTTACCCATGAGCCTTATTTTTATTATACGCCCACTTTCTCCGGTTTTGCGCCGTCCATCGTGCACCGAACCGGATTAGAATGGTAATCATTGCCCGACATGGATTCGGAGGTGTTATGCTGGATCGCGCGATGATTTTCGGCCTGGGGGCGTCGGTGGCGGCGCTGGTGTTTGTGCTGGAACTGGTGCGGCGGCGTAAGCTGCGGGAGGAATATTCGCTGCTGTGGCTGGCGACGGCGGTGGTTTTAATCGTCCTCAGCCTGTCGCGCCCGCTGCTGGACGTGCTGGCCGGGCTGGTAGGCATCTTTTACCCGCCCAGCGCCCTGTTCCTGGTGGCGGTGGTGTTCATCCTGTTCATCCTGCTGCATTTTTCCACCGTCCTCACCCGGCTGGCGCAGGAAAATAAAGAAACCGCCCAGCAGATCGCCCTGCTGCGCTGGCAGTTGGAACAGGCGCAGCAGGCTTTAGCGGCGCGCCAGGAACACGCCGATGAACACCAGGACGACTAATACGGTGGCATAAACCGAAACTACCCAGTAACGTTTACCGAGCGGGTTGGTATCCTCGCCTAAAATCTCGCCGGGGTAGTCGGGGTGCATTTTAAGCGTGAGGATGGGGCTGATGAACCACGCCAGCGCCATGCCCCCGGTCAGGCCGCCGATGTGCGCCCAGTTGTCAATCCGCATGGCGCTGCCCGGCAGCGACGACGCCAGGCCGAACAGCAGGTTGACGATGCCGAAGGTAATCAGGCTTTGACGGCGCGCGCGTCCGGCTTCGCCCATCAGCCGGCGGTGATGGTGCAGGTACACAAACTCCGCCCCCAGGACGGCAAACACCGCGCCGGACGCCCCGACCGAATAACTTTCAAAACTGCCCAGCAGCGTACTGAGTATCGAACCGGTCAGGCCGCCCAGCAGGTAGACGATTAAAAACCGCGCGTGGCCGAACAACCGCTCCAACGACGTACCGACGGCATACAGGATGTACATATTAAAAATGAGGTGCAGGCTGTTGGCCGGTGCGAAACCGCCCAGGAAATCGTAAATGCTGGCGTGCAGGAACATCGAACTGAGCAGCCGGTAATACTCGCCGCCGACCAGCACATCGGGCGGGTGGTTCGCACCCCACAGGAACAGGCTCGCGTCCACCTCCGGCGACAGCGCCCGCAGCGCAAAAATGGCGATGTTCAGCAGCACCAGGGCATAGGTTACAGTCGGCCTGACCGACGGGATATGCAGAATCACCTGCTGGCGCGGCGGCTGCTCCGGGGGCGGGGTGGGGCGGCGTTCCAGGGGGTGCGGGCGGCGTTCGGGCTGCGGGTTATCCATAAGCCGTTCTTTCGTTATAATGTCCGTCGAAGATGACGGGCAACCAGGGTGAATTATGCCGAGTTATGATTATCGCTGCAAACAGTGTGGGCGTGCCTTCGCGCTCTTTTATAAATCCTATAAGGATTACGACGCGGCCAGTCCAGTCTGCCCGCAGTGCGGCAGCAGCGACCTGACACGCCTTATTCGCCGGGTCAGCATCGCGCGGCCATCGCCCAACCTGGCGAATCTGTCGTCCGGCGAGATGCTGTCGGTGTTAGAAGGCGGCGATTCGCGGGAAATCGGCAGTTTGTTCCAGCAGGTGGGCGACAGCGCGGGGGTAGACCTGGGGCAGACTTACCGCGAAACCGCCGAGCGCCTGCAAAAAGGCGACAGCATACAAAACGTCGAAAACGACCTGCGGGCGCAGGCCTCAAACACCGCCGACGAATAAATTCCCTGAAATAAATCGGACGCCCCGTGCGGGGCGTCCGTTAATCCTATTCTATGAACCTCTTTTTAGAGTGAAGATAGGCTTTGATGTTGGCCTCTAAAAGTTAATCTTTGTGGAACTCTAAATTGGCTCTCTTACTTCCTGTATGCTGACTTTATTTTGACTCGAAAACTGCGCGATTCGGAGTGACTTTTGTCACGTTACCATCTGACGAATGTCATTCTCGGTTAATCTTTTCTTCATCTTCCTCGCGGCCATAGGGTCGGGTGGTGGGGTACAGAGCGATCAGCAGGCCGTAAGCGCGCTTTTCGGCGGGATGTTCCTCGTCCCCGGTCACAAATTCCCACACCAGGCCGCGCAGCCGCCGGTAAAACTCCTCGGCGCGGTCGGGCGCTAAATACAGCGTATTACGCGCCATCATCAGCGTCCGGCTGATCGGTCGGTCGCCGTCTTCTTCCGCGTACACGTCAATCGCGCCTTCGGCCACGCTTTCCTGAATATCGGCGCGGGTGTCCTCGAACAAACCCGTCAGCATCACGTTTAAACCTTCTTTGCCGGCGGGGCTGGTCGGCGAAAACAGAGCTTTATTGACGTGATAGCTGAAGGCACTGGCCTGGTACTGTTTTTCCACAATGCCGGAAACCAGGCGCGTATCCACCACGCGGATCAAACCCCGTTCTTCAAGCTGTTTGATGTGGTAGTACAGTTTGGTCGGCGGCAGTTCAAGATCGGCGGCCACCTGCTTGACGGTGCGCGGCTGGTGGGTGACGAGTTCGATGATCTGGATTCGGAGCGGGTCGGCCAGCACCCTTAACGTTTCTAAATCGTTCACCACGAATTCGGGGATCGGTTTTTGAGGCGGCGCTTTGCGCTCGGAGTCAGACATTTTAGTATTCAGGCCGGCAAATAACGTTATGCTAATTATAACCCGTTTGCGCGCTGCCCTTCCACCCTGAAAAAACAGCAGAGCGGTAGAACCTGGTCTACCGCCCTGCCGGTGTTGGGGGGAAAAGAGACGTTCTTCGCTTCACGCCCATAACAGGGCGGGGAATTTACCTGCGACCCTTTTTAGCGTCCAGGGTCTTTTTGCTGCGGTCCATCAGCCGCGCCAGGCGGTTCTGTTTGGCTTCGCGCAGGTGGTCGTTCTGGATGGTCTTGGCGAGCAGATAGCTGATGTACATGATTGGCACTCCTCTGGTTCAAAACGGGAAATTTTCCCGATGACTGGCATTTGAATTTTTTCCAATGTTCAACTGCATTATATAGTCGGTTTGTGCAAAGAGTCAATAAGGATTTGTGAAAATTATCCCAATCATAATCAATTCTTAAACTTTTACCTGTCCATTTTTGATGCGGCGGCTTGTTCTGCCCGCCCTGCCGGTAGCCGTCCGGCTTAAAATTCGCTATGCTATCCATCACAAACAAGGAGTTGGCATGGCGAAAAAATCGGCGCGCCGCGCGCAGCAGCCTTCCCTGACGGCGCAGGAACTGTTCGACCGCGCCCGGCAGTCCATCCAGGAAAACAAACTGCGCCAGGCGTTAAACGACCTGAACAAAGCCATCAGGCTGAACCCGCACTTTATAGACGCGCTTAACCAGCGCGGCATGATTTACCTCGTTCAGGATGATCTGGAGCGGGCGTTTGAAGACTTTGACGATGCCGTTCATCTCGACCCCGACCACGTTATGTCCCGCAACAATCGCGGGATTGTTCTGATGCGCCTGGAGGATTACAAAGGCGCGCTGGACGATTTTGATAAAGCCGTTCGGCTGGATAATACCCAGGGCGAGCTGTTCTTCAACCGGGGATCGGCGCGCGCGTACCTGGGCGACCTGGACGGCGCGCTGGACGACCTGAGCGAGTCGATTCGCCTGAAGCCGGATTTCGCCCCGGCCTACAACCGGCGCGGCGATATTCACATGCTGCTGGGCAGTACGGCGCGCGCCATCGGCGACTTTGATGAAGCCATCCGCCTGTCCCCGCAGTCGCCGGCGGGTTATCTCAGCCGCGCCGAAGCCCGCCGCCACAAAGGCGACCTTAACGGCGCGCTGGCCGATTATGATACCGCGCTGAGTTTAACCCCGGAGCAGCCGGACATCCTGCTTGACCGCGCGAAACTGCTCGAACGGATGGAAAATTACGCCGGGGCGGTGGGCGACTACCGGCGTTTTCTGGCCGCCAGCGGTGCGCGCGGCCCGGAGGCGCTGCTCATCAAACGCCATATCCTGCATCTGCGCGCCAGGGCGTACTGGGGGTAAACGGCAGGGCGGTTTCCGGCCTATGGAGACGCGCCGTTATTGTAGACAACCGCGCCGCTGCCTTGCAGCCGTTTGATGGCTTCCTCAACGTAGTCGGCGTTGTTGTCAATCAGCACCGACCGCAACCCAAGCGTCAGCGCAGCGAGTCCGGTTGTGCCGCTGCCGCCGAACGGGTCAACCACCAGGCCGCCTTCGGGACACAGCAGTTTGATGAAAAACAGCGGCAAATCCACCGGAAAAACGGCGGGATGCCCTTTGTTTTTGCCCACGACGGCCAGACTTAAAACATTGGTCGGTAGAACGGTCTTTTTGTCCACCCAACTGGAAATGTTACGTCCGAAGCCGCTGTTGTTCACCGAATTGTGGCGGCTCAAATCGTTTTTGCCCAGGTTCTTCAAGCGCGAGTCCACCCAGTCGCCAATCGGCTGTCGCACCGCGTCGGCATTAAAATAGGGCTTTTTGGACTTCGCCAGATGGAAGCAGTATTCCCATCCGTCGCGCAGGCGGTTGGGCCAGTAACCGGGCATGGGGTTGGTCTTGTGCCAGATATAATCATCAATGGCGAACCAGCCCTTATCGGCCAGCGCCTCAAGCGTGCGCCACACGTACCGATGACGCACGCCGTCCACCACTTTATCTTTGATATTGATGACCAGGCTTCCGGTCGGTTTAAGCGCGTTCCAGAACGGCTCGTGAAATGTCATGAACCAGTCGGCAAATTCGTTCGGGTGAACGCTGTCGTAATGTTTGTGCCGGGCGTCGGCATAGGGCGGCGACGTGACGATTAAATCAACCTGCCCCTCGAAGGCTTTTAGCGCCTGTCGGCTGTCGGCGTGAATGATTTCGCAGGTTGTATAGAGGTTTTTCACCGTCGTTGTTTTCATGTCCGAGTTCATACTCACACCACTATTTATTCACAAAGAAACGGACGAGACGGTAGGGATCATTGAAGTATCCGTTTTCATCAACCAATTCTGCTCCGGCACAAGCAGCGCCAAACGAGTTTAACAGCGCATCTGGAATCTCAATCTCAGTTGATAGATTTTCAGCCTCATACGATGAGATCAAAACATCTAACACCATTGTCATGATTTCTTCATAACTGTAGTTCGAGAAAAACGGCCAGAAATAATCGGATAGCCAGACTTCAGTATTGACCGAATGTGGAAGTTTGGATTTCTGTTCACGCTTGATGTACCGTGTCCCTCTATCCATTGCAATGCCAAACACGCAGCAGTAAGGCCCGACAGCGTTTTTATCGGTTTTGGCAACCCGCTCCAGGGCTTCAATCGCTTTCGGCCAATCCTGTCCACCGAGAGTATTGCTGCGATTCTTAACCGAGACATACAGACGCAGCGGGTCAAGCTGAGGATTCCGAAACTCGATAATCGCGTTAAAGTCGCCCTCTGCCGCGCCGATGTCCGACACGCTCCGAAAACGTCCTGATTGGCGCGCACAGTCCACCGCAAGAAATTGATAGCGCCAACCGGAGTTCATGCGCTCTTTTTGCAGCGTTCGATTACGAAACTGTTCAATACCGACGGCGCGATAATGTTTGCCATAAATCTGGTGGGCGGTCGAAGCCGGGTCTCCAACGTATTTCTTGAAATACTTGAACAATTCCCGCCCCTCACGTTCGTAAATCGCCGCGATCTGTTCCGGTGTCGCATCCGTCGGAATAGAGAGAATCTCGCGGCTGGACTTTCGGTTGGCCGTCATAATGGCCTTCCGAATGAGCGATTGCAGTTCTTCAGGCAGAATTTTGCCTTGATGCGGAACAAGCGTTGAATCATCCAGACAATCGTAATAAGAGCTGTTTTTGTCCTGGATGCGCGGGTAATTCTGAACTCCGGTGCGCGATGATTTTGCCATGAGCTAGACCAGCCAAGATAGAACATTTGATGCAGATTATAGTTTCATTATACTCGATAAACCGCTGCGTGGCAGGACTGTGATTACCGCCGCCGGAGCGTATACCACGCTGACGGTTTGCTCTGGTCGGTGGCTTCCTGGCCGTGCTGGACGGCGGCGACGGTGAAGGCCGGAGCGAACAGCGCCGCCACATCCTGCGGCGAAAGGCCGCGTTCCTGGCCGTCGCGCACGTGCCGTCCCCAGGCGTACAGCAGCAGCGCCCCGCCCGGCTGTACCAGCCGCGCCGCATGAGCGGTATACGTCGCGCGGGCTTCCGCCGAAAACGAATGTAAGCAGCCCACGTCCAGCCACAGCGAAACCGGCGGATGGTCGCGCAAAAAGCCCGACGCGGCGGCATCATCACGCGCGAACAGGGGATTGCCGGCGGGCAGCCCGGCCAGCCGCGCGCGTTCGCGGGCGCGTTCCAGGGCGGCTTCAACCCAGTCCACGCCTGTCACCAACCAGCCATGCCGCGCCAGATAAACCGAACTGACGCCCGTGCCGCAGCCCACGTCCAGCGCGCGACCCGGCGGCAGCGGGCTTTCGCCTTCGACCAGGGCGCGCACTTCCGGCGGCACGATGCCGGAGTCCCAGGGCGGCGGCTGGTCGTTTTGATAGGCCGATAAAAATCGCTCGTAAGGGGTCGAGTCGCTCATAATCCCTCTGACCGCTGTGCTGACGAACGCCTCTATTCTGCCACACATCCTCATTTGCGGCATTCTCCGATTCTTAATGTGAAAAATTAATCAATACCGTTGGTGAGAAAACGGCACATCATCTATACTGAATAATGAATCCAAACGCCGGGAACACGGGCAGCCTATGACCAGCGTTTACATCAGCTACCAATCCACGCCCAGCGCCGACCTGGCGGCCCGCGCTGCGGACAGCCTGCGCGCTCAGGGGCTTGAAGTCCACCAGCGCCCGCCGGAAAGCGGCGAAACCTTCCCGGCGCACCTGCGCGCGACCATCGAAAGCGCCGATGTGTTCATCTGTCTGGTCGCCGGCACAACATTCGAGTCCGAGTGGGTGCGCCACGAAGTCGAACACGCGCACCGGCTGGACAAACCCATGATCCCGGTTTTTCAGGAAAGTTATACGCCCATCCCGCCGGAAAAAGCGCCCACGCCGCACGTGCGCGCCCTGCTGGAACGGGACGGGGTGTATATTTTCGACCTGCAAAACACCAACATCGCGCAGGCCATTGAAACGCTGGCGCGCATGGTGGAAAACACCGCCGCCTGGCGGCAGAAGCCGCTCTCCTCGCAGGTTGTCTCCGGCGTGACGCCGGTTACGGCCAACCTGGACAGCCTGGCCGGGCAAAAACTCGGCCAGTACGAACTGCGGCACATGCTTGGCGCGGGCGGCATGGGCGCAGTTTACCGGGCTTACCAGCCCAGCCTGCGCCGCGAAGTAGCCGTTAAAATTCTGCCGCCGGCGCTGGCCGCCGACGCCGGTTATCTGGAACGGTTTACCCGTGAGGCGCAGACCGCCGCTGCCCTGGAACACGCCCACATCGTACCGGTTTACGATTACGGCGCGTCGGGCGGCCTCAGCTATGTGGTCATGCGCCTGCTGACCGGCGGCTCGCTAGCGGAGCGCATCAACAACCGGCTGAAGTCCGGTAAGGGGCTGCCGTCGTTATCCGAGGCAGCCAGTGTGATACGGGCGCTGGCGGGCGCCCTGGATTATGCCCATTCCAAAGGCGTCATCCACCGCGACATCAAAGCCAATAACGTCATGTTCGATGACCAGGGCAGCCCGTTTCTGGTGGACTTCGGCATCGCCAAATTAACGACCGCCACCAGCGCCCTGACCGGAACCGGCATGGCGATGGGGACGCCCTCTTATATGGCCCCGGAACAGTGGCGCGGCGAAAGCGTCACCCCGGCCACCGACCAGTACGCGCTGGGCGTGCTGACCTACACCATGCTCACCGGGCGGCTGCCTTTCGAGGCCAATACGCCCTACGCCCTGATGAACAAACACCTCAATGAGGAGCCGACGCCGGTGCGCTTCTGGCGAGAAGACCTGCCGGAAACCATCAAACCGGTGCTTGACCGGGCGATGGCGAAGGCTGCCGGCGAGCGTTTCCCCTCTACCCGCGACTTCGCGCTGGCTTTCGAGCAGGCAATACACGGCCAGGAAGGGCTGCCGACCGGCTTTTTCACCACGCCGCTGCCACCTCGTCCCGCGCCCGCGCCAATCGGCGATGCGCCGACCGTGACGCCGGCCTCCGGCGCTGCTGCCCCGCCGGGTGACGCCCCGACGACCGCGCCGATGCCACCCCGCGCGCGCGGCGATACCACTGCGCCGCCTGTACCCGAACAACTGCGGCGGGTTGGCGGACGCAGCCCGCTGGTCTGGGGCGCGGTAGGGGTGATTCTAGTCGTGCTGGCCGCTGCGGCGCTGGCCCTGCTGTCCGGCGGGAACGGCGCGCAGGAAGCCGCCCGGCAGACCGAAGCCGCCATCACCGGGACGGCGGCGGCGCTGGCCCTGCTGCCGACCGACACACCGACGGATACGCCTACACCGACGTTCACGCCGTCGCCGACCGATACACCGACCGCGACATTCACCGCCACCCCCACGCCGACGGCGACCGATACCCCCACGCCGACGGATACGCCTACACCAACGTTCACGCCGTCGCCGACCGACACGCCGACCAGCACACCGACGGCCACCAACACACCGACCGACACGCCCACACGCACGCCGTCGCCCACCTTTACGCCCACCGTTACCTATACGCCGACCCCGGCCACGCCCGCCGCCCGCATGTTGAGGGGCAGCATCGCCGCGCGGCTTGGCCCCGGCGCGATTTACCCGGCGGTTTTGTCGCTGGATGCGGGTGATCTGCTGGACATCCGGGGCATCAGCGAGGACGGCGCGTGGTATCAGGTGCTGCTGCCGGACGGCACGCTGGGCTGGATTGTGGCTTCGACTTCGCTGGTGAGCCTTGCGGGAAACCCGGATGTGATTCCGGTCGCCCCCGCGCCGACCGACACGCCTACCAACACGCCGACCAGCACGCCTACACCAACCGATACGCCAACGAATACGCCGACCGACACACCGACGAATACACCGACCGACACGCCCACCAGCACGCCGACGAATACGCCGACGTGGACGCCTTCGCCGACCGACACACCCACCAGCACGCCGACCGATACGCCCGTACCCACCTGGACGCCTGTCCCAACCCATACGCCCACACCGCGCCCGCTCCCTTCGCCGACGCGCACGCTGCCGCCCCCGCCGCCGACCCGCCCGCCGCTGGTGAGCTGCCCCGGCGCGCTGCCGTCCCAACTGTTCCCCGGCGTTGAGGGTTTCGTCCGGGCGGAAGACCCGCGCCCGGTGAATGTCCGCAGCGGCCCCGGCGTGAACGGCAGGCGCATTGACCAGATTCAGGTCAACGAACGTTTTCGCGTTCTGGAAGGCCCGGTCTGCGCGGACGGGCTGGCCTGGTTCAAAATCAGCTACGGCGGCGGGGTGCTGGAAGGCTGGATTGCCGAGGGCGATAAAACCTATTTTGTCGCGCCCGTCGAAGCCGGCAGGCCGCAGCCGCAGCCCACGCTGCCGCCCGAACGGGTGCTGTCACCGGACTGCCGCGTGATTCTCGAAGACGAATTCGCCGGGGGGTGCTCGCTTAACGACTGGTTCGTCGGGGCCGGCAGCCGTTCGGTGGCGGAAATGGTCGAGGATGCCTACCAGCTTCGTATCGGCACAGGGGCCGGCGGCAGCGAATCCACCACCTGGGGCAGCCTGCGCGGCTTTTTCTTCCGCAGCGCCCGTGTTGAAGCGGTGGTGCGCGCCCAACATTTCACCCCGGATGTTTCGGTGCGGACGGGCATCTGGCTGCGCTACCAGGACGAAAACGGCTTCCTGGCCTTCATGATTAGCAGCACCGGCCAGTATTATATCGCCCGCTGGTCAGATGGCCGCTATAACGATCTGGTGCGCTGGTCGCCCAGCCGCGCCGTCCGCCTGGGGGACGGCATCGCCAATACCCTGCGCGTGGACATCCGTGAGGACACGTTCGATTTTTACATCAACGGCGAGTACGTCAATACGGTGGTAGACCGCACCTGGCCGGATGGGCGTTTCGTCTTTTTCGGCTCGGCGGCGGCGGACGACACGCCCATCCGCTTCGACCTGGATTACATGCGTATCTGCCAGAACTGATGGCCGGGTGTTTGGGGTGTCTTGACTCCGCTTCGCCGCCTGTGATATAGTGCAAAAATCATCTGGAAAGGATTAACCACGATGATTGTTTTCACCATCCAATCGGGTATCGAGGTGGCCCGCTCTTCTCTTGTTCAGCGGTAATTAGCCGCGCCCCCCCACTGTTTCGTCTTCTAATCTCTGGTACAATTTCATTTCTTAACCGCCAAAACGCCAAGAACGCCAGACGGCTGCCCTGGTTATATGCCGGCTGCCAGCCGCTAACAGCCATAGAGAAGACATAAAACCATGACAACAACCGACAAATATAACCCGCAAGACATCGAGCAAAAATGGCAGCAGCGTTGGGAAGCCGACAGGCTGTACCGCGCGGTGGTGGATTGGAGCAAACCCAAACACTACGCGCTGACCATGCTGCCTTACCCCAGCGGCGATCTGCATATCGGCCACTGGTTCGCCATGACGCCCAGCGACGCCCGCGCCCGCTACAAACGGATGCGCGGTTTTAACGTCCTGTTCCCGATGGGCTTCGACGCTTTTGGCCTGCCTGCCGAAAACGCCGCCATCCAGCGCAACATTCACCCTAAAAAATGGACGTATGCCAACATCGAAAACATGCGCCGCCAGCTCCGCAGCATGGGCGCGATGTTCGATTGGGAGCGCGAGGCCATAAGCTGCGACCCCGGCTACTACAAGTGGACGGAGTGGTTCTTCAAACAGTTCTTCGAGAACGACCTGGCCTATCGCGGCGAGGCGCTGGTCAACTGGTCGCCGACGCTGCAAACCGTGCTGGCGAACGAGCAGGTGATTGATGGCAAGGACGAACGCACCAACCAGCCGGTCATCCAGAAGATGATGACCCAGTGGTTCTTCCGCTACACCCGGTATGCCGAAGAAATGCTGGATTTCAGCCGGATTGACTGGCCGGAGCCGATCAAAACCATGCAGACCAACTGGATCGGCAAAAGCGAAGGCGCGCGCGTCGT
Organism: Chloroflexota bacterium; assembly: GCA_014338005.1. Classification (GTDB taxonomy): domain Bacteria; phylum Chloroflexota; class Anaerolineae; order Aggregatilineales; family Phototrophicaceae; genus CFX2. Next base: position 28,571 of record QUBZ01000035.1, on the reverse strand, counting down.
TTTCCATGTCGCATCCTCAGACCAAGAGGATGAAAAAGGCGACCCGATTGAGGTTTTTACCACCCGCCCGGATACACTGTGGGGCGCGACCTTCATGGTGCTGGCCCCCGAACATCCGCTGGTGGAAAAAATCACCACGCCGGAGCAGCGCGCCGCCGTCGAAGCCTATGTCGAACAGGCCGCCCGCGCCACCGAAATCGAACGCACGGCAGAAAACCGGGAAAAAACCGGCGTGTTTACCGGCGCATATGCCATTAACCCGGTCAATGATGAGCGCATCCCGATCTGGACTGCCGATTACGTGATGATTAGCTACGGCAGCGGCGCGATCATGGCTGTGCCGGCCCACGACGAGCGCGACTTCGCGTTCGCCCGCAAGTTCGGCCTCAAGGTGCGCGTGGTCATCCAGCCGGAAGGCATGGCGCTGGACGGCGATACCATGACCGAAGCCTGGCCGCACGAAGGGCTGATGGTCAACAGCGGGCCGTTTAACGGCACACCCGCCACCCGCGAAAAAGGCCGCAAAAACCCGGCCATCAGCGCCGTGATAGACTGGCTGGAAGCGCGCGGCATCGGCAAGGAAGCCATCAACTACCGCCTGCGCGACTGGCTGATTTCGCGCCAGCGGTACTGGGGCGCGCCGATTCCGATCATTCACCGCCAGGATGGCACAATGGAGGCCGTGCCGGACGATCAACTGCCGGTGCTGCTGCCGGATGATGTCGAGTTCCTGCCCACCGGGCAGAGTCCGCTGCTGTTCCACCAGGGTTTTCTGAACACGGTGGACTCGGAAGGCCGGCCCGCCCGCCGCGAAACCGACACGATGGATACGTTCATGTGTTCGTCCTGGTACTGGTATCGCTACCTGAGTCCCAACTACACTGCCGGCCCGTTCGACCCGGAAGAAGCCGCCTACTGGCTGCCGGTGGATACCTATACCGGCGGCGCGGAACATGCCACCATGCACCTGCTGTACGCCCGCTGGTTCGCCAAAGCCATGCGCGACCTGGGCATGTTTGACGAGACGCAGCGTATCATGCGCGCGCATGACCGCGACCCGGAAGTGCTGGCCTGGGGCGAGCCAATGCTCCAGCTGCGTAACCAGGGGCAGGTGTTGGGCGAGGAACGCGACGGGCATTTCATCCTGGCGACCGGCACGTGGCAGGCCGCCAAACTGTTCGCCGACCGTGTGGAGGTGATTGATCCCAAAGACGCCCCGGCATCGTTCGACGGCGTGATGGGCGAAATCGTCAAACGCACCGAAAATATCCTGACGGTTGAAACAAGCGATGGCGACTTCCGCACCGTCGAAGTGCTGCCGGATGCGTTTATCACCATCCCCAATATTGACGGGACATGCCGCGTCGAACAGCTCAGGCATCATCTGGACATTCAGCGTATGTCCAAGACCAAAGGCAACGTCGTCAACCCGGATGAATGGGTGGCCCGGCACGGCGCAGACACGGTGCGCGCCTACCTGATGTTCGGTTTCGACTGGCAGAAGGGCGGCCCCTGGGACAGCAAGGGTATTCAGGGCGTGGTGCGCTGGATTAACGACGTGTGGGACATCGTGACCGGCATCGAACCGCCCGCCGCCGGCGACCCAGAGGCCGAACGCATTTTGGAGCGCCGCGTCCACCAGACTATCAAAAAAGTGACCGACGCGCTGGAAAACTTCAGCTTTAATACCGGCGTGGCCGGGCTGATGGCGCTGCGGAACGAGCTGAAAGCCGCCGCCCGCGCAGGGAATGTGGGCGCGGATGCCTGGCGCGAGGCCGTTCGTTCCATGCTGCTGCTGATGGCCCCCTTCACGCCGCACATCGCCGAAGAACTGTGGGCGCGCCAGGGACACCCCTACAGCATCCACAAGCAGGAGTGGCCGGCCTACGACGCTGATAAAGCCGCCGAAGACCTGGTGACGCTGGTGGTGCAGGTGAACGGCAAAGTGCGCGACCGCCTGCAAGTCCCGGCGGGCATCACTGCCGAGGAGGCCGAACGCCTGGCGCTGGACAGCGACGGCGTGAAAAAGCTGCTGAACGGCGGCCAGCCCCGCCGCGTGATTTTCGTCCAAGCGCGCGGCGGCCAGGAGCCGAAAATCAACGTAGTGGTGTAAACGCGGTAAAAACGCAACACAGAGGCTCGGAGACACAGAGAGAAAAGGCTCAACGCAAAGTAGGGGTGGGTTTAGAAACCCGCCCCCGCCTTTGAATGCCGTTCGGGTCGTTTAACCCTTAAGCCGCGCCGGTTCCAGGGGCGGGTTTTAACCGGGCATATTCTTCGGTGTGCCGTTTGATATTGGCGCGGTAGTGGTCTGCGGCCATGATGGCCTCATAGGCGCTCCAGAACACCCGGTTTTCCCCCAGATGTTGAATCACCCCGGCGCGTTCCAGGTACGAGCGCACCGGGTCGGTCAGCCCGCTGAGGTAAATGCGCCGGCTTTCTTTTTCAAGCCGCTCGATGAGATTTTCGATGGCGCTGATGCCCGTTGTATCCAGCAGGGGGACGGTACGCAGGCTTAAAATGATGTCCTGGTTTCCGTTCAGGTTTTCCAGGGCGGCATTGAATGTACTCGCCGTGCCAAAAAACAACGGCCCCATAATATAAACCACCATGATACGGTTGGCATCATACTGCATTTCATAACCGTCGGCGCGCATCTTTTCGACCGAAACCGGCGCGAAGATCACTTTGATGCGGCTGATCTGAAACACGAAGATCATCGCAGAAAGGCCGATCCCTAAAATAATGGCCTGCGTCAGGTCGAGCGCAACGGTCGCAATCAGCGTGCTGACAAAAGCGAACATCGCGCTTTTAAAGCGGCGGCGGAAAATCTCGCGGATTTCGCCCCATTCGTTCATGCGCCAGGCCGTTACCGCCAGCACCCCCGCCAGCGCCGCCAGCGGCACATGTGCAATCACCGGCGCGAGTACCAGGGCGGCCAGTAACAAAGCGGCGGAATGAACCAGGCTCATGACGCGCGTTTTGCCGCCGCTTTTGATGGCGACACTCGTGCGGGCGATGGCAGCGGTTGCCGGGACGCCGCCGAAAAAGGGAATGATGATGTTGCCCACCCCCTGGGCGATTAACTCCTGGCCGGAAACCATTTTTGTGCCGGTCATGCGGCCTGCCACCGTGCCGCACAGCAGGCTTTCGATTGACCCCAGCGCCGCAATAGACAGGGCCGGCATGATTAAATCGCCGATGTGCTGCCAGGGAATATGCGCCGGCAGCAAACGCTGATCGAGCAGAATCGTCTGCGGGACCGCGCCGATAACCGGAATGTCCAGATGCAGCAGCAGCGCGGCGGCAGTCGCCACGATGAGTCCCAGCAGCGACCCCGGAAAACGGGCATTCAGGCGTTTGGGCCAGAAGACCATCAGCAGGATGACCAGGGCGCTTAAGCCGACGGCGGCGATATTGGGGGTATAGTCGAACCGGAAATAGTGTGTCAGTTTGACCAGCGCGTTTTCAGCCGCTTCGGTCGTCACCCCCAGCAGGTTATCAAGCTGCCCGATGAAGATGATGACGGCGATGCCGCTGGTGAAGCCGGCGATCACCGCCGAGGGGATAAAGTTAACAATCTGCCCCAGGTTAAAGACGCCCATCAGCAGAATAAGCCCACCGGCGATGACCCCGGCAGTCCACACGCCCTCGATTCCATAGCGGCTTGCCAGCACGATCAAAACCGCCGACATCGCGCCCGTCGGGCCGGAAATCTGGTAGCCGGCCCCGCCCAACCCGCCGATGATAAACCCGGCCAGGATGGCCGTCACCAGGCCGGCTGCGGCGGTCGCGCCGGAAGCCACACCGAACGCCAGCGCCAGGGGCAGCGCAACGGCAGCGACGGTAATGCCGGCCAGCAGATCGCGCCGGAAAAGCTGGCCGTTGTACCCCCGGAACTCGTCCCGCCAGATCTGAAACAGATTGGGCAAAGCGCGCAAAACGTGCATGGGGTCTTCAAACCTCCACCAGAAACCGCTTAAACCGATGCCTGATAAGCCGTATTCACACAAAACAAAAGCTCACTTTGCCTGTGCCGGACAGTAAAATGAGCCTTTCGTGATCGGCCTGCGAGGTAAGCTGACAGGTTCGGGCTGAAAGGATGCCCTGGCCGCGCAAACGGCCTTCACCCCCAAAGTGGTTCCCCCGCGCTCCGGTTATGGAGCTTCGGCCTGTATTCGTCTGTATTGATGAAGATTTATTTATCTGGGCGAACGTTTTTCAGTGTAAGGGTGGAATGGGGAAGCGTCAAGGGGTCAGCTTTTTAAACTGTTTTGCCCGCAGCGGATGTGCGCCTGTTTGCGGCGGCTTTCGACACGGAACACTGCCCTTTGTGAGCTATTTTGACCCTTTATAATCCGAACAGCGGCATTTATACTATTCATCAAATTCTCACCTGAAAGGCGTAAGATAGGTGGGATTGGGTAAAACATCCAGGGTATCAGGATTGCCAATTAAGCTGAGAATGCTACAATAGACCTTAATGAAAAATTCTATCGCCCGTGTTTACCTCATACCACCCACTCTCACCGCAGGTAGTTCCTTTAACTCCGGCTGGCGCAGGGGGTATCGTGCTGGATCGGCAGTGTTTTCCCAAAGAGGCTGATGGTGCGTGATACGACCGAAACCCGCGCAATAAAACTGGTGGACTTGCCGCTGGTCAAACGCCTGAGCGAAAACGGTGCCGTTCTGGACAGCGAGCTGTGTTTTACTCAGAACGCCGGGTCGCCATATCACGGCGGAATCATCTTCAATCTGCTGCTGCCCTATCGCGGCGTGCATACGCTCATCACCCGTTCCGGCAAGCAGCAGGTGGTCGGGCAGTTCCGGTTGAAGCCGGAGGGCCACTGCGCGCACGTGGCTTACATCGCCCCCGCGCCGGAGTCAGAGGACGAGGACGACCATACCTGGCTGCACATCCTGGACGCGATGGCGGTGGAGGCCGGCAAACGCGGCGCGCACCTGCTGGCCGCCGAAGTAGACGAGGATATGCCGCTGTTCAGGACGATTCGGACGGCCAGTTATTCGATTTATGCCCGCCAGGAAATCTGGCAGTATGTACCCGGCGCGGCCTGCCTGCCGCAGCCGGCGGAACTGCTGAGAGCGACCGACGCCGACCTGCCGGAAATCCAGATGCTGCACAGCAACATCGTGCCGCGCCTGGTTCAGCAAATCCCGGATTTACCCGGCGACGGACACGGATTGATTTACCGTAAAAACGACCGGCTTGAAGGGTATATCGCGGTGGCGGAGGGTAAATCGGGCGTTTACCTGATGCCTCACCTGCACCCGGACATCTTTAACGAAGCGCCGGCGATCATTGCGGCAGCCGTCGCCCGCACGGGGCGCGACAAACTGCCGGTGTACGTGCGCGTGCGCCGCTACCAGGATTGGCTGGACAGCGTGCTGCTCGACCTGGGCTTTGAACAACGCGCGCGGCAGGCCGTGATGATTAAACATATTACTGCTGGTGTACGCGCGACAGCTTTCGCGCCGCTGCACCACAAACTGGAGGCTGTAACACCCAGCCCGGTCAAGCCGCCTACCAGCGGCATTATCGACTCGTACCGGCATGGATGAGGAGTTTTTTATCGCCTTTATGGAACGACGTATAACCGACAATATCCTCGAACTCAAACGAGTTTTACCGGCTCGCTTGAGCAAGGCCCTGGACACTATCGGCAATACAGACGACCTGTTAGAGATCGTGCTTGATCTGGGGCGCGTCCCTACTGCCCGCTTTTTTGAGCGTGAAATTCAGCTGATGGACGAGGAGATCACGCGCGCCGACATTGATACGGTCGTCGCCAACATCGGCGCGTTTGATGCCGATAACCGCGCCGGCCTGGAGCGCACGCTGCACCGCATTTCGGCCATCCGCAACCGGCGCGGCGATGTCGTCGGCCTGACCTGCCGCGTGGGGCGCGCGGTGTACGGCACGATTGAAATCCTTCAGGACTTAATCGAAACCGGCCAGAGCATCCTGATGATGGGGCCGCCCGGCGTGGGCAAAACTACCATGCTGCGCGAGGCCGCTCGCGTGCTGGCCGACAGCCGCCGTGTCGTCATCGTAGACACCTCTAACGAGATCGGCGGCGACGGCGACGTGCCGCACCCCGCCGTCGGCAGGGCGCGCCGGATGCAGGTTTCCCGCCCCGACCGCCAGCATGAAGTGATGATCGAAGCGGTCGAGAACCACAACCCAGAAGTGATCGTCATTGATGAAATCGGGCGCGAACTGGAAGCGATGGCCGCCCGCACCATCGCCGAGCGCGGCGTGCAGTTAATCGGCACGGCGCACGGCAATTCGCTGGAAAACCTGCTGCTCAACCCCACGCTGTCCGATCTGGTCGGCGGCATCGAGTCGGTCACGCTTTCTGACGAGGAAGCCCGCCGCCGAGGGACGCAAAAAACGGTGCTGGAGCGCCGCTCGCCGCCCACTTTTGACGTATTGATCGAAATCCAGACTCGCGACCGGCTGGTGATTCATGAAGACGTGGCCGCTTCGGTGGACGCCATGCTGCGAGGCCGCCCGCTGCCGGTGGAAATCCGCACCCGCAACGCGGCGGGCGAAATCGAGATCGAAACCGGCCAGCCGGAGTTAAAAGCCCTGGCCGACCGCACCGGCGGTCGCAACGGCACGTCCAGCCGGCGGGGCGGCAAACCCACCGATACAATGGTCATGCCGGTTCGGGAGGCCGGCAACGGCGGTGCGCGCGGCGAACCGCTGCGGCTGTATGCCTACGGCGTGGCGCGCAACCGCTTGCAGCAGTCGGCGCGGCGGCTGCGCGTCCCGGTTAACCTGGTGGATGATTTCGGCCAGGCGGATGCGATTGTGACGCTGAAGAACTACTACCGCCGCCGCCCGCGTTTGATCGTGGATGCCGAGCGGCGCGGGATGCCGATTTACGTGCTGCGCGCCAATACCATCTCGCAGATGGAATCCTTCCTGATGGATGTGTTCCAACTGGACGCCGACTACCGCGACCCGGCCAGCCAGGCGATTGAAGAAGCGCGGGTGGCGATTGCCCGCGTCCGCGCCGGGGCGCATTACGTTGATCTTTCGCCCCAGGCGCCCCACATCCGCCGTTTGCAGCATGAACTGGCGCGGGAGGCCGACCTGGGATCGCAGAGTTACGGCGAAGAACCGGCGCGGCACGTCCGCATCATCCACGCGGACTATCTGTAGGCGAGGTTTCGGGGCGGGCGGCAGTTCGCCCCGAACTGCTTTTTAAACGCAGTGGTGTCGAAGTGGGTACGGTGGCAGCAGAAAACGATTTTTCCCTCCGCCCCGTCACGGCAGACGACCTGCCGGCGGTGCTGGCCGTTTACCGGCAGAGCGAGGATTTTCTGGCGCTGGGGACGGCGGCGGCCTCGCCGGAAACGGTGCAAAAAGACCTGGCGCTGTCTGCCGAAGCCGGTGGAATATTCTACGGCATCTTCGACCGGGACGGCTTGATGCGCGGCGTCCTGGATGTGATACCGGCAGGCTTTGGGGGCGAGCGGTTTCACGCCTTCATCGAACTGCTGATGATCGCGCAGCCGTACCGGGGCGCGGGGCTGGGCGCGCGCGTCCTCGCCCACATCGAACAGTTCCTCTATCGAGATCACCTCGCCCGCGCCGTCCTGGCAGCGGTGCAGACTAACAACCCGGCGGCGCTCCGGTTCTGGGCGCGGCAGGGTTATAACACCATCGGCGCGCCAGAACTTCAGCCCGACGGCACGACCACTGTGATGCTGCGGAAAACCCTCGATTTTTAGATTTCCGGCTCACCGCACGGTGAAAGTGCAGGTGCCGCTTTCGCTGACCGTCGTCGTGCCTGGCCCGAAAAAGTCGTAACCGTCGGTGATACGGCTGCGCCAGGTGACGCTGTAGGTGATGGTATACTGGCCGGGTTGGAGCGGGCCGTAAGGCACGAACCAGTAAACCCAGTAGTTGCCGTCAGCCTGCTGGCGCACCCGGCTGATATGTGAACGCCAGTTTTGCAGCGGCACGCCGTTCACCCGCACATCGTAGAGCGCGTTATCCACATGCTGCTGGATATACTCGCGCTCACTGGCGAACCAGCTCCAGAAAATGTCAATGGTTGCCCCGGTTGTTAAGCTGCTCGGCGCGGGGTTGCCGAACAGCGGGTTGTCGCAGTAGGCCAGCACGTCTATACCCTGCTGCGGGCCGCTGCTGCCCTCGCTGCCGGTTCCGGGCGTCAGCGCCAGCGGCGTGAAGGTGGGCGTGACGACCGCCGCCGTGCCTGCCAGAGCAGTCGCGGTGACCGGCCCCGGCGTGGGGAAGGGCGTCGAGGTGGGAATGCCCGTACCGCCAGCCAGCGCCGTTGCCGTCTGCTGGATGGAATCCACATCAATCACCGGCAGGGCGAAGGTGAGCGTTTCGGTCGTTTCCGGCGTGGGCATCTCCGAGCCGGGCAGTGTGGGCGTGCTGGCCGAACGCGGCGGCGTGGGTGTGATCGTGCCGCCGCCCAAGACGGCGGTCGGCAGCGGCGTACCCAGCGCCAGGGCGGTCAGGTCAGGGGAGGGGGTGGCGGTCGGGAACAGCGTCGGCGCGGGGTTCACCCGCACCAGGCTGGTAGCAATCCAGCCTTCTGTCCCATCCTCCATTTTGATATTCAGCCACTTGCCGTCTTCGTTCTGCCCCAGTACTTCGACGCCTGTGCCGGGGACGAGCGCGCGAATGGCGCTGAAGTTGACGCCCGGCCCCTGCCGCACGTTGACCGTTTGCAAGGATGCGACGATGCCGGTGACGGGCGGCGTGGGCGACGGCGTGAACGTATTCGACGGCGTGGGCGTGATCGGCGTGGGCGACGGCGTGTAGGTGTTGGTCGGCAGCGGCGTCCGTGACGGGACGGGTGTGGCCGTAAAACGCGGTGTCATGCTGACGATGGGCGCGAGCGTGGCGGTCGGCAGGCTGGCCGCTTCGCCGCCGGTATCGCCGCCGCAGGCCGCCAGCGCCAGCAGCAGGATCGGTAACAAACGCTGCAAAATCTTCACAGGTTTACTCTCAATTATCAGTCCATCCCGAATCCAGATTAGCAGCGAATCGCCCGCAGCGCAAAAACACATTCGTTCCGCAGCCCTCCCGCGCCCGCCGGATTATGCCTTGACCCCGCCGCGCAACCGTGTTACCATAATGGTCAATACGTGCCTGTAGCTCAGTGGATAGAGCATTTGCCTACGGAGCAAAGGGCCGGGGGTTCGAATCCCTCCAGGCACGCCAGAACATAAAAAACAGCCTCGTTTGAGGCTGTTTTTGGCTGCTGCGGCTGGCCGGGTTAATTCGGCCAGGTGTAGCGCACGGTGTAGGTGATGACCTTCTCCTGCCCCGGTTCAACGGTGGCGCGGAACTCAATCGTCCAGGCGTTCAGTCGCGTATAGGCGTCGGAGGCGGCGAGGACTTCCCAGTTGCTCCAGCGGAACAGGCGCTCCGGCACGCGGATTTCGACGGCCTGATCTTCCTTGCGGTTGCGAAGTTTGATCTCGTAGGTTTCCTCGATGACATTGCGGGCGATGAACTGGAAGCTGGTCTGCGTGCGTTCGCCCACCAGGTCGAAGGCGTTGCCCAGGAGCAGCTGCACTTTTTCGCCTTTCGGCGTGTGGTCAAGCGTGTTCTCGCCGATCAGCAGCGCCGCGCCGTCCACGTCTTCCTGGTACACCCGGATGCGCCCGGCGGGCAGGTCGGCGTTCGCGCCGCCGTCTTCCCCGGTCGAAAATTCCAGCCAGTTCTGCACGGTCGTGATGTCAGACTGGCCGTAATACTGGTCGGTGACCGGGCCGTAGTAGCCGTAAAACGGGCTGCCGGCGTCGTAGACGTAAAAAGTAGTGGCCGGGACACCCGCTGAGGTGACGAACTCGACCTGTTTGGTTTCGTTATTGGCGACCGTCACCGGACGCTGAATCTCGTACAGTTTATACTCGAAGATGTCGCGCTGTTCGACCTGGGGCGCGGCGGCGGCGGTGGGCATCGCCATATCCTGCACTTCGAACGCCGGGGTTTCCACTCCCCGTTCTGGCAGGCGGTTCACGTCGCCGGCCACCAACTTGACCTGGGCGTCGGCGTAGCTCGTGCCGCTGGTGTTGGTCAGCGTCACCCAGCCGTTCAGGTCAAGGCTGCCGCCGCCGTTCGCCAGCAGCACGATATAATCCGCCGACCAGTTCATGCCGCCCGCCAGATAGGTCAGTTCTACCTGCTGCGGGCCGCCGGCGCTTTGCAGCAGCCAGCGCAGCGTAGGCCGGGTGATGAGGCCCTCCGGCAGCGCCGGGAAGCGCACGTCGCGGATTTTGTCCAGCCGCACGACCGCCACCTGCCCGTCGTCCTGGCGCAGGATGATTTCGCTGCCGCGCCCGCTCAAAAGCTGGCCGGCATAAACCGCGCCGTCCTGGGTCGTGACCTGAATCTGCTCATCCAGGTAGCGCCGCAGCAGCGCCGCGCTGTCCACCAGATCATAAACGTAGTTCTGTTCCAGCACGATTGTGCCTGCCGGGTCGGTCAGCGATTTGAAGCTGACGGAGGTGGGGTCAATGGTGGCCGCCACATCGGTAAAGTCCAGGGTGCTGACGCCGGCCTGAAGCTCGAAAGTGCGGCGATCCTGCACCAGCGCCGTCCCCCGGTTGTAGATGGTCAGGCTGACGCCCGGCTGCGGCGCATCCTGCGCGCCGGCGGCGGCAGCGGCCAGCAGCAGCAGCGCGACCGCACATAAGACGGAAAAGGCTTTTCGGGTCATGGGTGTCTCTCTCCTGAAAAAGTAATGTGGTACAAATACTGAGTGCCGAGTCAAAAATGACTGCCGGAAATCACAAATTCACATTCACCACCATGCCGTTGACGTTGATCTGGTAAACGCCGCTCTCGAAGCCGCCGTCCAGCCGGATAGTGTCGTTATACGGCACAAGCTGCATGGTGCAGATCATGTCCAGCGGCACTTCGCGGTAAATCTGCACGAATACGGTGCTGCCCTCGCGGCGCTGTTCGACCAGCACCGACAGCTGGCAGCCGTCCGGCTGGTAGCCGCTGACGTTGAGCATCAACTGGTACGGGTAGGATTCGAGCGTGATGACTTCCACGTTTTCGATAACCGTCAGGCTGCGGCTGACCGGCGCGCCGCCGCCACCGCCGCCCGGCGGCGTAACGCTCTGGGTTGTGCCCAAAAAGATGAGGAACAGAATCACCAGCAGGCGGATGAGAATATCAATCGGGTTGGTTGGCTCCATCATACTAAAAACATCCTCACAATGGCCGTTTTGACTCTTAGGATACTGTACTTTGAGATAAAGACGATAAGCGGGGCGCTTTAGTTCCCAGGAATCAAAACGGGCGCACCGAAATGCGCCCATTTGTGGCCGTCCCTGTAAAATGCCCGCGTGGATGTTAAACGGTCAACCTCACCCCGCCGCGCTGCGCGCGACTCCCCTCTCCGTTTGGAGAGGGGTTAGGGGTGAGGTCGGCACTTAGATCAGCAGCCGCATCGGGTTTTCGATCAACTGGCGGAAGAACTGCAAAAATTCCGCGCCCTCCGCGCCGTCGCTGACGCGGTGATCCACGCTGAGTGTGACGCGCATCCGCTGGCCGACGCCGAGCGTGCCGCCCTCTTTGACCACCGGCACAGCGCGCGCCGAACCGACCGCCAGCACGCCGGCTTCCGGCGGGTTGATGATGGCGGTGAAATGCTCCACATCATACGGCCCCAGGTTGCTGATGCTGAAGGTCGCGCCGCTGATGTCGTCGGGCTTGATTTTGCCCTCGCGGGCGCGGGCAATCATGGCTTTATTCAGTTCCGCCAGCGCGCCAAGCGAAAGTTTATCGGCGTCTTTCGCTACCACGTAAATGACGCCGCCCTGCGGCACGGCCACCGCGATGCCGATATTGACCCGCAGATGGCGGGCGAGTTTGTCGCCGTAGTAATGCGAATTGAGGTTCGGGAACTGCCGCAGCGCCAGCGCCACCGCCTTCACGATCAGATCGTTAACGCTGATTTTAGTCGCGCCTTCCGGCAGGCTGTCGTTAAGCTGTTTACGCAGCGCCATCAGCGCGGCCACGTCGCTTTCGACCGTCACAAAAAAGGTCGGCGTGGTCTGGTTGCTTTCCATCGTCCCGGCGGCGATGCGTTTACGCATGGTGCTGATCTCGATGATCTCCACGTCCGGGCCTTCCGGCAGCTTGCGCCCCGGCACAGTGACAACCGTCGGGGAAGGCGCGGGCGGCGGCGTAAAGCCCTCCACGTCCTCTTTGGTGATACGTCCCCCCGGCCCGGTCCCGGCCACCTGGCGCAGATCAATGCCTTTTTCCTCGGCGATGCGGCGCGCCAGCGGCGAAGCCTTCACGCGGATTTCCGGCATCGGCGCGGCGGGCGGCGCGCCGTTGGCCCGTTTGGGCGCAGGGGCATCCGCCGGCATGGGCGCGGGCGCAGCGGGGGCCGGCGCGGGTTCAGCCGCCGGCATAGGCGCGGGCGCAGCGGGGGCCGGCGCGGCAGCCGACTCGCCGATCTGGCCGATCACCGCGCCTTCCGCCAGCGAGTCGCCGGGTTGGGCGTTTTGCGCGCTCAGCACCCCGGCGGCGGGCGCTTCGATTTCAATGGTCGCCTTGTCGGATTCGACTTCGGCCACCACATCCCCGGCCTTAACCGTTTCGCCGACATTTTTCAGCCAGTTGATGAATGTACCTTCCATCGAAAGGGTAATCGGGGTCGCCATACTCAGATAATCTCCCTCACTGCGTCCACGACCTTCTGCGCGTTAGGCAGCGCCATCAGTTCAATCTCGCGGGCATACGGCAGCGGCACGTCCATCGCGCTCACGCGCTTCACCGGCGCGTCCATATAATCAAACATATGCTCCTGGAGCTGCGCCGCGATCTCGCTGCCGACGCTGTAATACGGCAGCGACTCCTCGACCACCACGCAGCGGTTGGTCTTTTGGAAGCTCTCGAACACGGTGGCCGTATCCAGCGGGCGCAGCCAGCGCAGGTCTACCACTTCGCATTCAACGCCCTCTTTGGCAAGCTGTTCCGCCGCTTGCAGCGACCATTCCACGCCGCGCGCATAAGTCACCAGCGTCACATGCCGCCCTTCGCGTTTGATGTCCGCCTTGCCGATGGGCAGCACGAAGTCGTCCTCCTCCGGCACGAGTCCGGGTTTAGGGTACAGCGCGATGCTTTCGGTGAACAAAACCGGGTTATCATCCCGGATGGCGGCCTTTAACATGCCCTTGGCGTCACGCGGGGTGGCCGGGCAGCCGACATACAGGCCGGGGAAGTGGGCGAAAATCGGCTCCGGCGTGTGCGAATGCGTGGCGGTAGCCTGGTCGCCCCAGCCGGACGCGGCGCGGATGACCATCGGCACGCGAAACTGGCCGTTAAACATATAGTGAATTTTCGCGGCGTGGTTGATGATGGCGTCCAGCGACAGGAAGGCGAAGTTGATGGTCATGATCTCCGCCACCGGACGCAGCCCGGCCATCGCCGCCCCGACCGCCGCCCCGGCAATCGCCATCTCGCTGATCGGCGTGTCGCGCACGCGCTTTTCGCCGAATTCCTCCAGGAAACCGCGCGTCACCCGGTGCGTACCCTGCCACGCGCCGACTTCCTCGCCCATCACGAATACGCGCTCGTCGCGGATCATCTCCTCGCGCAAAGCCATCCGCAGGGCTTCGCGCATCGGCATATTTTTATCGGCCATCTCGGTTTATTCCTCGACGTAAACGTGGCTAATCAGGTCGTCGTAGGTGGGCGCTTCGCTGTCCTCGGCGAACTCCACCGCCGCATGAACGGCGGCCATCTCCGCCCGTTCGATGTCTTTCAGTTCTTCTTCGATGCACTCAAAGTGTTTGCACAGGTAATCCTGCAAGACCAGGATGGGGTCTTTCTGCTGCCAGTCGCGCAGTTCGGCCAGTTTATCGTAACTGCGGTCAGAAACGCCGTGTCCCTTATACCGGTAAGTCAGCGATTCGATCAGCACCGGGCCTTTTTTGCGGGCGTATTCGACGGCTTTGGTGACGACGTTGTACACGTCCACCACATTCTGGCCGTCCACGCGCCCCATATCTTTGATGCCATAGGCCACCGCCCGCTTGTGTAGTTCCGGCTGGCCGCTGGCAACCTCGACCGGCGTACCCATGCCGTAGCCATTGTTTTCGATCAGCCAGACGACCGGCAGATCCCACACGGCGCTGAGGTTAACTGCCTCGTGAAAATAACCGTTGTTGGTCGCGCCGTCGCCGATGAAGGACAGCACCACGTCATCCTTGCCGTTATAACGCGATTCAAGCGCGATGCCCGCCGCCAGCGGCAGATGCCCGCCGACGATGGCGTAACCGCCCCAGAAGTTGTGTTCGCGGGAGGCCAGGTGCATCGAGCCGCCCTTGCCGCCGCTGCACCCGGTGCGTTTGCCCATCATTTCGGCCATCGCCACTTTGGGGTCCATGCCGCGCGCCAGAGCGATGCCGTGATCGCGGTAGGCGGTGATGACATGATCGCTGGGGCGCAGCGCAGCTACCGCGCCGACGCCGGTCGCCTCCAGGCCGCTGTACAGGTGCATATAAACGCCGGTGATTTTTTTCTCTTTATACAGCACATCACACTGGTTCTCGAACTGCCGGATGAGAAACATCTGGCGGTACCATTCCAGCAGCATCGGTTTATCTATTTCGGCCATGCGGTTTCCTCGTGTTACGTATACACGTATAGCGGATAAACAATGAGAGCAGTGGTGGTCAGTCTGGATCACGATACAATATATAAGACCATCATTAAGTTTACCTGAACCGTTACGAGAGTTCAACCGCCCTGGCAGACCGATTGGACAAATCCTCATCGCGCTATCATAATTTGTGAAAAAAGGCGCAAATCTGCGCCGCGCCGGGTCAGCGTAGGCCAGCCGTCAGCCTGCCGCGCTGCGAACATCGGTAGACGGAAACCGCTTTTCCTTCTAGAATCAATGTGAATTGTAACAAAATGCCAACACACAAAGGGGAACCACCTTGAAACGCAGAATAACGATTTTCATCGCCCTGGGGCTGCTCATCGGCCTGCTGGGCGGCGCGCCGGCGGGCGCGCAGGACGAACCGGGTTTCGTTCAATGGGACTGGGCGAAGTTTTCCGAAGGCTTCTGGCGTCAAGACCTGCCCGACCCGCTGGTGCTGACGCCGCCGCCGGTTTATGCCGGCGATCTGCCCGCGCTGCCGGTCAACCTGGACGGCGTGAAATTCGCCGACAAGCTGACCGGCGAACAGCGCGCCAAACTGTCGGAAAACGGCTTCGTGGTTGTGCCTGCCGGCCTGGACTGGTTCGACCAGGCTTATATGTGGGACGACAGATGGAAATCGGAAGAAGGCACGGGCTGGTTTGTCACGACCGACTCGTTCCTGCACTCGCTGCACTATATCTTCGACAACCTGCTGGCCGACCTGGAGCGCGCCATGCTGTATGACCGGGTGCTTTCGGCCACCCGCGCGGCGCTGGACGCCGCCCGACGGCAGGCTGTCACCGCCGCCGAAATGCCGCCGGCGCTGCAAGACGCCGCGCTGAACGCCGTAAGCTACCTCTCGATCGCCGAGCGGCTTCTTTCCGGCGAAGCCTCCGCCGACCCGGCGCTGCAAGCCATCATCGCGCAGGCCGAGGCCGGGGAAGGCATGGCGAATGTGCCGTTTTTGGGCGATTACGTGGAGGACTTCAGCCACTACCGCGTGCGCGGCCACTACGCCGGGGACGAAACGCTGGAACGCTACTTCCGGGGTATGATGTGGCTGAGCCGCATCACCTTTCTGGCGAACGACCAGACCGCCACGCAGACGGCGCTGCTGGTGCTGCGGGCGCTGCGCGAGGCCGACGGCGCTTATGGGCAGTGGCAGGACGCCAACGACGTGATTAACTTCCTGATCGGCAGCGCCGACGACCTGGGGCCGGTGGAGTACGGCGCGCTGGCCGACGCGGTGTTCGGCGTGGGGATGCCCCTGAACGCGCTGGCCGACGGCGCGAAACTGGCCGATTTTATGGCGCGGGTGAAGGAACTGCCCGCGCCGCGTATCGTCGGGCTGCTGCTGCCGCCGGATACCGCCGTTGAAGACATCGGCGAAGCGTCGCGCGGGTTCCGGCTGATGGGACAGCGGTTTACGATAGACGCCAACATCTTGCAGCAGTTGATGGCCCCCTACGTGCCGGGCCGCACGCTGCCAAAAGCCCTGGACGTGGCCGCCGCGATGGGGTCGGACGTGGCGCTAGGGCTGGCGAACATCATGGGCGCGAGCGAGTTCCCCCAGTATGCCGAACACATGGCGCAGCTTCGCGCCGAGGTGGACGGCATCAGCCGGGACGAGTGGCTGCAAACCGTTTACAGCGCGTGGCTGTGGATGCTCGACCCGCTGTGGCAGCGCGATACCGCCCCATACCCGCCCTTTATGAACAGCGATGCCTGGCTGCTCAAAGACCTGCACACAGGGTTGGGCAGCTACACACAGCTTAAACACGATACGGTGCTGTATGCCAAACCGCCCGGCGGACTGGGCGGCGGCGGTGAGCTGTTCAGCTACGGCTACGTCGAGCCGAATCCGGTGGTGTTCGCCCGGATCGCGGTGGTGGCGACCCTGGCCTACGAAGGGCTGAAAGCGCGCGGCCTGACCGAGTTCGAGGTGGCTTTCCCGGAATTCCGGGAGGACGGCACGTTTGACGAATCGCCGACCATGAACTTGCAGCTCAGCCTCGGCCAGCTGCCGGTTCTGGGCCAGTTTTCGGCCATGATGGCCGAGATGGCAAACAAACAACTGGCGGGCGAGCCGCTTACCGAAGATGACTATATGGCGCTGCAAGGCATCGGCGCATTCCTGTCCGGCATCCGGGTTGTGCTGCAAGACCCCAGCAACCCCGAACCGGTGGCGCTGGTGACGGACATTGCCAGCGCGCCGATGCAGGGTGTGGTGCTTCAGGAAGGCGTGGGCGGCGTGGATTATATCTACGTGGTCGTGTCGCATCCTGAGGGCTTACAGGTGGCGCGCGGGGGCGTCTTCAGCTACTACGAATTTGAAGGCGACATCAACCGGCGTTTGACCGACCAGGAATGGCGTGAGATGGTCAAATCCGGCGATCTGCCGCCGCGCCCGCCCTGGGTGGGCGATTTTATCAGCCTGCCCTGAACGGTTATTTTTCCCGCTCCGCACCTGTGGAGCGGGAATTTTTACGTTTAAAAAGTTTGCGTATTTTCGGCGCTTGGGGTAGACTACACGGCATGAGAACGTTCGCATAAAATTATGGTTTTTAGCTCCGTTTTTTCCAATACAGGCTTTTAACACCGTGAGCCAACCCGATTTAAAACACACCCACTCACCGGAACAGCCCATCCTCCTTGAAATGCGGGGCATCACCATTGAGTTTCCGGGCGTGCTGGCGCTGGACAACGTGAACTTCGATGTTCGACGGGGCGAGGTTCATGCCCTGGTGGGGGAAAACGGCGCGGGCAAGTCCACCCTGATGAAAATCCTGTCCGGCGTTTACGTGCGCGACGCCGGCGAGGTGATCTTCAAGGGCCAGCCGGTTTTTTTCACCACACCCCGCCAGGCGCAGCTTGCCGGCATCACCACCATCTACCAGGAATTGAACCAGGTGCCGCAGCTGTCCGTCACCGAAAATATCTTCCTGGGCAGCGAAATCGAGCGCGGCCTGCTGGTGAACTGGCCGGAGATGCACCGGCAGGCGCGGGAACTGCTGGCGAAGCTGCATTTGGATATTGACCCGCGCCAGCCCCTCAGCCGGCTGGGCGTCGGCCAGCAGCAGATGGTCGAGGTCGCCAAAGCCCTGCACCACCGCGCCGATCTGATTATCATGGACGAGCCGACTTCGGCGCTCAGCCTGCGGGAAATTGAAGACCTGTTCGCCATCATCCGGGAGTTGAAGGCGCAGGGCGTTTCGATCATCTACATCAGCCACCATCTGGAAGAAACCTTCGAGGTCAGCGACCGCATCACGGTGCTGCGCGACGGGCGGCACATCACCACCCAGCCGACGCGCGCGCTTAACGTGGACAGCCTCATCCGGTATATGGTCGGGCGCGACCTGTCCGAGAAATTCCCAAAGGAAGAAGTGCCGCGTGGGCGCGAGGTGCTGCGGGTCGAAAACCTGAACCGGGGCGACCGGCTGAAAGATATTTCATTTTCGGCCTACGCCGGGGAGGTGCTGGGCATCGCCGGGCTGGTCGGCGCGGGCCGCACCGAACTGGTGCGCGCCATCTTCGGGGCCGACCCGATTGACAGCGGCCAGTTTTATATAGACGGCAGCCCCGTCACCATCCATAACCCGCGCGATGCCATCCGGTGTGGCATTGGCCTGCTGACCGAAGACCGCAAGCAGCAGGGTTTGATCCTGAAGATGTCCACCCGCGAAAACATCACCATGACGGTGCTTAAACGGCTGACGCGCGGCCTGTTCACCAGCCGCCGCCGAGAAACTGCCCTGGCGCAGCAGTATATTGACAGCATGGCGATCAAAGCCAGCAGCCAGAACCAACTGGTCATGAATCTATCCGGCGGCACGCAGCAGAAGGTCGTCTTAAGCAAGTGGATGGCGACCGAACCGCGCGTGCTGGTGTTCGACGAACCGACGCGCGGCATTGACGTGGGCGCGAAGGTCGAAATCTACAAACTTATCAACCAGCTTGCCCGGCAGGGCGTGGCGATTTTGATGGTCAGTTCCGAACTGCCGGAAATCCTGGGCATGAGCGACCGGATTATGGTCATTCGGGAAGGGCGCATCGGCGGGTTTTTGGACCGCGCCGAAGCCACCGAAGAAAAAATTATGGAGTACGCCACCGGCGCCGACAGGGCCGTACCTGAAGCCGCCAGCGTTATGTCGGAATAATGCCGGCGGGGGGTAAACGCCCTGCCGCCGACCAGCCCTGGAGATAAGAGCGAGTTTTTCATTATGAGCGAATCGGCAGTTGTGAACGTTCAACCATCGGCCAATCGAGCCGGCAAAGTCCTGCGCCAGATGATCGTCGCCGCCGGGCCGCTGCTGGTGCTGATGCTGATGGTGCTTTTCCTGTGGATTACCGCCCCGGCTTTCCGCACCCCAACCAGCCTGCTGCTGATCGGCCTCGAAGCGGCAGCCATCGGCGTGGTGGCCGCCGGGCAGACCTTCGTCATCCTCACCGGCGGCATTGACCTGTCGGTCGAGGCGATGGTGTCGTTCAGCGGCGTGGTGGCCGCCATCCTCATCGCCGGGACGAACATCGCCGGTGGGCAGATCGCTTTCGGCATCCCGGCAGCCGCCGCGATTTTGATCGCGCTGGCCGCCGGTACGGGGGTCGGGCTGCTTCAGGGACTCATCATCACGGCGCTCAACATCAATCCTTTCATCGTCACGCTCGGTTTCCGCAGCATCCTGCTGGGCATCTCGCTGGTGTGGACGCGCGGCGCGGGTATCAACATCCAAAAAGACGAGTTTTTGAGCTTTCTCACCGGCCATATCGAACTCGGCTCGCTCAGAATCCCGATGCCGCTGATTATCGCGCTCATCCTGTACGCCATCGTGTGGGTGACGCTGCGGCATACCAAACTGGGGCGTTACACCTATGCCCTGGGCGGCAACGAAACGGCGGCGCGGCTGTCCGGCATCAACGTTGGCATGACGAAAATCATCATCTACGGCATCAGCGGCCTGCTGGCTTCCATCGGCGGCATCCTGGTGATGGGGCGTTTGCAGTCCGGCGCGTACCAGAACGGCACCAACATGACGCTGATTTCGGTCGCGGCGGTGGTGATCGGTGGGACGGCGCTGTCCGGCGGCACGGGCGGCATCTGGGGGACGCTGGTAGGCGTGTTCATCATCCGGGTGGTCGAAGCCGGCCTGGTTTACCTAAGCGTGCCGTCCAACGCCAAAGAAATCGTCATTGGCGCGATCATCGTGCTGGCCGTCGCGCTGGATGTGCTGCGGCGGGGCGACATCCCCTGGCTGCGAATCCGGCGCAAAAGTTCCGCCTGAGTGGGGCAGCCGGCCTGCCTGGCTGCCGCCTGAAGTTAAAGTTAGCGATCCGCCGGGGTATCCCGGTTTTAGAAAAAAGACCGCCGGAGTCTGGATCGTCTTTGGCGGTCGTTAGGGAACTTTCAAGGAGAGTTTTTACATGCACCGGAATAAAGTTCTCACATTAATGGTCGTGGCGGCGCTGTTCCTGGCCGTCGCCATCGCTCCCGCAGCGGCCCAGGAAACAGTCGAACGTTACGTCGGTTTTGTCCCGCCGGCGCTCACCAGCCCGTTCCATGTGGCGATGGTTGACGGCGCGAAGGCCCGCGCGGAAGAACTGGGATGGAAGCTCGAAGTGCAGGCCCCGGCCAGCGAGGGCGACTTCGCCGCTTTCGTGACTACCGTTCAGCAGCTTCTGGAACTGGGCGTCGAGGCCATCAGCATCAACCCCATCGGCACGGACTCGGCCATCACGGCGGTAAAGGCGGCCAACGAGAAGGGCATCCCCATCCTGGCGCACAACTTCATCACCCCGTTTGACGAGGGCGAAGTCGTTTCCTACATCGGCTACGACCAGTGGGGCGGCGCGGAAAAGCTGGCGATGCACACCTGCGAGCTGATCGCGCAGAAATATGGCAAGAGCGCGGCAGAAACCAACGGCAAGATTTACATCCTGCTGGGCATTGACAGCATCTTCTCGCACCGCCGCACCGGCGGCTTTAAGGCCGGCCTGGAAAAAGCCTGCCCGAACGTCGAAGTCGTGGGCGAGCAGACCGGCGAATGGCTGCGGACGAAGGGGTCGGAAGTGGCGGCCATCGCGCTCCAGCAAACGCCGGATATTGACGTGTTCTACGGCAACAGTGACGAAATGGCTATCGGTGCGGCGCTGGCAGCGGAGCAGCTTGGCCTGACCATCAACGAAGATTTCTTCGCGGTCGGCATTGACGGCAACCCGCCCACGCTCGACCTGCTGGCGCAGGGCAAATTCAGCGCCACCCTGGGCGTAGACCCGTTCCGTATGGGCGTGACCGTCATTGACACGATGGCGAAAGTCTTCGCCGGCGAGGAAGTGCCGCTGGTGACGCTCACCCCGTCGGTCGTCGTGACGCCGGAGAACCTCCAGGACTACCTGGACGGCCTGCTGTGGACCGAACCGGAAGCCGGCTTCCCCGAATTTGACAACGACCTGCCCACCATCCCCGAAGAAGAAGTAATGCCGGAAGCCACCCCCGGCAGCTAGGCTTGTAAACCCGTATCGGGGGCGCGGACATTCTGCGCCCCTGTACCGGATGCCCCGGCTTTAACCAGGCCGGGGCGTTTGCATTGTGCCGGTCACACCCCGCAGCCTCATACAGCTAACGTCCATCTACGAACAGTTAATCGAAGAAACAGCCGGGGATAAAAACGTTTCCCCTCATCCTGATATACGCGCCGCCGCCGGGATTCGTCGCGCAGTCTGCTCCCCCAGCCGGGCGGAAAACCCCAATCTGCACCCAAAACGTAAGGAAGCGGCGGCTGAATCGCTCTGAATGAATATGCAGACAGGTTGAGGAGCGAAACGGTGCTGATAGACTTTAAACCCCTTGAAACCCGCGCGTTAACCATGCTGGAGTTCGCGGCCCAGTTCAGCCAAGACGACCTGCACGCGGCCACCAGCACTTCAATTGAAACCCTGCTGAACCTCGTTCATGACCTGAACGATGCCGCCGTGATCTTCGACCCGCTCGACCCGAACGCCCATGACCCCTATGCTGCCCCGGACGAGGAAAAAATCGGCTGGAATATCGCGCATCTGGTGGCGCATGTGACGGCCAGCAGCGAGGAATGGGCCGCTTACAGCTCCATCTTGGCGCGCGGCATCGCCTACCCGGCAGAACCGCGCCTGCGTTATGAAACCCCCTGGCGGTCTATGCTAACCAAAACCCAGTGCGTACAGCGCCTGGAAGAAAGCCGCCGCATTCGTCTGGCTTACCTGGATACCTGGCCGGACGAGCCGCACCTGTACGTTTACCGAGGGCTTTCCGACCGGTTTATCGAACGTTTCGGGCCGATCAACGCCCCGGCGGCGTTTTTGTACGGCTTGTGGCACGAAGTCGGCCATCATGAACAGTTCCGCAAGGTGGCGCGGCAGGCCAAAGCAGCCGTGACAACAACCGCCTGAGATCAACAAAATGCCGGCGGTTGGGAGCAAACACCGCCTCTAATCAACCTACCGCCGGTTGCAATCGGCCTGCTTTTCCTCTACACTAAAGGCGTTCATCCGGGGGGTTTTATGTTCAGCAGCGGCATTTTTCATCATTTCTTCTGGAAGCGTGGTTAGCTGACCCCGGCTTGTTTTGTTTTAACCGGCGTGGGCGTCAGCCCACGCTTTTTTGTTATTCTGGCGACCGAGGAGAATACGAATGTCCCAGGCCAAAATTAAACCCCGTCTGCCTAAAGGAATGCGCGATTTCCTGCCGGACGATATGCTCAAGCGCGACTACGTGTTCGGCGTGGTGCGCGACGTGTTCCACCTGTACGGCTTCGAGCCGCTGCAAACGCCGGTGCTGGAACTGAAAGATACGCTGATGGGCAAATATGGCGAGGACGCCGAGAAGCTCATCTACCATGCCCAACACCCCGGCGGCAAGGAAGAAGTCGCCCTGCGTTACGACCTGACCGTGCCGCTGGCGCGGGTAGTCGCGCTGTACGAAAACGAGATCAGCCTGCCGTTTAAACGTTACCAGCTGTCGCCGGTATGGCGGGCGGAACGCCCCCAGCGTGGGCGCTACCGCGAGTTTTACCAGTGCGACGCCGACATCGTGGGCGTGGCAGGCATGGACGCCGACGCCGAAATCCTGGGCGTGGTGGTCACGGCGCTGCGGCGGCTGGGTTTTTCGCAGTTCAGCGTCAAAATCAACAACCGCAAGCTGCTGACGGCCATCGGCATTTATGCCGGCGTGCCGGACGAACAGCTTGGCGACCTGTACCGCAGCGTGGATAAGTTCGACAAAATCGGCGCGGACGGCGTGCGGAGCGAACTACTGGAGCGCGGCATCGGCCAGGAAGCTGTCGCCCGTATGATGGGCCTGATTCAGGCTAAACAGCCGGGGCTGGAAAGCCTGGATTACCTGGACGAGATGATGGAGGGCATCCCGGCGGCGCAGGAGGGCCTGCGCGAGCTGCGCGAACTGGCCGGCCACCTGGATGACGCGGGCATTCCGCCGGTTTTTTACGAGTTCGACCTAACGATGGTGCGCGGCCTGGGTTATTACACCGGCCCGATCTTCGAGACGGTTATTACCGAGCCGAACCTGGGCAGCGTGACCGGCGGCGGGCGCTACGACGACCTGATCGGCCTGTTCCGCCGGGAAAGCCTGCCGACCACCGGCACGTCGCTGGGCATCGAGCGCATCATTGACCTGATGGACATCCTCGGCCTGTACCCCAACGGCATCGGCGGCACGGTCGTGCAGGTTTTGGTGGCCGTCTTCAACGACGATACACGCCGCGACTCGACCCGGCTGGCGGCGGAACTGCGCGCGGCGGGCATCCAGACCGAACTGTACTTGCAGGACAAAAACCTGGGCAAGCAGTTGAACTACGCCGACAAAAAACGCATCCCGCTGGTAGCCGTCCTGGGGCCGGAGGAAATCGCGGCGGGCGTGGTGAAGATCAAACGCCTGAGCGACGGCGCGGAGGCGACGATCAGCCGGGGCGAAGCCGGCGCAAAAGCGCGCGAGATGTTGAGGTAGAATAAGCCGGCTGCGCTTCGCCCGTCATCAACGAAAAACAACCCCCAAATTAATGCTATACTGTAATCACTATATTACAGGCCGTTTTTCAAAAGGGGGAGTTATGCCGGCAGTCGTCGAAACGCGCAGTCTGCGGAAGCAGTATCACCTGGGCGATGTGACGGTTGAAGCCCTGCGGGGCGTGGATTTCGCCGCCGCCCAGGGTGAATTTGTGGCGATCATGGGGCCGTCGGGGTCGGGCAAGTCCACGCTGCTGCATCTGCTGGGCGGCCTGGACAGCGCCAGCGGCGGCGATGTGCTGCTGGATGGCCGGTCTTATACGCAGATGTCCGACGACGAGCTGACCATCACGCGCCGCCGCCAGATCGGCTTCATTTTCCAGTTTTTTAACCTGCTGCCGACGCTGACGGCTGCCGAAAACGTGGCGCTGCCGCTGACGATTGACGGCCAGCGCCCGGACGCGGCGTATATCATGAGCCTGCTGGA
This sequence comes from Chloroflexota bacterium, assembly GCA_014338005.1. Lineage (GTDB taxonomy): Bacteria > Chloroflexota > Anaerolineae > Aggregatilineales > Phototrophicaceae > CFX2. The sequence goes on along the minus strand of QUBZ01000035.1, from coordinate 4,403 downwards.
ACAGGTCGGGCTGGCCGACCGCAAAGATCACAAACCGCACCAGCTTTCCGGCGGGCAGCAGCAGCGGGTAGCGATTGCGCGGGCGCTGGTGGCGCAGCCTAAAATCGTCCTGGCAGACGAACCCACCGGCAACCTAGACAGCCAGTCCGGGCAGGCGGTTCTCGACCTGCTGCGCCGCGCCAGCCGCGAGCAGGGGCAGACGATGGTGATGGTGACGCACGACCACCGCGCCGCCGCCAATGCCGACCGGGTGGTTTTCCTCAAGGATGGGCAGACGGTGAATATGGTCAGCCTGGACGACACCGGCGGCAAAACCCGCACCCAGACGGTCGCCGCCGTGATGACCGAAGTCGGGCTGTAGGGGGTGCGTCATGGCGTCAATTTACGGGCTGGCCTGGCGCTACCTGTTCGCCAACCGGGTGCGTTCGCTGTTAAGTGTCGCGGCGGTGATGCTGGGCGTGGCCGTGACCATCTCCGGCAGCATGATCGCCGAATCGGTGCGCGAGGGCATTTTGCGGTCAGACGAACTGCGCGTCTTGATGGAAGGTATGATCGCCATGCTCGACCCGGCCATGCTGTTCATCGGCCTGGTGGTGATGCTGGCAGCCGGCTTCCTCATCTTCAACACCTTCGGCATGACCATCACCCGCCGCCGCCAGCAGATCGGCGGCCTGCGCGCGCTCGGTTTGACGCGCGGCCAGACCATGCGCGTGATTCTGGCGGAGGCGCTGCTGCTGGGCGTGGTCGGCGCGGCGCTGGGTGTAATCTTCAGCCTGGTTTTGGGGCAGTTGTTGATCGCTTTCATCAAACCGTTCGCCGGGCAAATGGTGGCCTTTGGCGATGCCACGCCGGAACTGCCGGTGGTGATCTTCGCGGCGGTGATGGGGCTGCTGATTACGCTGCTGTCGGTGCTGCTGCCGGCGCGCCGGGCCGCGCGCGCGGCCCCGCTGGATGCCCTGCGCGAGCCGGAAGCCGCCGGGCTTGAACCAGCGCGGCGCGGGCAAACGGTGCTGGGGGCGCTGCTGATGGCCGGACTGCTGGCCTACGTCATCCTGATGCCGCCGGGCGAATGGGTGGCGTACCCGCTGGATACCCCACTGACGGCGCTGGTCATCCTGCTGTGGCTGGCAGGGGTGCTGCTGCTGCTGCCGGGAGTGATCGGCCTGGCAGCGCGCCTGGGACGGCGGCTGCTGCCCGGTACGACAGGCCGCCTGATGACCGACAATCTGCGGCGGGCGCGCGGGCGGGTCACGCTCACGGTGCTGACGCTGGCTTTCGCCCTGCTGGTCATTATTGCATTGAACGGCTTTATGGACTTTTTCCTTAATCACAGCGTCGGCGCAACCCTGAAAGCCGCCGGGCAGCGCGACGCTTTTTTTGTGTCGCGTATTGACATCGCCGGCGGTTGGGGCGAAATCATCGCGCGCGGCCTGGACAGCATCATGCTGGCCGACGACGAACTTCAGGCGCTTGTGGAGACGGTCGAAGGGAGCGCGAACTACACCCTGAATTATTTCGTCGTCGTGCCGGAACTGTCATTTTTTGGCACCGGATACTTTTCGTACATGATTGACCCGGTGCTGCTGCGCGGCGTGGGCGAAGCCATGTTCACGTTCTCGGAAGGCGACTGGAACACGGCGCTGCCGGTGATGGAAGCGGGCTGCGGGGCGCTGGTTTCGCCGGCGGTGGCCGCCCGGAATAATGTTGGCCTCGGCGATACGCTCACCGTCACCGGGCGCGGTGGGCCGCTGGACTGTACGATTGCCGGCCTCGGCACGTCGGTCGCGGGCGCAACCATCATCAGCGATACCCAACACGACCAGCTCACGGATATGAACCCGTCGCTGGTGCTGATTCTGCCGCACCTCGATACCGACCCCGACGAACTGGCAGCCCGCATCCAGGCGCTCAGCGCCAGCTTCCCCGAAATACGGCTGACCTGGGTTTCCGATTTTGCGGTCGCGCTGGACGATTCGGGCGAAATCATCAATGTGGCGTTCAACGCCATGCTGGTGCTGGCGAGTTTTGCGGCGGCCTTTGGCGTGGTTAACACCATGCTGATGAGCGTGGACGAACGCCGGCGCGAAATCGGCCTGCTGCGGGCAGTGGGCGCTACCCGCGCGCAGATGCGGCGCATCATCATCGGCGAGGCGGTTTTTATGGGTGCAGTCGGCGGGGTCGTTGGCCTGGCGGCGGGGCTGGGGGCGGTGCTGGTTATCGTGCTGACCTACGGCCTGAACAGCATGGGCCTTGACGCTGATCTGCTGCCGATTGCGCTGGCATCGGCGCAGACCGCGCTGGCGACCGGTTTCGCGGGTTTGATCGCCGCGCCGGTGATGGCGGCGCTGGCCGCCTGGCTGCCCGCGCGCGGCATCCTGCGCGAAACGCCTATCGAAACGCTGGCGCTGACCTGATTTAGTTTCCACCCGGCAGTGACGGGGCGATTCTGGTAAAATAACACCATAAACTGGAAACGCACACCAATGATGGATGGGACGATGGCTGCTGATAACCCGATCTTTCCGCGTTCGAGCGGCATCCTTTTACACCCGACCTCGCTGCCGGGGCGCTATGGCATCGGCGACCTGGGCGAATGGGCATACCGTTTTGCCGACTGGCTGGAAGCTGTCGGGCAGTCCGTCTGGCAGATTTTGCCGCTCGGCCCGACCAGCTACGGCGACTCGCCCTACCAGTGTCTATCGGCCTTCGCCGGCAACCCGCTGCTCATCAGCCTTGACCGGCTGGTGGAGGACAGCTGGCTGACGCCGGATGACCTGGCCGATGTGCCGGCGTTTTCACCTTTTCTGGTGGATTTTGGCCCTGTCATCAACTATCACAATCGCATCCTCGGCCTAGCTTACGAACGTTTTGAAACCCGCGCCACGCCGGAACAGCGCCAGGAATACAGCACCTGGGCTGCCGAAAACGCCTATTGGCTGGATGATTTTGCGCTGTTCACCGCGCTCAAAAACTCGTATGGCGGGCGTCCCTGGGTGGAGTGGCCGCAGGGCGAGGCGCTGCGCCAGCCGGAGGCGCTGGAGTCGGCGCGCAAACGTCTGAGCCGCGAGATCGAGGAACAGTGTTTCCGGCAGTGGGTCTTTTTCCGCCAGTGGGCGGCGCTTAAAACCTACGTCAACGCGAAGGGCATCCGGCTGGTGGGCGACATCCCGATTTTTGTCGCCCACGACAGCGCCGACGTGTGGGCCAACCGCGACTTCTTCACCTTAGATGAAGCCGGCCAGCCGGTTTTTATCGCCGGGGTGCCGCCGGATTACTTCAGCCCCACCGGCCAGCGTTGGGGCAACCCGCTCTACCACTGGGACCGGCTGGCCGAGGACGGCTACCGCTGGTGGATCGAACGCATCAGAGCGACCCTGGCGGTAGTAGACATCGTGCGGATTGACCACTTCCGGGGTTTCGAGGCCTACTGGGAAATCCCGGCCAGCGAGCCGACCGCCGTCAAGGGACGCTGGGTTCCAGGGCCGGGCTTCGAGTTTTTCGACGTGGTGCAGAAGGCCCTGGGCAACAAACTGCCGATCATCGCCGAAGACCTGGGACTGATTACGCCGGGGGTAATCGAACTGCGCGACGGCCTGGGGCTGCCGGGCATGAAGATTTTACAGTTCGCTTTTGGCGGCTCCGGCGGCGAAAACCGGTTTTTGCCGCACCACCACGAGCCGAATTCGGTCGTTTACACCGGCACACACGACAACAATACCACCCTCGGCTGGTGGCAGAGCGGCGAGGCCACGCCGGATATTCAGAGCTTTTTGCAGGATTACATCGGCCACCCGGTGACGGAAATCAACTGGGATTTAATCCGGGTGGGTATGATGTCGGTGGCGCATACGTTCGTCGCGCCGCTGCAAGATGTGTGGGGCTTCGGCATGGACACACGCATGAACACGCCGGGGCGCGAAGCCGGGAACTGGGGCTGGCGCTTTACGGTGGAATGGCTGGACAACCCGGCCAAAGACCGTCTGGCGCACATGACCCGCATTTACGGGCGCTGGCCGCAAACCGACAACGACGAAACCGCCGCTTCCTAAACTGCTGTCTGGGGGCGCGGATTAACCTGCGCCCCGCACCTTCATTACAATCCCGTTATTTTTGTACGTTTTAGGATTTCGTTAGCCGACCCCGACTATTGTAGCGCGAGGTTAACGCTTTTCATCAGCAGGGCAGTGCGTACAACTCAGGGCGCACGCGCAGGTATGCCCTACAATATGTGGCCGATCAACACCGATTCTGCATTAGCGACTAGAGACCAACCACTGACTTGTCAACGACCAGCGGCTAAAGCGGCTGGCTTGTCCCTGGCGCTGCGCCCGCCGCTTCGGTGACAGCAGCAGTGATGGCGGGCGCATCCGAGACAATAGGCGCATTGACTGACGCCCAACAAG
>QUBZ01000034.1 GCA_014338005.1 Chloroflexota bacterium | reverse complement strand
CCTGAATGCCGGCTGCCAGCGTCACGGCGTCCTGTCCGGGCTGAATTTCGATACGCTGACCCGATGCCGCATCGTACAAGCCGGCGATCAGCGCCGCCGGGCCGGGCGCGGCATCGGCGTGGAACTTCAGCCGGTGTGCGTCGAGCAGGTATTCGCCGGGACGCCAGCCGGTCGTCGGGCGGCTGCCTGCCGCCGGCAGCGAGTCGCTCTGGGCGATCACGCGGCCATCCACGCCGACAAGCTGCACAAAAACGGTATAACTGCGTTCGGCGGTCTGCCCTGCCCGCCAGACCAGCGTCACCGGCACGTCCCGGCTGCGGTCGAACGAATCGCCATCCAGCGAGAAACCCGCCAGCGTCCCCACGCCGGGGAAGTCCACCCCTACCGTTTCGTCAAATTCCGGCTCGTCGTACAGCGCCGGCACAACTTCGACCGTGTACGATGCCAGCGCGCGGCCATCCGGCAGCAGCAGCCGGGCTTCTCCGGCCTTTGCGTCCGCCGGGACGAGCATTTCGCGCCAGTCGAGAACCACCTTTGAAGCCCCAACCCCTGAGGGATAGGAATCGAAGGCGAGGGACGAACTAACCACCTGCCAGCCATCCCCGGCCAGCGTTACATCGGGCAGCGCGCCCTGCCCCGACCACAGCAGCGCCAGCCGCAGGACGCCGCCGTTTTGAAGTGTGCCGCCGGTCTGGTCATGCGCCAGCAGGCGCAGGCCATCCAGCGCCCAATCCGCCGCGACCGGCATCCCGTGTTCGCGGTTCACCCGCGCCCAATCCGCGCCGGGGACGACTTCCCAGACGTCTAACGGCAGATCAAGGGCTGCGCGCGCCCCCGGCGCGGGCGACAGGTCGTAGCCGGAGGGCCTGGCCTGTTCGTCGTACAGCCGCAGCAGCACCGGATACTGACCCGCCGGCGCGCCATAAGGCAGCCGCAGCAGCGGGTAAGCCGTCAGCGTCGAACCCGCCGGCAGCGTCGAACCGGTGCGCTGGGCGGCATCGGCGAAAATCGCGTCGGCGCGCGCCACTTCCCAGCCCAGGCCGTTCTGGACGATGATCGCGGCTTTAAGATCAACATCGCCATCCCGCGCGAGCGTGATCCGCACCGGCAGGCACAGGGCGCGATCGGCGGTCGTGGACGGCAGATCACCAACAGACACTACACGTGCCAGGTCGGAAACCGCTTCAAATGGGCGTAATTCCGGCACATCGAGCGCCGGCGCGCGGTAAAGCTGGCTGCTCATGCCGTAAACCGTGAACGTCTCCGGCGGGCTGGTCGTGCCGTTCGCCAGCAGGCAGCCCATCATGCCGCGATAATCGGCGCGCTGCGTGTACCAGATGTTGAGCGCCACATCGCCGCTTTCCGGCAGCAGCGGCAGCACGGCTTCCAGGTCGCTGCCTTCGGGCAGCGTCACGCGCCGCGCCTTCACGCCCAGCCGTTCCCAGTAGTACCACAGGTCGTAGCGGTCGGCATAAGACCAGGCCAGGACGGTATCATCTTCGGCCAGTGTGCCGGCGTAATACCGCACCATGCCGCGCACGTCATCATGCTGGTAGGCCGGGTTGGTCGTGATGAAAAAAACGGCGGCCACAAACGCGGCCAGGAAAACCCCGGCAGCCGGCGCCGCCCAGCGCAGCCGCAGCCGCCCCAACCCCGCGCCGATGGCGACCAGCAGCAGCGGCGTTATCATCACCAGGTAGCGCCCGTGCAGATCGTTGCCCAGGACGGCCAGCCCCAGCAGCAGGCCGCCGGTCAGCAACGCCACATGGACGGCCAGCCAGCGCGCGGCGGGTTTGCGCCAGGGGATCAGCAGCAGCGCCAGCGCCAGCAGGACGGCGGCTAGCGCCGAAACCACCGACTCCTGCCCGGCCAAACTCCACGAACCCGCCCACAACGATTCCCACATGCGGGCGAGCAGCGTTATATCCAGGGCCGGCGCGCTCGTCACGGCGCTGTTGGCTTCCGGCAGCAGCAGAAAACGGGTCGTAAACCAGGGCAGCCACAGCAGCCCGACGGCCACCTGCCCGGCCAGCCAAAGCCGCCGGTTCGGGCGGCGATATAATGCCCAGGCCAGCAGCGCGGCGGCGTTCAGCCACAGGGCGGCCACCGGGCCGGTGTTGTGCGCGTACAGCAGTGCCAGTTCGGCGGCCCACAGCGCCGCCCACGCCCACCGCGTCGGGCGCTCCAGCAGCCGATGAAAGGCCAGCGCCGCCGCCGTCACCAGGACGGCCAGCAGCGTATACATGCGCGCTTCCTGCGACGCCCACCACAGCAGCGGCGAAAACGCGGCCAGAAACGCCGACCAGCCGCCGGCGCGCGCGTCGAACAGGCGGCGGCCAAGCTGGTAAACCAGCGCCATCACCGGCAGGCCGGCCAACGCGGAAAACCACCGTAGCGCAAAAGTGCTATCGCCAAAACCATGCGCGGCGATGTTCAATAGAAGATAATACAGGGGCGGGTTGGTCGGGTCGGCTGCCACTGCCGCCGCCGACGTCGGCTGAACGGCTGCATAAGCCGACCAGCCTTCATCGAACCAGATGCTTTGCGTTTGAATATGATATAAACGCGCCGCCGCCGCCAGGACGATCAGCGCGATCAGCAGCCAGAAAAGGCACGGCAGACGCAGGTGCATGAGGACGCTCTGTGACAAAATCCGTACACCGTTTGGGACGGTGGGCGGCATACTTGCATCAAGTCTCTACAACACTGTAGAATAGTACCATAAATTTCATCCAACCAGGCAAACCGGCATGACTGACCAACCGGATAAGCAACCCAACAAACTTCCAATTCCTGCGGACAAAACCGAAACGCCGGAGAACAAACCGGCGGTGGATAAAAAACCGGACGATTCGGCTGTCAAACCGCCGGAATCCGCGCAGACCCCCGGCGAAACAGCGGAGAAAAGACAGCCCGCCAACGGCGGCGAACCGACGCACCCCCCGTCCGATGCCGCGCCCAGGACTGAAAGCCCTGCCCCGGAGACGAAAAAACCGGAAACCGACCAGAGCGCGGTTAAGCCGGTTGAAAAAGACGTGTCCAAACCCGCACCCGCGCCGCAGGCCGAAAAACCTGCCGCCAAACCCATGCCCGACGATACCGTCGCGCCGGGGATTACGACCGCGCCCGTCACCGGCGCGCCGGCAGCGCCGCCCAAACCTGCCGCTTCCGCCGGGCAGATCTGTCCCAACTGCGGCCATCGCAACCGCCCCGGCGTGCTGCTGTGTGAAAACTGCGGCACTAACCTGGCGACCGGCAAACAGTCGGGCGTTGGCACGCGCGACCTGAAACGCGAGCAGGAAAGCGCCGAACAGGAAGGCGCAAAACTGCTGGATACCGGCCAGACCAAAGCGATTGAGAGCGCGGGGGGCAGCGTTTTTACCGAAAATATGGTGCTGCGCGTAGAAATCGAAGGCGCGGCGATGCCGATGCTGGTTTATCCCAAAGCTGAAATTATCCTGGGACGGCGCGACCCGAATACCGGCGCGATGCCGGACGTGGATTTAACCGCCTATGCCGGCTACCGGATGGGCGTCAGCCGCCGCCATGCCGCCATTCGTTTCCAGGAACGGCAGCTTAACGTCTCTGACCTGGGCAGCAGCAACGGCACGTTCCTCAACGGCACGCGCCTGAACGCGCACCGGCCTTACCAACTGCGCGACGGCGATGAAATCCGCCTGGGACAAATGGTTCTGCGGCTGTTTTTCCAGTCTACCGGTCGCAAATAACGCCGGCTAATAACCCAGGATTTCCGCTACTTCGGAGGCCGCTTTTTTGGTCGCAAACAGAACGTGCGACATACGTGCTTCTTTTTGCACCAGCACCGCCAATGAGGCCCGTCCCGCCGGGTAGACCACCATTACGCCTTCTTCGCCTTCCATCAACAGCCGTTCCAGGTCCCCCTGCGCCAGCCGCCCCAGCGTCCGCTCGGCCAGGCCGATCAGGGTGGCGGACATGGCGGCCACCTGAGGGCTGCTGGTTGGGTTTTTGTGCGGGTTTTCGTCATCTCCCGGCGGGAAGGCGGCCACCAGCAGGCCGTCAATATTAACGATGACGGTTGCTTTGATCCCTTCAACCGCATAATGCAGCGTTTTGAGCGCGTCTTCCAACCGTTTTTCGCGTGTTTCCTGAGCCATAGCCTCGCTCGAACCCTCTCTGGTGCGTGCGGGTGCGTTGATCGAACACCCCACACAGTATAACCGAAAGCCTCTGCCGCCTCAACCAGGGCTACAGCCTTCTCAACGACCGCGCGCCCGAATCATTTCCTCGGCAAACTGCGCCAGCAGGTAGCGTTCATCTTCGGTCAAATCGGCCTTAAGCAGCAAATCCGGGCGATTCAACCAGGTGCGCCGCAGCCCCTGTTCGCGCCGCCAGCGCAGAATTTTACCATGATCGCCCTGCTGAAGGATACTAGGCACTTCCAGCCCCCGGAACACCGGCGGTCGGGTATAATGCGGCCCTTCCAGAATGCCGTCGGCGTGGCTGTCCTCGTCGGCGGCCCAGCAGGCCCCCAGCACGCCAGGGATATGCCGCACCACCGCGTCAATCACCACTATCGCGGCCAGCTCGCCGCCCGTCAGCACGTAGTCCCCGATGCTGATTTCGTCGGTGATGACGAGCTGGCGCACCCGGTCGTCTATGCCTTCGTAGCGCCCGCATACCAGCGCCAGGCGCGGGTACGCCGCCAGCTCTTTCGCCATCCGGTGAGAAAAAACGCGCCCCTGCGGCGTCATCAGGATCACCGGCGTCCCCGGCGGCGCGTCCGCCAGCACGTGTTCCACCGCGCCCACCACCGGTTCGGCCTTCATAATCATACCGCCGCCGCCGCCGTAAGGGATATCATCGGCGGCGCGGTGTTTGTCGGTGCAAAAGTCGCGGATGTCGTGCAGCCGCAGGTCCAGCAGGCCGCGATCGCGCGCCTTCCACAGCATACTTTCGGTCATCGGCCCCTGGAACATGGCCGGGAACAGGGTCAGTACATCAATCCGCATGGCGGCGCGCATCCCTCCGTTCGCCCTAACGCCCCTATCTTATTGTAGCTTGCATCCCCGCCGACTGAACAGGATAATAGTCGTGTTGGAGATTATGCGCCGGATTAAGATTGAGTCTGCGGGTAAAACATTAAACGGGACGAAAAACCCATGAAAACCAACATCTACACCATCTGGGTCAAAACCGGCGAAGCGCCCCTGGGCGGGACGGACTCGAACGTGTTCATCCAGCTTTTTGGGACGAGCGGGCGCACCGAAGTGCTGCACCTGCCGCCGGAGGACATCTTCGCCTTTGAGTCCGGCAGCGTAGATCGTTTTATCCTGGAAGTGCCGGACCTGGGCGACCTGACGCGCTGCTGCATCGGCCAGGATGCCAGCGCCGACTCCGGCTGGTATGTGGAAACGGTGCGCGTCAAGGACGATGAAACCGACCGCGAATGGCTGTTTACCTTCAATCAGTGGCTTGGTAAAGAAGAATCAGGGCGGCTGTCGGCGTGCGTCGAGTGTTAATCATCCTGATAGGTCTGTTTTTAGGCGCGTGCAATTTACAGCGCGGCGCGCCGACGCCCCTGCCAACGCCGGACATCCCGCGCGTCGAGTTCCGTTTTCCGGTTAACGGCAGCACCATCCTCGAAGGCGCGGAACTGACCATCGAACTGCTGGCCGCCGACGCCGGCGACGGCGTGGCGCGGGTCGAGCTGCTGGTGGACGATGTGTTTCATCAGGAAGGCAAACCGGAAGTCAGCCCCTCCGTGCCGACCTTTGCCGTCACGATGAACTGGCTGGCCCAGGGTGTGGGGCAGCACGCCCTCACGGCGCTGGCCTACCGGCTGGATGGCGTTTCCAGCGCGCCGGAGACGATTATCATCGAAGTGCTGCCCGATGGCACATCCTGAGGAGCGATTTTTGACCGTTTATTTGCAGCGCCTCAACGTTCTGCCCGACCTGGACGACCTGACAGGGGACGAAGCCTTTTACATCCGCGCGCACTTCGACCCATATGCCGGTGAAGTGGTAGTGAACGGGCGGCCGATCCCCTGGCAAGCCATTGGCGCCGTCGAAGTGGCGCGCGCGGCGCGGGCGGGCGGGCCGGCGGGTTGGGTAGTGCGGCATTTGGTTCATGGCGGCGAGCGGTATCACGTTGGCCTGTACTTCGGCCCGCTGGAAGCTGTGCTGCCGAACATCACCCTGAACGCAGCGCGTTATATCGTCCAGACGGTCGCTTATTACGCGCCGTCCCCGGTCATTTATACCGGGCCGGACGGGCTTTCGCCGCTGAAGGAAAGCTGAACATGCGCTGGATGCTGCGCGCGCTGCTGGCACTGGCGGCGGGCTGCGCGGCAGCGGCGCCCCCTTCGACAACTGCCTGGCCGGCTTTGACGGTCGGGCAGGCGGAACAGAGCGCCGCGCCCGCTATGTGGGCCGGCGTAGATGGCCTAACGCTGGCCTGGGTCGGCGCGGACGACAGCGGCATCCACCAGGACGCCCGCGCGATTACCCCCGGCGGCATGACGGCGGCGGTCGTTTTGCCGCTGCCCCCGGCGCGCCCTTATGGGCAGCAGATTGCCCCGGCGGCGGGCAGCGACCGGCACCTACTGTGGATGGATGCCGACGCCGAGGGGCAAAACCGGCTCTATGCGGCAGTCATCACGGCTGATCTGGCGGTCAAACGCGGGCCGACGCCGGTTTCTGCCGAAGCCACCCGGCGTTATGCCATTCTCTCCAACGGCGACGGCTCACTGTGGGTTGTGTCCGGCGGCGGGCTGCCGGCTGAACCCCGTCTGCGCGCGTATTATATAGATCTGTCGGGACGCCCGCGTCAGGACAGTCTCGCGCCGCTGGCCGCCGACGCCGACTGGCCGTCGTTCGTCCGTTGGGGCGGCGGCGCGGTTGACCTGTTCTGGTGGCAGCCTTCGGACGGGACGATCAAACGCGCGCCTTTTGATGCAGAAAACGGAACATTGGGAAGCCCCATATCTGTGAATACCCTCCATCTTGACCCCGGCGACCGGCTGGAAGCCCTGATCACCGCCCATGACCGCACGCGCGGTTATCTGTTCGCCAACCTCACCCGCGCGGGCGGCGAGCGCGAAACCCGGTTCAGCAGCGGCCAGGCCGGAGCAGCCGCCTGGGGGGAAATGCGGCGGTTGGGCATCGAAGTTCAGGCGGGCCGCGACTTCGAGGCGGGCTTCAACGCCGGGGACGTGCTGGCCGCCGGGCCGGGCGAGTTATGGTTGAGCCTGGCCGCGCCGGCACAAGGAGACTTCGAGCGGCTGCCGGCGGCGGCGCTGGCCGGGGATGACCTGGGCATCGTCTACTTTGAGGGCGGCCAGCCCGCCGGTTTTCAGGTCATCGCGCCGGACGCCGGGCTGATCGGCCCCCCGGCGCTCCAGGCCGACGGAGAGCGGTTTTTGTATCTGGCCTGGGCGCAGCCGGCCCGCTCCGGCAGCGCCGCCCTGCGCGTCGCTTCGCTGCGGCTGGCGGCGTGGCCCCCCGGCTGAACGCCTGTTACATGAAAGATGAATGAGGTTTTATTAAGAAAACGCTCATAAACCTTATCAGAAAATTCTTACCGCACTACAATAATCAACGAACCTTTTTACAACCCACTCGGTTTTCACCCAATCTATAACCTTCCCAAAGGTTGGTCTAATTTTTTGAAAGGCATCTGTAAGGACGGGCGTACTAGGATACGCTAGATTAAATTCGGTGAGCGGTCATGGCGAGCATAGCGCAGACAAAATTTCAGGCAATCCCACAGGTACACTCTCGCATCAGCCTGGAAGTAGGGTTGGCTGTGCTGCTGCTGGGTTTGACGTTCGCCGTGCGCGTCACCAACCTGAACTACAACTCCCTGTTTGTGGACGAAGCGATTTACGCCACCGTTGGACGGGAAGTCCTGGCCGGGAAGGATTTTCAGGCCGCCTCGGCCTGGATGTTCGGGTCATATTTTTATCCCGCCGCCGCCGCGCTCAGCAACAACATCGCCGGCGTCGTCGGGATGCGCGGCCTCAGCGCCATCCTCAGCACGACGGCGGCGCTGTTCGTTTTCATCACCACGCGGCAGCTGTTCGGCATCAAACCGGCGCTGTGGGCGCTGCTCTTATTCGGCCTGTCCGGGGCCAGCATCAGCGTCGGCCAGTTTGCCACCTACGACGTGATGGGGCTGCCGTTCCTGGCGATTGCGCTGTTCTGCATCGTCTCCGCCGCGCTCACCCGTCACCAGACGGCCTATCTGCTGGCGGCGGGGGCGACCTTCAGCCTGTCTTTTTTAGGCAAATATATCGCTATCCTCTACCTGCCGACTCTCGTTTATATCGGTTTCTTGCTGTTCGTCGCTCAGCGTAAACCCATTCGCCCGCTGGCGAGTCGTTTCCTGCCGGTGGTTATCGCGGTGATCGGCGCTTATGTGCTGTATTTCCTGTTCGACCTGGGCGAAGTATTCAGCGGCAAACACTCGACCGACATAGTAGATCGTCTGGTCGTCTTGCGTGTGATCCTCGAAGAAATCGGGCCGGCCATCCTGGCCGCCGGTTTCGGCCTGCTGTTTATTCCCCGGCGGCTGCTGGGCGGCTTCCCCGGCAGGATGGCGCGCGCGCTGACGGTTGTGGCCCTGGCGGGTGTTTTGCTGTCGGCGCTGGCGCTGCCCGCCTATCACCTGGTTTCGTCAAATTTCCGCGCGCTGGAAAAACACGCCGTTTACGCGCTCATCTTCCTGGCCCCCCTGGCCGGGAATGGCATCGCGGCGGTGGTGGCGCGTTTGCAGCGCGCCGGGCGTGGCCGCGTTTTCGGGGCGGTCGTGACAGTCGCCGGGTTAATCTGGTTCGTTAACTATTCCCTCGACCGCAACTGGAGCTTTCAGAACGGCTGGCCGGACGTGAGCGGAGCCGTCGAGTACCTGCGGCAGAAGGGCGTCGGCCCGGACGATCTGGTGCTGGCTTCCGGCTCGGCCATTTACGAATACGCCTTCAACTTCGACATCTGGAGCAGCCGTAATATCTGGTTCAGCACGTGGTACATGAAATACAAAGAAATTGAAGGCGTGGATGCCATGAAACTGGCAATCCTGGAACGCGCCGTAGATTACGTGGTTCTGGATGATTATTACACGCCGGAGATGAATCAGGTTTTGGAGCCGGTGCTGGAAGCCGCCGGATATTGGCAGGATTTCCAGCAGACAGTTGAACTGGGCAACGGTGATCCGATTCGGGTTCGCGTCTTCCTGCCACCAGTAGAAAGCGTGCAGCGATGATAAAACTGATACGCAAACATCCGTTGATAACTATCGCGGTGATCGTAATCGTTGTAGCGAACTTCTTTTTACAGCGGTATTTAAACACCCTGGTTTGGCCGTACCTGTGGCCGCGCCCGGCGATTTTTATCCTGATGGCGCTGTTCGGGCTGGCAGTCTGGTTTCCCAGGCTTTTTTCCGGCACGTGGGCGCTGCGAATCAGCGGCCTGTGGATGATATTCATCGGGCAAAGCTACCTGCTGCACAGCTTCGAGGTGCTGGTGACGCAGTTTTCGCCGGTCGCGCTCATTCATTTCCTGGGCATCGCCGGCACGTATTCGGTGATGGTGGTGAGTTACATCAACCAGGCTCTGCCGAAAGACGTTCGGAAAGCGCCTGCGCTGCCGGATGACCTGCCCTACGTGGCGGCGGTCATCCCCACCTATGGCGAGCCGGTAGACATCCTAGAAGAAACCGCCCTGTCGCTAAAAGAGCTGGACTACCCCCAAGACCGGCTGTATATCTTCATCTCTGACGACGGCCACCGGGAAGAAGTGCAGCGTATGGCCGAATATCACGGCATCGGTTACAACCCCGGCGCGCGCAAGGACGCCAAAGCCGGCAACCTCAATTCTGCGCTGAAACACCTGGAGGAGTTTTTCCCGCAGGCGGCGCTGATTTTGACGCAGGACGCCGACGAGGTAATTGACTCCACTTTCCTAAAGAAGACAGTCGGCTACTTCACCGACCCGGAAATCGCCTTCGTGCAAACGCCCAAAGAAGCGATTGCCCCGCCCGGCGACCCGTTCGGCGTGCGCGACCGCATCTTCTACGACGTGATTCAACCGGGGCGCAACGGCAGCGGCGCGGCTTTCTCGTGCGGCAGCGGCGTGCTGTGGCGCATCGAGGCGGTTAAGTCCATCGGCGGTTATGCCACCTGGAACGTGGTGGAAGACCTGACGACCTCGTATTTTCTGCACTGCGCGGGCTGGCGCTCCGCCTATCATAACGAAGTGCTGACGCTCGGCCTGGCCCCGGACGACCTGCCAGGGCTGCTGAAGCAGCGCGGCACGTGGGCGGTAGACACCTGGCGGCTGTTTTTGTTCAAAAATCCGCTGGTCATGCCGGGGCTAAAACCGCGCCAGCGGCTTCAATACCTGGAACTGGGGTTGTTTTACACTACCTCGACATTTTTTATGCCGCTGCTGATGCTCACGCCGCTGCTGTCGCTGCTGACGGGTCAATTTGTGCCGATTGAAGGTTCGGCGCTGTTCCCCTGGCTGGTCATCAGCGTGCTGTATTACGCCTCGCTGGCGCGCGGCTTCCACGAATTTTTCAAACGTATGTGGCAGTATTGGGTCGGCCACTGCCCGACGTATGCCAAAGCGTTCTGGATTGCCATCCGCTCGAAGAACAAAAAACCGAGCTACAAAGTGACGCGCAAAACACGGCAGGCCGGTTTTTACGGTCAAATGATCTGGCCGCAGTACCTTTATCTGCTGGTGGGCATCATCGCCATCGTCAACGCGCTGTTTTTTATGCCGGCGGTTGACCTGGGCGCGCGGCTGACCAATATCGGGATTCTGCTGTTTTTTATGTACATGGTCAGCGGCATTGTGGAGGCCTCGCTGTACGGCGTGCAGTTTATCGCCCCACGCCGGGCGCTGGTTAAAATGCGCCGGCGGCTCGCCTATACATTTGCCGGGCTGCGCGGCATCCGGGTCGCCGGGGACTCGGTGCAGTCTCCCAGCGGCGCGGACTAACGCCCAGGCTGCCGGGACATTCGGTTTTTAACATCAAGAGCGGGCGCTCGATAAAAGTCGTTTCGCGGGTAGGGGCGCAATGCCTTGCGCCCTACGAACCACCATAACCCTTTATGCCCCCCAAATCGGCCATAATATGCAGTTACCCTGGGTTTTTAGCCCTTCTCCCCTAAGTTCGGCGATGCATGTCCCCTGAGGGGAGAAGGGTTGGGATGAGGGGTCTACCCGCCTACGCCGGGCGGAAAAACACACGATACGAGCTGATGGCCGAATCGCCGCCTTCGGTCACACACGGCGCGGCTACCAGCGGCTGCGAAGTTGGGTCGGAGCGGCCCGGCATTTCGACACTATACCCCTTGCCGGCCTCCATCTGGAAATCGGCATAACCAGGGCCGCGCTCCGGCTTCAGCCCGGTGAAGAAGGTATCGCTGCCTTCATCCCAACGCACACGCACAGCCTGCCCCGGCACCCCCTGGCCGTTAAAGTCCTGCACAAAAACCTCAATCACGCCGGAACTGCCGGTCGCGCAAAAGGTGTTGATGGCCGCGATGATATAATCGCTCTGCGGCTGGACGGTAGGGGCGATCACGCGCGGCGGAGTCGGCGAGGGCCGCACGGCGCTTTCCGGCGTGGGGGTTTTGCTGGCCGGGGGCAGCGGTGTGGGCGTGGGCAGGTCAATCACCACCTGCGGCGTGGCCTGGTCTTCAAACGGAATCAGCGAATCGGCACAGCCGGAGCGCCCTTGCAGGCGGTAAAACTGCATCATGCTGCGGATGGCGCGCAGGCCGCTGCTGGTGCTGGCATAACCGGTGGTCGCCAGGTCGCAGGCCACGTCGGCCACTTCCTGAATCGGGTCTACCTGCGGGCGCAGTTCGACCAGCCGTTGAATGGCGCGGCTCAGATCGCTGTCGTAAGAAAAACCGAGCGCGACGGCAGCGATATACTGGGCGCGGTCGGACGGTTTAAGCTGCCAGGGTTCGGTATCGTATTCGACGCGGGTATCCACCGCCCAGGCGTAAAACAAACCCGCCCCGATCCCCAACGCGACGCCGATCAGCAGGCCGACCCAGGAAATTTCGCGGCGCGGGCGGCGGTATTTGCTGCGGCGGGGGACGCCGGTTTCGGTTTCGTAATCGCCCATCTAGCCTCCCGTTTCGGTGATGCGCCGGTAGGGCTGCATGATGGGCGTCAGCCGGCCCAGGCTTTCGGAAAGCGCCACCAGCACGCTGATGTCGTCGGCGTTCTGCGAATTGCTGATGTACCGCTCGGTGACTTCCTGCACAAAAGCCGGGATATTCGCCACCCCCAGCAGGCGCAGGCGTTCGACCGCCCCGCCCAGATCGCCATCCTTCAGATAGCCGGAAGCGACCATAACGATAAAATCGTCTTTATACCGCTGCGACAGGCTGCTGGCGGGGCTGTTCACAAACTCCACCGGGAAGCGCACCCACCCCAGGTACAGGCCGATGCCCAGCCCGACGACCAGGCCGATGATGAGAGAAACCAAAAAACGAAGCATAATATCCTTCTGGCACGTTGTAGTTCAGCCCCATTATTATACCGCGCCCTGAATCGGCGCGAGTCCCGGCGGGGGGAGCCGGGACTCGCATTGAGGGAAAAACACATCATTATTTGCACATGATGGTTATTTAGAAAGACCGCTGCAAGCGGCCAAAAGTTCGGCTTTGGCCGGGCGCTTTAATCCAATTCTCATCTAACCTGCCGGGAGCGGCGGTTTGATGTTAAACTCTCGCCGGTAAAAAGCAGCCGACTCAGGAGAAGATACAATGATTTTTGAATTCGCTACCGCCGGGCAGATATTATTCGGGGCGGGTGTGATGCGCGAAGCCGGCCCGCTGGCCGCCCGGATGGGCAAACGCGCGCTGGTCGTCACGACCGACACGCCGGAACGCGCCGCCGGGCTGTTCGAGGCGCTCCAGGCCAGCGGCCTGACCTACGACGTGTTCCCGATTCTGGAAGAACCCACCGTCGAGCGCATTCAGGAAGGCGTGGCGCTGGCGCGCACAGCGGCTTGCGATGTGGTGCTGGGCATCGGCGGCGGCAGCGTGCTGGACTCCGGCAAGGCCATCGCCGCGCTGGTGACGAATCCCGGCGACCCGCTGGATTATCTGGAAGTGATCGGCGCGGGCAAAACTCTGGCCGCCCCGCCGCTGCCGTATATCGCCATCCCAACCACCGCCGGGACAGGCGCGGAAGTCACCCGCAACGCCGTGCTGGCCTCCACCGAACACCGCGTTAAGGTCAGCCTCCGCAGCCCGCTGATGCTGCCCCGCGCGGCGCTGGTAGACCCGGAACTGACCTACAGCCTGCCGCCGAACGTCACCGCCAGCACCGGCATGGATGCGCTCACCCAATGCCTGGAGCCGTTTGTCTCCCATGCCGCCAGCCCGCTGACCGACCCCCTGTGCGCGGACGGCCTGAAACGCGCCGCGCGGTCGCTGCGCCGCGCCTGCGAAAACGGCAGCGATGCCGAAGCCCGCGCCGATATGTGCCTGGTCAGCCTGTTCGGCGGGCTGGCGCTGGCAAACGCCAAACTGGGCGCGGTGCATGGTTTCGCCGGGCCGCTGGGGGGCATGTTCCCCATTCCACATGGTGTCGCCTGTGCCGCGCTGCTGCCGCACGTCATGGCGGCCAACATTAACGCGCTCAAAAAACGCCAGCCAGATGGCCCGGCGCTGCGCCGGTATACCGAGGCGGCGCGCCTGCTGACCGGGCGCGACGACGCTGCCGCCGAAGACGGCGCGGCCTGGGCGCGCGACCTGGGCGCGGCGCTGGCGATTCCGCCGCTGTCCGCTTTTGGCATCCGGGCTGAACATTTTCCTGAAATTGTGGATAAATCGGCGCGCGCCAGCAGCATGAAGGGCAACCCCATCACGCTGACGCCGGAAGAACTGGCCGCCATCCTGGAAGCCGCTTTGTAGCCGGACAGAAGTAGAGCCGCTTTTACACCGGCGGCCAGGGGTAATTGGGGCCGCTGCCCGGCTGCGGATAACGTTTCGTCCGCAGCAGGTGGCGCACGCGCGACTGAAACGCCCGAATCTCGGCCTCGGACAGCAGGTCATGAAGCGCCCGGCGGTAGGGATAATTGAGGTCATCCAGCTTGCCGCACAGCCGGTCAACGTCCGCCAGCAGGTTATCCGGCACCGGCTGGCCGGCAAAATCCCAGATCACCGTCCGCAGTTTGTGCTGGTTGTGAAAGGTGATGCCATGATCTATACCCCACAGATGCCCCTGGCTGTCCACCAGACAGTGGCCGCCTTTGCGGTCGGCGTTGTTGACCAGGTAGTCGAAGGCCGCCATAACACGCAGTTGGGGTATCATGATCGGGTCGAAAGAGAAGTAGTTCAGCTCCGGGTCGTGTTCGATGAAAAACTGCACCGACCCCAGGCCGCGCGGCCCCTCCCGCAGCACCGTCGGCGGCACCAACTGCCAGCCCAACTCCCGCGAGGTGAGGAAGGCCGCCACTTCCCGGTAACAGAGCGTGCCTTCCGGGAAGTCCCACAGCGGACGCTCTCCTCGCTGCGGTTTATAAACCGAGGGCAGGATAAGTCCCTCATGCGCGACCGAAATAAGGAACGTGTAGTTGGAACTGTAACGCATGATGCCATGTTCGGCGTGAATGTCGCCTTTTTCCAGCACTTCCACAACCCGTTCCAGCGTGACCGGTTTCGAGGGTGGTTTTTGTGGTGTTTCGTGTTCGCTCATGTCCAGTAGTAAATCAACCGTCCATTCTGTTTAGGGTCCGGGCGTCCGGCCTTCACCACGTCCAGGGCGTGGCGGCTTAACAGCCGCATCTGTCCCCGGCTGCACCACATACGGACGACGCCTGGCTCGATTAGGTCGGGGTCGGTTTCTTCATCCACGACAATCGCCTCCTGGGCCACCAGGACGACCATATCGCGGTCTTCGTCATACCCCAGCCCCATCTGCGCCACCCGGAAAAGCGGCTCGATAGGCTCGCGCAAATCCATATCCACGCCGGCGGGTTCAACCGCCGGCTCGGCAGGCGGATACCGTTTATCCAGATCATCGAGCATTTCGCCGATCGCTTCGCTCAAAGCCCAGGCCTGCTCTTTTTCGATGATGAGGGAAACCAGTTGTTTTCCCTGGCCGCCCTGCAAATGGAAAATGCGCTGACCTTTGGGGCCAATCGTGCCGACGGTAATAAAATCTACAGGATTTAATTCAATTTGTTGACCAGGCATGGTTCGCCTTTATCGTAAAACGCCGCTCAAAGAACTTCCTGCTTCGCCTGCCGGCGCTCGCGCTCCAGTTGCAGCACGTGGGCAATATCATTCATGGCCGCTACATACGGACGCCCATACCCCAGCGAAAGCGTGCTGATCGAAGCCGGGGAAACCACAATTCGTTGGAATGCATCCAGGTGCATCCCCAGGTAATGCGCCAGGATCATTTTAATCAGGTCGGCATGAGAAACCACCGCCACCATATCGCGCGGGTGGGCCGCCACCAGTTCTTCGATCGCGTTCACGGCGCGTTCCTGAACACCGCGCATCGTCTCGCCATTGGGGAAGCCGGCGCGCGAAGGATAATGCTGGACGACGTGCCACATCTTACGCTGGCTCAGTTTGCTGATCTCCTGCCCCTCCCAATCGCCGTAACGCACCTCGCCGATGCCGGCATGATGCCGGATGGTCAGATGGGGATGATGTTTCTGGATCGCCTGCGCCGTTTCCATCGTGCGCTCCAGAGGGCTGGAATACAGGTGCTGGATGGGCGCGTCGGCCAGCCGCTGCCCCAGGGCTTCGGCCTGCGCCAAACCTTCTTCGTTCAGATGCACACCGGGCGTCCAGCCGGCCAGTTTGCCCGTCTTTACATAATCGTTTACCGCATGTCGAATGAGCAGGATGTGAGTCATGAATGCCTTTTGTCACCGTCTGCGCTTATGTGCGATAATAGCATATCCGCCCGCCAATTGCATATCAGAGCTTGCTGAATCAGCAGCGGCGGATTGAAAGCACTCGCTGAAGTTGGGCTTCCCTGTCTGAAAGGATCGAAAAAACGCTATGACGACGTTGATTACAGGCGGAGCAGGGTTCATCGGCAGCCAGCTCGCCGCCCGCCTGCTCCGGCAGGGGCAGCCGGTCGTGATTCTGGACAACTTCGATGATTATTACGACCCGGCCATCAAACGCGCCAACGTGGCGGCCTTAGGACAGGCGCCCGTCGTAATCGAGGGCGACATCCGAGATCGGGCGCTGGTGGAGCGGCTTTTCGACCAGCATGGCATCACCCGCGTCGCCCACATGGCGGCGCTGGCCGGCGTGCGGAACTCGGTCGAACAGGGGCCGCTGTACGCCGAGGTGAATACGGTCGGCAGCACCACGCTGATGGACATCGCCCGGCGGCGCGGCCTGCACGTATTCGTCCAGGCGTCCACCTCATCGGTTTATGGGCAGGCCAAACGCCTCCCTTTTTCGGAAGACGATGCGCCGGATTTCCCGCTGGCCCCCTACCCCGCCAGCAAACGCGCCGCCGAACTGTTCGCCTACACCTATCACCAACTGTTCGGCCTCAACGTCACCGTGCTGCGCTTTTTTAACGTCTATGGCCCGTCAGGACGCCCGGATATGATGCCGATCAAAGTGATCGAGTCCATCCTTAACGACCGGGTTATCACCGTCTATGATGAAGGCCGCCTGGAGCGCGACTGGACGTACATTGACGACATCATCGCCGGCGTGGCGGCGGCGCTGGAACGCCCGATGGGCTACCAGCTCATCAACCTGGGCTGCGGCGCGCCCATCCCCCTGACCGAGTTCATCCACATTTACGAACGGCTGATCGGCAAAAAAGCCCTCACCCGCCCTGCCCCCGCCCCCGCCAGCGAGCCGCGCGTGACCTACTGCGACAATTCCCGCGCCCGCGCGCTGCTGGACTTCGAGCCGAAAATACGAATCGAAGAAGGGCTGGCGCGCACCTGGGAATGGTATCGGAGCTATCACGGCGTTCTCACCGATCTTTAATGTCCAACCTCAAACAGATGCGCTAATCCGCCGCTGTATCATGGTGATTTTGGCATATAATAGGACGCATATTCTGTCTGTTTTAGGGTTGAGGGATGGATATTGGGATCATCGCGGACATTCATGGAGACTATGCCGCGTTAACAACCGCTTTAGATCGCCTGGACAATTTTCATCACGTCGAGCATATCCTGTGCGCCGGAGACCTGATCGGTCGCGGGCCGGAGCAGGATCAGGTCGTCAGCCTGATTCGACGGCGAGGGATTGTCACCGTCAAGGGCAACCATGACGAATGGAGCCATAACCTGACGCGCGACAACGCCATCTTCCTGGATGACCTGCCGATCAACTGGCAGGGGAAGTTTATGGGTTACAAGGTGTTCATGTGTCATGGCAAGCCGGGCAATAACATCTGGGGGCTGTACCGCGATCATATCTCGGACACGCTGCTGAATATGATGCTCGGCTCGCTGGAGGCGGATATTCTGATCGTCGGCCATACCCATGTGCCGATGTATATCCGCGTCGCCAACGGCTGCGTCATCAATCCGGGGTCGCTGTATATGTTCAACAGTATGCGGGTTTCGTCGCATACCTACGGCGTGCTGCACCTGCCGGACATGAGTTTCGACCTGTACGACCTGGCCGCCGAACCGATTCACCCACTGGAGACGCCGTGAGCGAAAAACCCGGCCTCCCCGCCGAACACTACACCCGCGAATATTTTCAGAAGTGGAACTATGCCGATCGAGGGCTGGGCAAATTCAGCATGTACTGGTTTGCCCGGCGTTATTACGCCGCGCTGGTGCGGCGTTACGCCCCGCCGGAACGCCCACGCTTGCAGCCGGCTGCCGCCGGGGGCGGCGCGCCGCCGGAACGCACCCTGCTGGAGATAGGCTGCGGGCTGGGCCATCTGTTGGGCCTGCTGCAAGACGATTTTCGCTGCACCGGCATTGACCTGATTGATTACAGCATCGAACAGACCCGCCTGAATGCCCCCAAAGCCCAGGCCATCCAGATGAGCGCCGACGACCTGAGCGCCTTCGGCAACGGCGCGTTCAGCGTAGTGGTGGCGCTGCATCTGGTCGAACACCTGCCCGACCCGGCGCAGACGATTCGGGAGGTCAGCCGCATCCTGGAACCGGGCGGCCTGTGGTTGTTCGCCACACCGCACCCGGACTACAGCCTGCGCCGCTTCAAAAACCGCGATAACGACGCCATCGGCAAGGACAAAACCCATATCAACGTCCACCCGCCGGCCACCTGGCAGGCATGGTGCGAAGCCGCCGGGCTGAAGATGCTGCGGCACTTCGGCGACGGCCTGTGGGATGTGCCGTACCTGCCGCTCATCCCCAAAGCCATCCAGTTCGGGCTGTTCGGCCTGCCGGCGCTGGCGCAGGTGGTCACGCGGACGACCTTCACCCCGCTCGCCCTGGGCGTGAACCAGATCGGCATCGCGCGGAAAATGTAGCGAACCCCATCCCCCCGCAGCGTGTATAATAAAACACTGCCGTTAACGCGCGTTTTAATGCGCGGGCCGGCGCTGTTCACCAGGGGGATTCGGCCATGAGCATCCGCCAGATGCCGCGTGACCTGCTGCTGCTCACGCTGGCAATGATTATCGCCAATACCGCCACATTTATGGTTACGCCGCTGCTGCCGCTGTATCTGGCATCGTTGGGCGCCAGCGTGGAGCAGGTGGGGCTGTTTTTTACGCTGCAAGTGATTATGTCGGTCTGTTTCCGCATCCTGGGCGGCTGGATTTCCGACCATCTGGGGCGCTTGCAGACCATCGCCATCGGCGGCGTGATGGGGATGGCATCGCTGCTGGGTTTCACGCTGGCCCCCACCTGGGGCTGGGCGGTGATCGGCGCGCTGTTAAGCGAGATCGGCGGTTCGCTGGTTGGGCCGAGTTTTCAGGCGTTCACCGCCGAAAAAGCGCCGGAGGGCAGCACCAGCAGCACATTTGGGCTGGTTAACGCCCTGTTTTTCATCTGCATCATCATCGGCCCACTGCTGGGCGGCTTCCTGGCGCAAAACTACGGCTACCGCGCCATGTTATGGGTCGCCACCGGCATTTTCGCCGCTGCCACCCTCATTCGCATCCTCATGGCGCGCGGCTCGGCTTTCGCTGTGCGGGCGCTCCATCCCGCCGAACTCGTCCGGGATGTGCGCGGCCTGCTGGCGCTGCTGGCTTCCGGCGGCCTGCTGATGTGGCTGTTTATCGCCGACGGCCTGGTGGACGCCGGAACGCAGCTTGCGATCCCGTTTTTGCCGAAGTTCGTGACCGAAGTCGGCGGCGTCAGCGCCTTCACCTATACCGCCCTGTACGCCTGGACATCATTCGTCAGTATGCTGGCGATGTGGCCGGGCGGCATGGTCGCTGACCGCTTTGGCGAGCGGCGCAGCATCGCTTTTGGCGCGCTGCTGTTCGGCATAATCTGGTGTGTGACCGTTTTAAAACCCAACCTGACCATTTTTGTGATCGTGTTCACGCTGGCCGGCGTGGCGCAGTCATTCATTGTGCCGGCGTTTTCGTCGCTGGTCAGCAAAGCCGTGCCGCGCCAGTCGCTCGGCATGACCTGGGGCGTGTACATGACGGCACTCGGCCTGCTGGCGGTGCCGGCGCCGTACATCGGCGGCCTGCTGTACGACAACATCGCCCCGGCGGCGGCTTTTATCCTGGCCGGCGCGTGTATGATCGCCGCCGCGCCGCTGGCACTGTGGAAGCTGCGCCTGCCCGCGCCGGCGGTGGCAGTCAAGCCGGTTCTGGAAGCAGTTGAGGATTGAAAATCAGAATGTCACCCGGTTAAAGCGCGCAGCAGCAGGAAAGCGCCCATGCCGACCATGATGGTCAGCAGCAGGTTTTTGGTGCACCAGGCGACCAGCGCGGCCACCACTGCGCCGGGCAGATAGGCGTTTTCGAGCCGCAGATCAAGCATGCCGTCCGGCATCAGCACTGCCGGGACGACAATGGCCGTCAGCACCGCCGCCGGCACGTAGCGCAGCGCCCGCAGCGCGGTATCCGGCAGGCGCAGCCGCCCGATCACGGCCAGCATGGGGTAGCGCACGCCGAACGTAACCAGCGCCATACCCAAGATCAGCAGCCATTCGTCCATCACGCGCGCTTTCTTTCGGCTTCGGCGGCGGCCTGCATTTCATAAGCCGGTTCGCGGCGGCCCGCCAGCCGCTCCGCCGCCAGCCCTGCCGCAATGCCCGCCAGCGCGGCGGCCATCAGCCCCAGTTTGTGCGGCAGGCCGTTCGCCAGCGCCGCCACGCCGCCCGCTGTGATCGCGCAGACCAGCATCGGGCGCGAGATCAACAGCGGCACGACGATGCCGATAAACGTCACCACCATCGCAAAATCCAGGCCCAGATCGGCCAGCCCTTTAAACTGCTGCCCGGCCACCACGCCGACCAGCGTGCTGAGCTGCCAGTCGCTGTACATCGCCACCGACGATCCCAGATGATACCAGTGTTTGTAGGGCGACTCGTCCGGCTGCTGGTAGCGCCGGATGACGATGGCGTAGGTTTCGTCGGTTAACCAGAAACCCAGCGGCAGCAGCCAGCGGTGCGACAGCCGGCGCACATACGGGGCAAGCGACGCGCCATAAAGCGCATGGCGCAGGTTGACGACAAAAGTCGTCAGCACGATGACCGCCGACCCCACCCCCTGCGCGAATAACCCCGCGCCGATGAACTGCGCCGACCCGGCGAACACCAGCAGCGACATTCCCAGCGTGGCCGCCGGGGACAGCCCCGACGTGACGGCCACCGCGCCGAAGATGATGCCGAACGGAATCCCGCCGACGATCATCGGCAGCGTATCTTTGACGCCTGACCAGAACTCACCCCGGCGCGTAAACGATGTTCCCATCCCTCACGTCCCATGCATCTGTAGGGGCGGGTTTGGAAACCCGCCCCTATGTGACCATTTCTCAAACAGATACTTCATCTTAGGGAAAATCGGTTCGCCTGTGGATGACCCTTGCGAACCAATCAGAACTGGCCCGCCGCCCAGGCATGGACGAGGCGCTCGGTCGGCAGAAAGGCCAGCGGCGGCAGCGCATCCCGCCCGAACCACGCGACCGCTTCAGCATCGTCGGCGGCCAGCGCCGCGCCGCCGGTCACGCCGGCATCGTAAGCGATCACAATATCCGCCAGGCCGCCGTCGTCCGGCGTGTGAAAAACGTCCAGCAGGCGGTTGATCTGCACCAGGAGCGCAGTTTCTTCTTCGACTTCGCGGCAGGCGGCGGCGCGCGGGTCTTCGCCGGCGTCCACAAAACCGCCCGGCAGTGTCCAGAGGCCTTTTTTCGGCTCGTTGGCGCGTTTGACCAGCAGCACCCGGTCGGCCTGCGCGACCAGCACCACTACCGCCACTTTCGGGTCAAAATACACGGTATGGCCGCAGGCCGGGCAGACCGGGCGCAAAACTCCATCACGCCGGCGCTGTTCCAGGCGCGCGCCGCACAGCGGGCAGAAATTGGCCGCGCGCGGGACGCTCATGACCGCCTCCGTATCACGGTCGTCACCAACGCCAGCGCCAGCAGCAGCCCGCCGGCCAGCAGCAGAACAATACCCAGGCCATCCGGCGCGGCCAGCGCCGGGGCGGGCGGCGGCAGAGTCGTCGGCTGCGGTGTGGGCGAAGGTGACGGCGGCAGCGTCGGGGTAGGAGTCGCCGTTGGGGACAAGGTGGGCGTCATGGTCGCCTGCGCCGCGAGGCTCGCCGCGCCTGGCGTGAAGGTGGGCGCTTGGGCAAACAAGGCCGCCGGCGGCGAGGGCGTCTGGGTCAGGCCGGCATCGAACGCTTCTTCGGCCTGCGCGCCGAACATACGCCCCAGCGTCCCGGCCGGCGGCGGGGCTTCCGGCAGCGCGCCCGCCGGGGCCGGCGCCAACATGGCATCTGCCGGGGCAGCCTGATCTTCCCCCTGAAGCGTGGAATCCTGGGCGGCGCTGGCAGCAGCTTCGGTAAATTCGAGCGCCATCTCGGCAAGCGGCGGGGCGGCGGCCAGCGTGGCCGTCATGTTCTGTCTGGCGGTTTCCTGCTCGGCGGGCATGGTCATCTGCAAGGCGACCGCCGGTTCGTCCATCACCGGCGGGGCGGCAGCCGGGCCACTGCGGGACAGCAGCACCACCAGCCCCAGAGCGACCAGCAGCACAGCAGCGGCGGCGCTGATGGCACTGAAAGCCGCCGTTGTGGGCAGGAACAGCAGCCGGGGCGGGCGCGCCATCTGCGCGGTCAGCGTAAAATCGCGCGGGGCTTTGACCGGCGGCAGACCGCGCACCAACGCTACCGTCGCCCGCAGAGCTTCCAGTTCGCGGCGCAGGTCCGGCTCATCCAGCAGGCGCGCTTCCAGCGCCCGGCGTTCCGCTTCGCTCAAAACGCCGTCCAGATAGGCGGAAAGCTGTTCGTAGTCGTGTGGGGTCAAGTCGCGCGCCATGATGATCCGAAAATTACGTTATTCACGTTCACTGTTAAGACGATAAACCGGCGGCAAAAGTTCCTGGACGGCTTGCAGGCAGGCGCGCACGCCGGCCCGCGCCCGGCTGAGGCGGGATTTAACCGTCCCCAGGTTAAGTCCCGCGCTGTCGGCAATTTCCTGGTAGCTTAGGCCCTCGATGTCGCTCAGCACCAGCACCAGCCGTTGGTCGGGCTGCAGCGCCCGGATGCAGCGTTCAATCGCCCGGTTCAGTTCGGCCTGCTGCGCGGCCTGCTCCGGCGTGGGTGAATCGGCGGGCAGGGCCGGGCCGTCGTCGACCTCTGCGCCGGGCAGATCATCAAACAGCATGGCCGGACGGCGTTTGCGGCGGCGCAGTTCATCGTAACAGGCGTTGGTGGCGATCCGAAACACCCAGGCGCGGAAGCTGCCGCCCCGGTAGTCGCGCAGGTGGCGGTAGGCGGTGATGAAAGCCTCCTGCGCCACATCGGCGGCGGCTGCCGGCTCACCCAGAATACGATACACCAGCGCGTACACGCCGTCCTGGTAGTGCAGCACCAGGGTATTGAAGGCTTCCAGGTCGCCGCGCCGCGCGGCCTGAATGAGCGCCGGTTCGTTTTCGAGACGGCTCGCCATTGACAATCCCGCCGAAAGATTCTACTATAAGATAAGGTTGCGCTTCTTAGTCAGATCGAAACCGAGCAGCAAGTCTGTCACGCCGATGTGGTGGAATGGCTTACACGATCGCCTCAAAAGCGATTGGGCTTCACGCCCATGTGGGTTCGACTCCCACCATCGGCACACAGGGAAAGTCAGGTTAAGCCTGGCTTTTTCTTTTTATAACCCCTACAGGGCAGTTTATCCCTTCCGTCCGGGAAAATCAACCGCGCCGATCCGATCCAAACCAAACCCTCTTCATCTGCCGCAAACCGGCGTTATAATAAAAAGGTTCATCGAAAGCAAGCGAAAGAGAACAAACCATCATGGATCAAGCCGTAAACGATATGCGCGCCCGCATCGCCCAGTTGGGCGCGTGGCTGTATGACCGCCACCTGACCGACGCCGCCGGCGGCAACATCAGCGCGCTGGTGGGGGACAAGGTGTGCATCACGCCGCGTTACAGCGGCAGCAAACGTCAGTGGCAGCTCGTGCCGGAAGATGTGCTGGTGGCCGACCTGGACATGAACGTCCTCGAAGGCGCGGGGCAGATTTCCCGCGAGGCCAAAGCGCACTTCAGCCTGTACAAAACCTTCGGTCACATCGGAACCAGCGTTATCCACGCCCACCCGCGCAACCTGCTGGTGTTCGCTGCCCTCTCGCAGCCGATGCCGCCGGTGCTGGAGGCTACCCGCAAGTTCGGCGTGACGCCGGTGGTGGAATATGCCCCGGCGCACAGCAAAACGCTGGCCGAAAACATCGTCGAGTCCATACGCGGGCGGGAAGAACGCATCAAAGTGCAGGCCGTCGGCACGATTGCGCCCTGGCACGGCCTGTTTGTGATGGGCAAAGACCTGGACGCCGCCTTCGACGCAGTGGAACGCTTCGACACCAATGCTTATATCATCCTGATGTCGCGGCTGCTGGGCAGCGCGGAAACCCTTGAATCGCAGCGCCAGTTGATGGATACCACCATCACTAACTTTAAAGAAGCCTGAGATGATCGTCACCCTTACGGCCAATACCACTCTGGACTACACGCTGTTCGTGCCAAAGTTTGAGATGAACCGCACCATGCGCGCCACCGGCACGACCTACAGCATGGGCGGCAAACCGACCGACGCTTCGTGGATTCTGAGCGAAATCGGCATACCCAGCCTGGCGCTGGGTTTCGCCGCCGGACACAGCGGCGCGCGCGCCAAAGCCATGTTAGAGGCGCGCGGCGTCACCACCGATTTTATCGAAGTCGGCGGGGAAACGCGCATCAATGTCGTCATCATCTCGGAAGACAACAAGGGACATTCCACCATCACCACCTCATCGCTGGAAATCGAGGAACAGCACATCAACGCCCTGCGCGAAAAATTCCTGGCGGCGCTGGACGGCGCTTCCTGTGTCATCCTCGGCGGCACGCTGCCGCGTATGATGCGGCCTGAGTTTTACACCGAGTTCGTGGCGCTGGGGCGCGAACGCGGCCTGCCGGTGATCTTCGACGCCGACGAGCCGAACCTAAGCGCCGGTTTAAAATCTCGGCCAACCTACATCAAACCGAACCGGGATGAACTTTCCCGGCTGACCGGCCAGCCGGTGCAGTCGGTGGATGATGCTTACCGCGCCGGGCGGGATATTTTCGAGCGTACCGGAACCTGCCCGATCATCACCCTGGGCGGCGACGGCGCGCTGGCCGTGCTGCCCGACCGCGCTTACCGCATCCCGCCGCTGGCGGTGGAGGCTGTCAGCCCGGCGGGGGCCGGCGACGCCGTGCTGGCGGGTCTGGCCGCGTCCATCGAGCGCGGGCAGCCGATTGAAGAAGGGCTGCGCCTGGGTATTGCCGCCGCGACCGCCGTCTGCCTGATGCCCGGCACGGCGGACTGCCGCCGCGCGGACGTGGAGCATTTTCTGCCGCTGGTGGAGCTGCTGCCCTATCCGGGGTAATTCATTAACACAGAGGCTCAAAGGCACAGAGGTCCAAAGGACTTACTCTGTGTCTCTGCGCCTCTGAGTCTTCGTGTTATGCTTTTTATGCTTTTATGAAATCAGGGATGAAAAACATGCCGATTGAAGCGGTGATTTTTGACATGGACGGCGTGCTGGTGGACAGCGAAGTTTACTGGCTGCTTTCCCGCGAGGAGTTCGCCCGCGACCTGGGCAAAGTGTGGACGGACGCCGACCAGCGGCTGGCGATGGGACGTAACACGATTGAATGGGCGGAGGTGATGCGCGAGCGCCTGCACCTGGACTGGCCGGTCGAAACGGTGATGGCGGACGTAATCGCGCGGGTAAAGGCTCATTACGATGAACGGATGCCGCTGCGCCCCGGCGCGCTGGAAGCCGCGCATCTGGCGGCGGAACATTTCCGCGTGGCGCTGGCGTCAGGGTCGCCCACCGAAATCATCAACCATGTGCTGCGGCTGACCGGCCTGGACAAAATTTTTGAGACGGTCGTTTACGGCGACGACATGCCCAACGGCAAACCTGCGCCGGACATCTACCTGGAAACGCTGCGGCGGTTGGGCGTTCCCGCCGAACGCGCCGTCGGCATCGAAGATTCCGGCAACGGCATCCGGTCGCTGCATAATGCCGGCATGTGGATCATCGCCGCGCCCAGCCCGGCCTTCCCGCTCGCCCCGGAAGTGGCGGCTCTGGCGCACCGGCAGATCGCCTCGTTGGAAGATTTTTCGGTGGAACTGGTACAAAACATAACACAGAGGCTCTAAGGCCGGGAGATACAGAGAAGTTTTTTTGCTCTGTGCCTCTGTGTCTCTGAGACTCTGTGTTACGCTTTTTCGACTACCCGATTGCGCCGCCGGTCGTCGTGGCGAGTCCGCGTTCGCCGGCCACTTTTTGGGCGTAGCCGTCGGCGCGATAGGCCGCGATGGGGTCAAGCGGCAGCCCTTTTTCCTCGCGCACCTGCATCAGCAGCGGGCGCACGTCGGTTTCAAACGCATCCACCAGCACGCGATGAGCGCCCAGCACATCCCCGGCCAGCTGGCGCTCGCGCAGCGTTTTAAAGTCCACGATCAGGGCTTTGGCATAGGCTGTCTGGCAGTTCAGCACGCTCACCAGCATGGCCTCCAGTTTCGGCTCGATGTTGTGGCTCTGGTCAATCATGTAGGCCACGTCGCGCGCGCCGTCGCCCGCCGCCGCCAGCTCGACGTAAATTTCAAACAGCTCAAACGGGTTGTTCGTCCCCACGATCAGATCATCATCGGCGTACCGCCGCGCGTTGAGGTGGAAGCCGCCCAACCGCCCCTCATCCAGCAAAAAAGCCACGATGTGCGCGATGTTCGTCCCCTGGGCGTGGTGGCCGGTGTCCACCAGCACCTGCGCCTGCGGGCCGAGTTTAAGCGCGGTGGCGTAGGACATGCCCCAATCCGCCAGGTCGGTATGGTAAAAAGCCGGCTCGAAAAATTTGTATTCGATCAACATGCGCGAACCGGCGGGCAGGTGCGCGTAGACCTGCCGGAGCGCATCCTCCATACGGTGTTTGCGCTCGCGGATGCTGTCCTGTCCGGCATAGTTCGTGCCATCGGCGAACCACAGGCTCAGCAGGCCGCTGTTCACCTTGCCCATAATCTCACAGCATTCGACCATGTGGGCGATCGCTTCCTCCCGCACACCGGCGGACGGGTGCGTGATGCTGCCCAGTTTGTACTGGTCGTCCTGGAACAGGTTCGGGTTAACAGCGCCAATTTTGATGCCGCGCTCTGCCGCATACTGCTGCATGGCGTTATAATCATCCACTTTGTCCCAGGGGATATGAATGGCGATGGAGGGGGCGATGCCGGACAGTTTGTGAATGTAAGCAGCGTCATCTATCCTTTCCCAGATGTTACGCGCCGCGCCCGGCCAGGCGAACACTTTAAAGCGCGTGCCGCTGTTACCATATCCCCAGGACGGTGTTTCGATGTGCTGGTGTTTAAGTTTTGTTTTTACCGCCTCGACATCCACGTTATTCTGCGCCAGGCGTTCGGCCAAACGCGCGTATTCGGCCTTAAAGTCCATGAAAAGTTTATCCTTTGCTGAAAAATCAGTACAATAGAGACAAGTTTTGGTTTCATTATCCTTCAGTTTATGTCTAAGCGAAAGTGATGTCAAGCATGGCGGAACCCCTGTTCCTTGAAGAGCGGCGGCGCAGCATCCTGGAGATGCTGAAGCAGCACGGGCGCGTGTCGGTCAACGCGCTCAGCGAAAAACTCAACGTCAGCACGGTGACGATTCGCCAGGATTTACGGGCGCTGGAAGAAGAAGGCCTGCTGGAACGCACCTACGGCGGCGCGGTGCTGCGTTCATCCCCGCCCCCGGTAGCAGAGCTTTCTTTTGAAACCCGGCGGGAAAAACATCGCGCCGAAAAAGACGCCATCGGCCAGGCGGCGGCGGCGCTGGTGCAGGATGGTTTTGGCATCGCCCTGGACGCCAGTTCGACTGCTTATGCCATCACACCTTACCTCAAACGTTTCGACAGCCTGACGGTCGTCACCAACAGCCTGATCGTCGCCCAGCAGTTTTTGCACACGCCGCGCATCCGGGTGCTGCTGCCTGCTGGCCGGCTGCGGCGCGACTCGATCTCGGTGGTCGGCAATTCGGCCAGCCTGCCGGACATCAACCTGAACATCGGCTTTTTTGGCGCGCGCGGCCTGTCGCCGGAAGCCGGCGCGACCGAGATCAGCCAGGAAGAAGCGGAGATGAAACGCGCCATCATTGCGCGCTGCATCGCGCCGGTGCTGGTGGTGGATGGCAGCAAATGGGGGCAAATCGCGCCCTATACCTTCATGGAAACCGACGCCATTACCCACATCATCACCACCGACAACGCCCCCCTGCAAGCCTTCGAGCCGTTCCGCGCCAGGGGCGCGATTGTGGATATGGTGAGCGCGGAGGAATAAGCGCCGCGCTTTGCACTTTTTTCCTAGAGTTGACAAAACTCTGGCGGCGCGATATAAATTAGATACACAATGAAAGAAAACGAAACGATTTAACAATCGGCTGTGCTGAATTTGCGGTTGGGTTTTTTGAAAAACATGGATTTTTAAGGAAATGCCGCAGAATTTATGGAACACTGACGAGGCCAACCACCTGCCCGATCTGGATGGGTTGGTTTACCGCAGCAGCCTGATGGGTCTTGACCGCGCCATCACCGGCGGCTTTGACAGCAGCGTCAGCGCCAAACTGAACCGCCGCGATCATCTGGGGCGCGATACCCGCCTGCTGGCGGTCAGGGGTTCCGGTCTGGACGCGGCGGCCATCACCGAAAACAGTTTTGCCCTGCTGCGGCTGGACGAAATTGAGCCGCTGTTTGGGCGCGAAATGCTGTCCGACGCCGAGATAAACGATTATCTGCCGCGCACGGCTTTCGAGCCAGGACGCCCACGCCCACACCGCGAAACGCTGCTGCACGCCTTCATCCCCCACCTTCACATAGACCATACCTACCCGGACGCCATCCTCAGCCTGGCCTGCGCGCCGGACGCCGAACGCCTGATAAACGCCGTTTTCGGGGCGCGGCTGGCCTTCCTGCCCTACAAACGCCCCGGCTTTGACCTCAGCAGACAAATCGGGCGGCTGGTTCGGGAAAAGCCATCGCTCGAAGGGGTCATCCTGGGCAAAAACGGCCTGCTGACCTGGGGCAGTGACGCCAGAACGTGTTACGAAAAAACCATTGGCATCGTTCAGGAAGCCGAGATTTACGTCCAGGAGCAGCGTAAGGATAAACAGGTTTTCGGCGTGCCGGCCTTCCCGGCCATAAACGCCGCCGAACGGCAGGAAATCCTGGCGCAAACGCTGCCGGTCTTGCGGGGTGCGCTGTCCGGGCGCGGCGGTATCATCCTGTCTTACGACGACAGCGCGGCGGCGCTGGAAACAGCCGGCGGCGCGGCTGCCGGGACGGTCGGCCAGATGGCTGCGCCTTGTCCTGAATATGCGAAGCGCCTCCAACACCCGCCGCTGTACGTAGATTGGCAGCCGGCGGAGGGCGTTCCGGCGCTGCATCAAAAACTGCGCGGCAGCATCGGCGACTCCGCGCCCTGTATTATCCTCATCCCTGGCCTGGGAATCATCAGCGCCGGGGCAAACGTCCACAGCGCCGATGAAAATCGCCGCCTTTTCCGGCAGGTCATCAACATCATCGGCGGCAGCCTGGCCCTGGGCGGCTTCGAGGGGCTGAGCGAGGCGGAAGCCTTCGACCTGGAATACAAAACGCCGTCTGCCCCGACCGGCGAACTGGAAGGCCGCGTGGCGCTGATTACCGGCGGCACGAGCGGCATCGGCCTGGCCGCCGCCGAGCGGCTGGCGCGTGACGGCGCGCATGTCGTCATCCTGGGCCGCCGCCGCGAAAAGGGCGAAGCCGCCGCCGCCAGCATCAACCGGTTGTACGGCCCCCGCCGCGCCCTGATGATTGAGGCCGACGTGCGCGACGAATCCGCCGTAGAAGCGGCCTTCCGGCAGACGGTTTTAACCTACGGCGGGCTGGACATCCTGGTGAACAACGCCGGCAGCGCCGGGGGCGCGCCGGTCGAGGAAACCACGCTGGAGATGTGGCAGCATAATCTGGATGTGCTGGCTACCGGCTACTTTTTGGCCGCCCGCGCCGCCTTCCGGGTGATGAAAACGCAGGGGACGGGCGGGGCGATGGTGTTCGTGGCGAGCAAAAACAGCATCGCGCCGGGCAAGGGCGCAGCCGCCTACAGCGCGGCCAAAGCCGCCGAACTGCATCTGGCGCGCTGCCTGGCCGAAGAAGGCGGCGCTTACGGCATCCGCGTCAACTCGGTGCTGCCGGATGCGGTGATTCGCGGCAGCGGCATCTGGGACAGCGCCTGGAAGGAAGCCCGCGCCAGACAGTACGGCATCGCAGTGGAGGATTTGTACGAATTTTACCGGCAGCGCAACACGCTGAAGGTGGAAATTCTGCCGGAGGATGTGGCCGAGGCGGTTGTTTTTCTGGCCGGGCCGCGCAGCGCCAAAACGACGGCGGCGGTGCTGACGGTAGACGGCGGCGTGCCGGCGGCTTACGTGCGGTAAAATCAGGCATCAAAAAATCGGCTTGAACGCA
This sequence comes from Chloroflexota bacterium, assembly GCA_014338005.1. Lineage (GTDB taxonomy): Bacteria > Chloroflexota > Anaerolineae > Aggregatilineales > Phototrophicaceae > CFX2. Next base: position 9,652 of record QUBZ01000034.1, on the reverse strand, counting down.
AAATAGGGTTTATTCCGAAATGGCTTCAAAACATGTTATCGCGGTTGATATGGGCGCAGAGTCCGGGCGGGTGATGCAGGTCAGCCTGGACGGCGAGCGCCTGCACATTGAAGAAATTCACCGTTTTCCCAGCGTGTCCGTCACCATTCACGGCACGCTGTACTGGGACGTGCTGCGGATGTGGCACGAAATCACCACCGGCATCAAAATGGCCGCCCCCGGCGCGGCTTCGATTGGCGTGGACACCTGGGGCGTGGATTTCGGCCTGCTCGACCGGGACGGCAACCTGCTGGCGAATCCGGTTCATTACCGGGATACCCGCACCGACGGCATGATGGAATGGGTGTTCGAGCGTGTGCCGCGCCGCGAGGTGTTCGAGCGCACCGGCATCCAGTTCCTTCAACTCAATACGCTCTACCAGATCGCCAGCCTGGTGAAAGCCGACAGCCCGGTGCTGCAAAACGCGGCCACATTTTTAACCATGCCCGACCTGCTCAACTACTGGTTGAGCGGTGTTAAGGTCAGCGAGTTCACCATCGCCACTACCACCCAGTTTTACAGCCCGCACAGCGGCGGCTGGGATGCCGACCTGCTGGCGAAAATCGGCGCGCCCACCCACATCCTGCCGGAGATCGTGCCATCGGGGACGAAACTGGGCGCGTACAACGGCATCCCGGTCATCGCGCCGGCCTGCCACGACACCGGCAGCGCCGTCGCCGCCGTACCGACCACCACCACCAACTACGCCTACCTCAGCAGCGGCACATGGAGCCTGCTGGGGCTGGAACTGGACAGGCCGGTCATCAACGACGATGCTTACGCGGCCAACGTCACCAACGAAGGCGGGGTGGGCGGCAAGTTCCGCTTTTTACGGAACATCACCGGCCTGTGGCTGATACAACAAAGCCGCCGCGTCTGGCAGGAACAGACCGGCAAACTGTACGAATATGCGGAACTGGCGGAACTGGCGCAGGCCGCCGCCCCATTCCGGTCGCTGTTCGACCCCGATCATAAAGACTTCCTGGCCCCCGGCGACGTCCCCGCCCGCCTGTGCGCCCTGTGCGCGCGCACCGGCCAGCCGCAGCCGGAAACGCCGGGGCAAATCGTGCGGGCAATTTACGAAAGCCTGGCTTTTAAGTACCGCTATTATCTCGAAAAGCTGGCGGCAGTATCCGGCCAGCGCGTAGACCGGCTGCACATCATCGGCGGCGGCTCGCGCAATACGCTGCTGTGCCAGATGGTCGCCAACGCCATCGGTCGCCCGGTAGTGGCCGGGCCGGCGGAAGCGACCGCCCTGGGTAACGCGCTGGTGCAGTTTATCGCCCTGGGCGAATTCGCCGACCTGGCGCAGGCGCGCGAACTGATGAGCCGCAGCGCGGAAACCACTACCTACGAACCTGCCGCTACCGCCGATTGGGACGCGCAGTACGCGCGCTTCCAATCGCTGTTGGTTGAGTAAAAAGGGTTTGAAGGGAGTCCATCATGACGCTGCGTTTGCGATGGCCGACCCAATATCCGCTGATCCGGCAGCCGTTCGGCGTCAACTGGACAGGCGACCCGGATTTTTACACCCGCGCGAACCTGTCCGGCCATGAAGGGCTGGACATCGAAGCGCCGGAAGGCAGCGAGGTTTACGCCTGCGCCGACGGCGTGGTATCGCGCATTTCGCTGGACGGCGACAGCAGCCCGGACGAAAAACCCTACGGCAATCAGATTCGCATCACCCACGCCGTCGAAAGCGACGCGGAGTACATCACCACTTACGGCCACTTGCAGCGCGTCCGGGACGGCCTGCAGGTCGGCAGCCGCGTGCTGGCCGGGGAACTCATCGGCTATGCCGGCAGCACCGGCAGTTCTCATGGCGGCGCGCACCTGCATCTGATGCTCAAAAAACGCGGCGCCAGCGCCGCCGGCGAAACGCCCTTCCCCAAAGACATCGTAGACCCCACGCCGTTTCTGGAGCCGCTGGCCTTCAGCGCCCAGTTTGCGACCGGCGGCGACAGACCAGGCACTCCTGCACCCGCGCCCGCCCCGCGCAAGCTGGGGCCGCCGCCCCTGCCAAAAGCCTTTAACGGGCGCTACCGCCTCCAGGCTAACGAGGCGCAGTTCCGCGCGCGCTGGAGTTGGGTTTCGCTGGTGGACGGCAAACGCTACCTGAACGTGATCGCCACACCCAACGCGCCGTACAGCAGCCCGCAGCAGCGCAAGGATGCCCACAGCACGTTGTTGGTCGAAAATGCCATTCGCTACCTGAACCCGAAAAACGAACCCGACGGCACGCCGCGCTACTGGCCGATTCCAGGGCGCTCTTACTTCTGCAATATTTTCGTCGGCGATGTAACACGCCTGCTGCACTGCGAAGTCCCCAACAACCCCACCATGACCACCGTCGGGCAGGTGTTGAACTGGCTGCAAACGTCCGGCCCGGCGGCGGGCTGGCGGCGCGCCAAAGATGGCAAGGAAGCGCAGGACTGGGCCAACACCGGGCGCGCGGCGGTTATGCTGTGGCAGCAGGGCAAAACCAGCGACCATTCCGCGCTGGTGAGGCCGGGCAAAGGTTTCGTGGACTCGAAAGGTTTCTTCTGGCCGCGCGTGGCGCAGGCCGGCGCCGTCGTCACCGACGATGGCGATTCTTACGTGACGTTTCGCGGCAGCTCGGACAAGCCGCGCGACCGGATATTCTGGTTTTTACACGATTAAGGCTGGGCGGCCAGCAGCAAGGTCGGCGGCAGACATCAGGCTGTAGGCCGGCAGAAAGCATCGGTAAATGGGCGCAATTCTTGAACTTGAAAACATCAGCAAGCAGTTCCCCGGCGTGAAGGCGCTCGACGACGTGCGCTTTGACATGACGGCGGGCGAAGTCCACGCCCTGTTGGGCGAAAACGGCGCGGGTAAATCCACGCTCATCAAGATCATCTCCGGCGTGTACAAACCGGATGGCGGCACCATCAGGCTGGATGGCGAAACGGTGTTGTTCAACACCCCGCGCGAGGCACAGCAGCGCGGCATCGCCACCATCTACCAGGAACTGAGCCTCTACCCCGAACTGACGGTGGCGGAAAACATCTTTATGGGCCACGCGCCGCGCCGAAAACTGGGGCCTATCGAGGTGCTGGACTGGGGCGCGGCCAACCGGCGCGCTCAGGAAATTCTGGCCTCGCTGAATATCCATGATCTGGATGTAACGCGCAAAATCGGCACGCTGACGGTCGGCAATCGCCAGCGGGTCGAAATCGCCAAGGCGCTGTCGCTGAACGCGCGCATCCTCATCATGGACGAGCCGACGGCGGCGCTCACCGAAGCCGACGTGGAACGGCTGTTTAACATCGTGCGGCTGCTGCGGGAGCGCGGCGTGGGCATCATTTACATCAGCCACCGCCTGCACGAAGTATTTGAACTGGCCGACCGCGTGACGGTGCTGCGCGATGGGCAGTACGTCGGCACCAAGCCGGTCAGCGAAACCAGCGAAGACGACCTGGTGAGCATGATGGTCGGGCGCACGATTGACAACCTGTTCCCGAAGCTGCAAACCGAAGTCGGCAAACCGGTGCTGGAAATCCGCAGCCTGTGGCGCAAACCCCTGACGCGGGGTGTCAGTTTCCAGCTTCGCGCCGGCGAAATCGTCGGGCTGGCCGGGTTGGTCGGTTCGGGGCGCAGCGAAGTCGCGCAGGTGATTTTTGGCATCAACCCGGCGGAAAGCGGCGAAATCCTGATTGACGGCAGACCTGTAATGATCAAACACCCCGGCCAGGCCATGAATCACGGCATTGCCTACGTGCCGGAAGATCGCGGCACGCAGGGGCTGGTGCGGCAGATGCGTATCCGCGAAAACATCTCTCTGTCGGTGCTAAAAGCCATCCGTTCGGGGCTGTTCATCAACCGCAAACAGGAATACAGCCTGGCGACCGGCATGATTAAACAGCTTAATATTCGCGCCTACAGCACCGAACAGGTCGTCAACAAACTGTCCGGCGGCAACCAGCAAAAAGTGGTGGTCAGCAAGTGGCTCGCCAGCAAGCCCCGCATTCTGATTATGGACGAGCCGACGCGGGGTATTGATGTGGGCGCGAAAGCCGAGATTCACCGGCTGATGAGCGAACTGGCGCGCGAAGGGCTGGCCGTCCTGATGATTTCCAGCGAGCTGCCGGAAATCCTGGGCATGAGCGACCGCATCCTGGTGATGCGCGGCGGCCAGGTGGTGGCGGAATTTCCGCGCCAGGAAGCCACCCAGGAACGCATCGCCGCCGCCATGATGAGCGAAACCGCCGGAAACGGCGCTCCGAAGTCAGAAACCATGATGATAGGTGAAAGCGAAACAGCATGACAGCAACAACCGTTTCAGCCGCCCGGCAGTCCACCCCAGGCTGGCTCAAAAATCTTCGGATGCTGGTCAGCGGTCAGGAAGGCGCGCTGACGCTGAGCCTGGCGCTGCTGGTGATCGTGGTCGGGACGGCCAACCCGCGCTTCCTGGCCCAGCAGAACATCTCCGATATTCTGCTCAACAGTTCGTATATCGCCGTCGCCGCCATCGGCATGAGCGCGGTCATCATCTCCGGCAACATTGATATTTCGGTCGGCGCGATGATCGGCGTGCTGGCGACCATCAGCGGGCAGCTTTCCATCGTGCCGGGGATGCCGGTATGGATTTCGTGGCTCGTGCCGCTGATCGTCGGCCCGATGATCGGCGCGGTGACGGGTTTTCTGGTGGCGTATTTACGCATCCCGGCCATCGTGGTTTCGTTGGGTATGATGAGCATCCTCAAGGGCGGCCTGATTCTGGCGACCGGCGGGGTGTGGATTTACAACATGCCGCCGGCATATAAGCTGGCGCAGCAAAGTTTCCTCGGCCTGCCCGTGCCGGTCTATTTTATGCTCGTGCTGACCATCCTGGCGGCGCTGTGGATGCGTTATTCCCCTTCCGGGCGCGCCATTTACGCCGTCGGCGGCAATAAAGAGGCCGCTTTGCTCTCCGGCATTTCGCCCCGCGTGGTGCTGATGCGGGTGTTTATGTTCAACGGCCTGATGGTCGGCATCTCCAGCGTGCTGTTTGCCACCCAGTTCAGTTCGATTCAATCCACCGTTCCAAGCGGGCTGGAACTGACCATCATCACGTCGGCGGTTGTCGGGGGTGTCAGCATCCTGGGCGGCACAGGTACGGTCATCGGCGCGACGCTGGCGACCATCCTGCTGCGGGCCATCGGCAATGGCATGATTTTTATTAACGTTTCGGCGTACTGGCTGCAAGCCGTTCAGGGTACGCTCATCCTGGTAACGGTGCTAATTGACCTGCTGCGCCGTCGCCGCCAGGCCGCGCAAATTCGAGGGTAAACATCATGGCAGTCACCGAAAGACCATCCCAACTGACCGAACCGTCCAACCCTATCGTCAGCCGTTTGCGGGCCGTTGTGCTAAGCAAAGAAGGCATCCTGTTTCTGATTATGATCGCGGCGATGTTTATTCTGTCGCTGCTGACCGACAAGTTCCTGACCACCAACAACCTGCTCAACCAGCTTCGTCTGGTGACGGAAATCGGGCTGATGGCGCTGCCGATGACCTTCATCATCATCACCGGCGGCATTGACCTGTCGGTCGGCTCGATCTTCGGCCTCAGCGCCATCGTGATGGGCTTCCTCTGGCAGGATTCCGGCTGGCCGCTGGAGCTTGCCATCATCATGTGTATGGTGGTGGGGACGATGGCCGGCTTCATGAACGGCCTGTTTATCGTCCGGGTGGGCGTGCCGCCGCTCATCATGACGCTGGCAACCCTGGCGCTGTACCGAGGCATGGCGCTGGGCGTCAGCGAGGCGCGTTCCGCGCGTGGTTTCCCAGACTGGTTTTTTGACCTGGGGCAGCGGCAGTTCCTCGGCATCCCATCCCAGTTATGGATTTTGCTGATCGCGGCCATCATCGCCGGCATCGTGCTGGCGCGGACGCCCTTCGGGCGCGGCATTTACGCGATGGGCAACAACGAACTGGGCGCGCGTTTTTCCGGCATTCCGGTCAGGCTGTACAAACTCGCCATTTATACCTTTTCGGGTTTTATGGCCGGGCTGGCGGGTTACATCTTCACCTCGCGCATCAGCACCACGCGCGCGGACATGGGTACGGGGCTGGAACTGGATGTGATCGCCGCCGTTGTGTTAGGCGGCACGAGCATCAACGGCGGCAGCGGCAGCATCGTCGGCACGATGATCGGCCTGGTTTTGATTCAGCTTCTTAAAAACGGGCTGCTGCTGGGCGGGGTCAAAGGCGACGCGACCATCGTCATCATCGGTGCCATTTTGATACTGGCGATCCTCATCAACAACCTGGTGCAGCGCCGCGCCGGCGGGGACTGAGGCGGCGGCAGGCAGAGGCGCGGACGCCGTGCCTTCTTGCCAAAGCCTGGGAAATGAGGTAAGCTAAGTACCAATCTTTGGAAATAGCATGGTAATTTTTCCATGTTATTCTACTTAGTGTATCGAAAAGTTAAGGAGGATTTTGCATGTCTAAGAAAGTATTTGCGGCTGTCTTAATGGTCGCCCTGGCGCTGTCGGTGGCGTTCGTGCCTGCCGTCGCGCAGGATGAGGTGCGGTGGGTCGGCGCGGATGACCTGCCGGTTTCGCCGCTGGAATGCCCTGAGGGCGCTCCTGGTGCGGCTATGGCGGAAGAACCGATGGAAGAGCCGGAAGTGGCGGCGCTGGAATACAACGGCGGGCAGCCGGTGGGCGCGCCTGACCTGGCCGGCCAGGAAATCGTCCTGGTGGACGTGCCGAAGCTGATCGGCATCGGCTACTTCAACGCCACGTCGCTGGGTATGCAGCAGGCTGCCGAAGAACTGGGCAACGTCAAGGTCACGACCGACGGCCCGACCCAGGGTGACATCGTGCAGCAGGTGGCCTTCATCGAGCAGTACATCACCCAGGGCGTAAACGGCATTCTGTTCGCCGCCAACGACCCGGTGGGCATTTCGCCCGTGCTGCGCCGCGCGCTGGAATCCGGCATTCACGTGGTTGGGTATGACGCCAACAGCGAGCCGGACGCCCGCGAGTGGTTCGTGAACCAGGCCGAGTTTAACGGCATCGCCAAAGCCAAGATTGACAGCATGGTGGCGGAAATCGGGCCGGAAGGTTCGTTCGCCATCGTCACCAGCTCCTTCACCGCCCCCAACCAGTCGCGCTGGATTTCGGAAATGTGGGCCTATGCCCAGAAGTGCTACCCCGATCTGAAGTGGCTGGAGACGGTTGAGTCGGCTGAAGATCAGAACCTGGCCTTCCAGCAGACCCAGACGCTGCTGAACAAATACGGCCCGGACATGGACGGCGTCTTCGGTATGTCGAGCGTGGCGTTCCCCGGCGCGGCTGACGCAGTAGCGCAGGCCGGCCTGTGTTCGCCCGATGACGCTGCCGCCGATGTGGCCGCGCCGGATGAAGAATCGGCAGTCGCCATTGTCGGCCTCAGCACCCCCAACCAGATGCGCCCGTTCGTTGAAAACGGCTGCGTCGAGTCGGTCGTGCTGTGGAACCCGGTTGACCTGGGTTATGCCGCCGTGTACGTGATGCGCGCAGTGGTGGACGGCAAGCTGACGCCCGAATCGACCGAGGTCGAGGCGGGGCGCCTGGGTACGCTGCAAGTTGTCAACGGCAGCGAAATCCTGCTTGGGCCGCCCTTCGTCTATACACAAGACAACATTGCGGACTTCGATTTTTAGTTCTAAACGAGGCGTCGGGGGTGCGGTTCGCCGCGCCCCCAGGCTCGCTTCAGATTGCAGGGATGCGCTGAGGAGGGTCTAAGGCCATCCCCTGTCTCAATTTGATGCATAAACATAAGCAAGAAAGCAGTACTATGAGTGACGCCCCTACCCCTCTGGTTGAACTCACCCGCACCCTGGGACAACCACACCTCGATTATGTGATTATCGGCGAAGGCAACACCTCCTGCCGCGCCGACGACGAGTCGTTCTGGATTAAAGCCAGCGGCCAGCAGATGCACAACATCTCGCCCGGCGGATTCGTGCAGGTGCGCTTCGACCCTATCCTCGCCATGCTGGATAAATCGCCCGGCGACCTGGACGCGCAAAAAGCCGTCATGCAGGCGGCTAAAGTTGACCCCGCTTCGCCCTTGCAGCCTTCGGTGGAAGTGGGCTTCCACGCCATGCTGCTGCGCGAGTGCGGCGTGTCGTACATCGGCCACACCCACGCGATGGCCGTTAACCGGATTATGTGCAGCCCGCGCGCGGCGGATTTTGCCCATCATCGTATGTTCCCGGACGAAGCTGTGTTATGCGGCCCGGAATCGGTCTTTTTGCCTTATGTAGACCCCGGCCTGCCGCTGGCGGTGGTGATGCGCGAGCAGGTTCGCCGTTATCTGGACAAATGGGGCGATGCGCCTAAAGTCATCCTGATGGCGAATCACGGCCTGATCGCCCTGGGGCAGACACCGACCGAGGTTTTGAACGTTACGGCGATGTGCGTTAAAGCGGCGCATATTTTTATCGGCGCGTGTGCCGCCGGCGGGCCGGTTTTTATGGAGCCGGCTGAGGTGCTGCACATCTGCCGCAGACCGGATGAAATCTACCGGCGGAAGCAGTTTGTCGAGCGTTAAACTGGTCTTATTCCCCTCTTGACCGCCGCGCGCGGTTGGAACAAGATAGTTTCAGGTATCGGTTTCCGACTGCCAGTTCCAAGAAGAAACACGCTGTTCTTCCTGAGACTGGCAGCCGGGGGCGGATGGCTTCGATTATCTTGCGATTACAGGTAACAAAACGAATCATGAAAATCGGCGTGCTGGCGCTGCAAGGCGCTTTTATCGAACATCTCAAAACGCTGCGAACCCTGGGTGTCGAGACCAGAGAGGTTCGCCTGCCGGACGACCTGGACGATCTGGACGGCCTCATCATCCCCGGCGGGGAAAGCACCACCATCGGCAAGCTGGCGGTTGAGTACGGCCTGATCGAACCACTGCGCCGCTTCGCCCAGGCCAAACCGACCTGGGGAACCTGCGCCGGGATGATCTTCCTGGCGAAAGACATCGGCCACGACCGGCAGCCGATCCTGGGATTAATGGACATCACCGTCAGCCGCAACGCCTTCGGGCGGCAGATAGACAGCTTTGAAGTAGACCTGCCCATCCCCGTCCTGGGCGACGAACCGTTCCACGCCGTCTTCATCCGCGCCCCAGTGGTGACGGCGGTGCGCGGCAGCGCGCAGGTTCTGGCGCGCCTGGAGGACGGGCGGATCGTAGCCGTCCAGGAAGGCCGCTGGCTGGCAACCGCCTTCCATCCAGAGCTAACTGCCGACAGCCGGCTGCACCGGTTTTTCGTGCAGATGGTGGCCCAACAAGTGGGTAAAAAAGGCTGATTTTGCCGTTCACAATTGCCGATAACGTGCTACAATACGCCCGCGTTAACGGATAACTGCCCAGCATGGTGCGAGGTGCGCATGAGCATTTATGATGCGTTGATTTTAAGTCAAAACGGCGGTCCCTACGAAGACGAAGACCTGGACGAAGACGAAGAACTGGACTTCGAGGACGAAGAGCTGGAAGATGTCGAATTCGAGGACGAGGAATTAGTCGAGGAAGACATCGAAGAAGATGATGAGGACTTCCTCGATGACGATGGGTATGACATTTCCGAGTTCGAGGAAGATGACTACCTGTACGACGATGACGA
>QUBZ01000033.1 GCA_014338005.1 Chloroflexota bacterium | reverse complement strand
CAAACCCCTTAAGCGCGGCCCAGGCGGCGCAGCAGCAGCCACCCCCCGGCCAGCACAATGACCAGCGCGCCGCCCAGAATCACCCAGCGAATGAGCGGCGTTTCGCCCGTTTCCGGCAGGCGCTGAACGCTGATAACACTCGCTTCGGTGGCCGGGCCGCCGATGATGCCCGCCGGGTTGACGATGATGAACGGCACCTGCACGTCATCACGGACGCGCGTGGTGATCGTCACGCTGGCCGACGAACGCGGCGGGATGAGGTCGAACGTGACCGTCACCAGCTGGCCGCTGACGGTGGCGCTGGGCGGCAGCGGCGGCACAATCTCCAGTTCGTCCGGCACGCGGTCTTCAACGACCACGTTGGTGGCCGGGGTGTCGGTATCGTTGGTGACGGTGATCGTCCAAGAGACGATTTTACCGGGTTCGGCGAACGGGTCATCCGGCGTTTTGCTGATGCCCAACGTGCCGGGTGCGCCGGGCGTGCCGGGCGTGCCGGGCGGCGGCGTGGGCGTGACCGACGGCGGCGGCTGCAGCGCAAAACCGAAGTCGAAGGTATGGTCGTTGTCACCGTACAGCCGCGTAGTCAGCGCCGTCACCGGGAAGTTCGTCTCGCTGACCAGCTCGCGCGGGCGCGGGTTCACGCCGTCCGAGTCGCGGAAGTCGTCGTTGCCGTCGTTGAGGACGCGGGTATTGGCGCGCGTGGCGTAATACGGCGTCAGCGGCCCGCCGTTGTAGTTGGCCGGGTCGTCCAGGCGGACTTCGTAAGCTGTGTCCGGCAGCAGGCCAATCGGCTCGAAGTCGTCGCGCACGCCGTTGCCGTTGATGTCCACGAAGTTGATGCCCGGTGTTCCAGGCGGGAACAGGCCGGCAAAATAAATATTCTGCTCGTTGAAGTAATACTCGCCGTCGGCATCGGTAATGGTCTGGGCGATGAGTGTATCTACCGTGCCGTCGCCATCGGTATCCATATACAGGCGCAGGCTGACGTTCGCCAGTTTAAGCTCGCCGGGGTCCTGGACGCCGTTCAGGTCGAGGTCTTCCCAGACCAGATTGCCGATTTCCAGCGGCGCGGGGCCGCAGACCGCTTCCAGATCGCCCAGGCCGTTCGATTTGCCGAACTGTTCGATCAAACCGGGCGGCGGCGGCGGTACGCTGGGGCCGTCAAAAATGCGGAAGCTGCGGAAGCGCGTGCCGGTATTGTGATTCAACCACACCACGCCCCCATCGAACAGCGCATCCGGGAAGCCGCAGTTTTCGCACAGCGGGTCGAAGACTGTCATCGCCATTTCTGGGCTGCCGGGGATGTCCACCAGACCGCCCAGAGAAATTTCGTCGTGCCGCGCCGGGCCGTCCGCCGGGATATTCGGGTTATTACGGTCGTGGAAGTAATACTCGCCGCCGCCGGGGCCTTCGCCGTTACCCGCCCCGCCGGTAGTGATGCCGCCGCACGAGCCGTTAGCCTCCAGCGCCCAGGCCCCGGAAGCATCGCGGCAGGCACGCAGCACGTCGCCGGCGGTGATGCCGTTGGATAACTGGCCGCTGGTCAGGTCAAACGGGCCGGGCTGCTGGCGGCCGGCGCGGTCGCCAAACCGGTCACGAATGCCGATCACCATGTTCTGATTATCGAACACGATGTCGCTCAACAGGGGTTCGGCATAGACGTTGGCTTCGTTGTCCGGGTTCGGCCAGTTAGGGTTCCAGGGCCGCCACTGCGCCGAACGGTCGCGCCCGGTGAAGGGGTTCAGCGGGCAGTTCACGTCGCTCTGGTCGGCGCAGCCGCGCGGGTACGCCAGCGGGAAAGTTAATTCCAGCCGGAAACCCCCGCCGGCCAGCGGGTCGAACGAATGCACGAACGCGCGCAGGTCGTTGGGGTTTTGCGAGGTTTCCGCCGAACAGACCGAACCGACGTACACGCGGCCATCGTGGACGCCCAGGCCGAAGGGGCGCACATCGGCGCTGCTGGAACAGGTCTGGCCGGGCAGACCGGTCAGGCTGTAGCGCCGGATGCGGCTGGCGGGCGGCACGGTGGCATCGTAGCCAATAGGGATGTCCAGCAGCTCGCGGGTATTCAGGTTGACGACGTAAATCGAGCGATCATCCTCGGAAATGTCCAGGTCGCCAAGCGACATTTTGCTGACCAGATTATACGTATCGGTATCATACTGCCAGCAGTTGTCAAAGAAGTTCGGCGGGCAGTCGGTGGTGCTGGCCGGGTGCGGGTCGGCGCCGGTGTTAAAGGCGGCGGGCAGCGTATTTAAGTCCAGGAACAGGCTGACCTGCCCGGTCGAAGGCCGCATCCGGTAGATGCCGCCGGTGGTGGTGGCCGTGCCGCTGGCGTTCGGCCCGAAGCCGGTGTGCCGCTTGAGGTAGGAAGCCACAAAAAAGCTGTCCGAAGCGCGATGATAACCCAGCCCCCAGGTCGTGCCGATCTGCGAGGCCAGCGCCAGAACCGGGTGCGCCTGGTCGCCGGTGGCCGTGTAGGGGAAGGTGACAAAAGCCGGGCTGTCCGCAAACGGCCCGCGCAGTTGGTCTTCAAACACGTAGCAGCTCGTCCCCAGGTCAGGCGCATTGGTGTGGCAGAACTGAGACGGCTGGCTGAGTCCCAGGCTGACGCCGGGGACTGCACCGTTACATTCGACAAACCGGATGGTCGTGCCGGAGTTCGCGCCGAAGCGAGCGGAGTAGAGGAACGTCATCGGCCAGGTGAACTCGATTCGCACCTCGCCGTCGGTAGGCAGCGTCAGGGTGTACGTCCCATCATCAGCCGTCGTGGCCGTATCCACCAGGCTGCCGGCAGCGTCATAAGCCCGCACCTCCACGCCGCCTTCGCCCGGTTCCAGGGCCTCCTGCTGGCCGTTGTCGTTATAATCCCGGTAAACTACGCCGGTAATGGTACAGGCTGCGCGCGCCGGTTGAATATAAACCCCAAAACTCATCATGATAAAAAGTAAAATAAAGGTAATCCTGGGCAGGATTACCTTTCCCCACTGCATACGATAATTCCGAATCATATGTTTTCACCTGATTCTGCACTGCCGATATTTGGCATTATAAAGAAGTTGTTATGTATGGGCAACTGCTACCAGCGTTGAAAGTTTTTTAACCACAAAACCTGAAGACTTTTTCATAGATTTTTAAGAAAAACGGGCGGCTCAACCATCTGAGCCGCCCGCCGCTTACGCTGAAAAGCCCGCCAACCTGTTATGGGCTGAACTCATCAAACGGCAGCGGCGTGGCTTCCTCGAACAGCGAGGTCGGGGCCACGGCCTGAGTCGGGACCGGCGGCTGAGTCGGCACAGCGGTCGGCTGAAGGTTGGGGATGACCACGTTCACCGTGCGGTACAGGTATCCGCCGCTGCTGGAGAACATCGCCAGCCGCAGCGTATACTGGCCGCCGCCGGCCGCCGCCAGCGCGGTGGTATCCCACGTGCCGAGGATGCCGGAGGTCTGCGGCGTAGTGGACGGGCCAAAAACGATCTGGAAGTTCGTTGTACCTGCGCGCGCCACCTCCAACTGGTAGCGGTTGAAGGCGGTGGCAGAAGCCGCGCCCGTTACCTGTACCACGCCGGAAACCTGCTGGCCCTCCGCCGGAGAAGTGATGCGGGCGATGGGGACTTCGGTATTCAGGTCGCAGGCGACCGGTGGAACGCTCTCCAGCCTGTCGCCGGTGAGGCCAAGCTGCCGCGCTACCGACGCTCCGGCAGCCGAGTTCAACCAGGCAACCGCCGCCGCGTCCGAGATATTCACATACGTGCCTTCGATCTGGTTATCCGGGCAGTAATTGTTGGCCTGGTAGCCCGTCCAGGTGTCAATCGCCACCCGGCGCACAAACGCCTGATCGGCAGCCGGCGGCTGCTGGCCGGCCAGGAACAGTTCTCGCCGCAGCGCCGGGCAGTTCTCCGGCGGCAGCGTGCCGGTCAGGGCGCAAATCTGGATTTCGACCACGCTTCCGGGCGACGGCACGTTGAAGGCCGCCGGCGCGGGCATGGTTCGCAGCGTCGCCAGCATGACCTGATTCCAGATCGGCGCGACGGCGTTGTAACCGCCGCCCTGGACGAAGGTCGGCGCGTTGTCCGGGCGCCCCAGCCAGACGCCGACGACCGCGTTGGTGGTAAAACCCATCGTCCACAGGTCGCGGTTCTGGTTGGTCGTGCCGGTTTTGGCAGCCACATAGTTGCTGCGCGGCAGCCCTTCGATGGTCATCCAGCCGCCCGTACCGAACTGTTCGGCGCGGGCATTGTCGTCGCTGAGGATGTTCTGCATCAAAAAGGCGACCGACGGCTGAATCGCCTGGGTAGGGGCCGGGCGCTCGGTTATCGTGACCGGCCTGCCGTCGGCGTCGGTAATGCTTTCGATGATATACAGCGGCACGCGCGCGCCGTTGTTCGCCAGCGTGCCGTAGGCCACCATCATATCGTACAGCCGCACGTCCACCGCGCCCAGCGCCGTCGCCAGCCCGAACTGTGCGCCTTCGGGGAACGTCAGCCCCATACGCGACGCCACATCCTGGAACTTGGCCGCGCCGATGAAGTCGAAGGCTTTCACCGCCGCCACGTTGATGCTGTTTTGCAGGGCGGAGCGGACGGAAATCGGCCCCCGGAAACGCCCGTCGAAGTTGACCGGGCTGTAGGGCGGGATGGTGCTGAAGGTGGTCGGCACATCCCACAGGATGGAAGCCGGCGTCAGGTAACGAACCTGGCCGGTATTGGGGTCTGGCACGCCTTCCAGCGCGGCAGTATACACGACCGGCTTGATGGCCGAACCGGGCTGCTGGAAGGTGAGCGCGCCGTTCACCTGCCCGTCAATCTCCTCATTGTTAAAGTCCGGGCTGCCGACCATGGCGCGGATCGCGCCGGTGCGTGGGTCGGTAACCATGATCGAGCCGGTATTGATGCCGGTGGTGGAAAGCTGGCGAATCTGGTTGGTGAGGGCGGTCTGCGCCACGTCCTGAATGCGCGGGTTGAGCGTGGTGCGGATGACAAAACCGCGCCGGTACATCTCGCCCGCGCCGTAGTCACGTTCGACGATCTGCTGGACGAACTTGACGAAGTGCGGGTATTTGTAGGTCACGTCGCGCGGGCGATAGTTGCGCGCTTCGACGGCGGCCTGCTGCGCGGCGGCCTGCCGCACTACGCCCTGGTCAACGCAGAACGGCTGGCTGAGGTACGGCGCGTGCTGGAACTGCAAACAGCCCACCTCGGCCATCCGGTTGATGACGGCTTTCATGCGGTCAAGCGTGGCATCGCGCCGGACGCTGTAGGTCGCCAGGTCTTCGCCGCCGCGCCGCACCGGGTCGTAGGTGGCAGGGGCGGCGATCATGCCCGCCAGCAGCGCCGCTTCTGGCAGGTTGAGGTCATTGGCGCTCTTGTCGAAATAAAAGCGGGCGGCGGCCTCCACGCCGTAGGACTGATTGCCGAAATAAATCTCATTCAGGTACAGTTCCAGAATCTCATTTTTGGTGTACTGCTGGGCGATCTGCGAGGCGATGATGATTTCTTGCAGCTTGCGCTCCGGCGAAACGGTCGAGTCCTTCAGCACCAGCTGGCGGGCGATCTGCTGCGTGATGGTGCTGGCCCCGGATTCAACCTGCCCCGCGCCCAGATTTTGCAGGAAGGCGCGGAAGATCGCCACCCAGTCCCAGCCGGGGTCTTCAAAAAAGCGTTCGTTTTCCAACGAGACAACAGCATGGATGATGAAAGGCGAAATCCTGTCCAGCATTACGTCGGTGCGCGCGCCGCCCCGCTCGCTGGTCAATTCGGCGATGCTGTCGCCGTTCATGTCCAGGATGCGGACGGTCTGGAACTCCGGCTGGTAATCGGCCAGCGCGGCGATCTGGCTCTGCCACTGGTTGGCGATATTGGAATACTGAACCAGGATGAAACCGACGCCGCAGGCGAACAGCAGCAGCAGCCCGCCCACGCCGACCGCCGCCAGGGTGAGCGCGGTAGTGGCGGTGCGCCGGCGCGCGCGCTGGGCGATTTCGTCATAGGTGGGGGCGGCCTGTTCCAGATCATAATCCGGCAGTTCTTCTTCCGGGCCAGGAGCCGGGATGCCGGTGTATTCCCCGGCGCGGGTTTCCTGATAAAAACCGGCTCCGGGGCGGGTGGTCTGGTCGGCAGGAAGTTCCTGGCCCAAATAAGCGCCCGCCGTGCCGACCATAGTTTGATCGGGGTCGGTGATGGGAACACCCGCGCGCGGCAGAGGGCTTTCGTCCACATCAAAGCCGCCAAGCGGGGTGGGCGTGCGGAAGGCGTCGCTCGGCTGCGTGGCGTCGAAAGCCGGCCCCGGCTCGGTGGCTAAACGCGGCAGCGAACCTTCCAACGGCCCCTCTGGGGTAAATTCGGCGGCCCCAAAACGGCCTTCCGGCCCGCTTGCCAGCGAGATGGGCGGTTCGGCGACAACCCAATCGCCGTTTTCAAACCGATACCAGGTGTCGGTTTCCACACCCATCATCCACCAGATACGGTTATCATCGAGGATCATCAGGCGGCGCAGTTCGGCCTGAAGCTGCTCGCGGGTGATCTGCCCCTGGCGGAACTGCTGGCGCAGGCCGCGCACTTTCTGCTGCGTATCCTGGAATCGCTGCGCGAGGGTCTGCTGCTCCGGGGAGGGCGGCGAAGCAGGCACGCCGGCTGCGGGGGCCCCGCCGGTGATGCCCAAGTCTTGCAGCCGCTGGCGGGCATAGGAGGCCGGGTCGTCGGCAGCCAGGGGCGCGCTTTCGGCGGCGGGCTGCTGGCCGGTCTGCTCCAGCCGTTCGACCTGCCGGCGAGCATATTCCGAGGGGTCCAGTACGGCTGCTTCGCCAGATGCTTCTTCGGCCTCCGCCGGGGCGGACACCTGGCCGGGCAGAATGCTGGCTTTAGGCGGCTGCTCGACCAGGCTCGCCAACGCCACCAGCTCGCTCATGCTGAAGGCGTCGTCATCCTCATCCAGATCGCCGTCAGCCGGCGTTTTTAATCCGCGCGAGGCTTCTTCAAGTTCCAGCAAACTCTGCGAGTCGGACAAATCCAGGTCAATTCCCGGCTCGGCCAGGTCTTCGGCTTCCGGCGCAGCTTTGACCTCGGTTTCCGGCGCGCCGCTCGCCGCGCGTGCAGCCTCGATCAGCGCCAGTTCATCCGGGCGTCCTTCGATCACCGGCGCAGCTGCTTCCGGCGAGGGTTCGCGCACAGGAATCACATCTTCCGGGGTGAAAACCGTGTCCTCAGGTCGTGGCAAATGCCAGTTACCTTCGGCGGCGGGGGCAGCCTGCAAATCTGTCGGCAGGGCCGGCTGATGCCAAACCGCTTTGGGTTCTTCGCTGCGCTGGACGGGACGCCAGACACCGGGCGTCTGTGGCGCGCGCCAGCCGCCGGTAAATTCCGGTTGTTCCGGTACAGAGTCATGTTTCGGTGGCTGGTCAGACATAAAAGCTAATCCTTACCATCGGTAAACGGCACAATTACGTCTCACCAATTATACACGATCTGGATAATCTGTGGGTTACTGCGGAGACTTGCAGCAGGGCAGCCGCCTATGAAAGTAGGGACTGGGTTTTGCCCTGTCCACAGCGGGCGAGGCGCGCTTCGCCCCTACTTACTTATACGAAGGCGCTCGAACCGGCTTGCAGCAGGCATTGGCCCAGGTAAAGCGCCTGCTCCAAGTTGTAAACCACGCCGGCCTGCCCACCCTGGTACTGCTGGTGCGTATCCAGGTCTTTAGGGGTGTAAAAAGCGTTCAGCCGGGGGCGCAGCCGGTGAAATGCCTGGTAGATGTCCGGCGATTCGCCCCCCGGCAGGGGAATCCAGACGCGCCACTCGTTCGACGGCGCTTCCCAGCGCAGGCGATAAGCCTCATCCATCTGTATCCGAAAAGCCAGTTTTTCGCCGCTGCGCGGGCAGCAGCTCGCGGCCTCCAGCCAGACGTTCGGGCCGTAAATCAGCAGCGTTAACGGAATATCGGCAAAACTGGTGACAAAAGCCCGTTCCCAGCCAAAAGCCTTGACCTCGTGCGGGGTGTGCAGGGCCGAAAACGGCGGACACTGCAAAACGGCGTGCAGATCGTTATCGAACCACAGCAGGCTGCGGCTGTTCAGCTCGGAAAAAATCTGCTGCGCAGTATTCTGGCCGACGCTCAAAAACGAGCGTGCCACCACCGGCGATTTATGCCGGGCCAACTGCCGCCAGACCTGGATATACAGCGCGCGCTCCGCGCCGGACAGCGACCGCAGCAAAGCCGCGTACCGGGCGCGCAGCGCCTCCACCCAGACAGCCTGGCCGTCGGGCAAACGGCGCGGGTCTACCGGCGGAAGCAGGTGAGCGTTCATTGGTCGGGCAGCAGTGTATCGCGGCCTTCGCCCTGTTTTTCCTGAGGACGCGCCGGCGACTTAAAAAAATGCGGACGGTTGGCAATGGCCTGATCGAGCGTGTCGAGCCTGACCGGCGCATCGGCAGGCGCTTGGTCATCCTCCGTTTCTTCATCTTCCTCGTCGCTCAACCGCTCGGCGGCCATTTTTTGCTCAAGCTGCGGCGGCATATCGGGGCGAGCGGCGGGCATTTCGGGCGGGGGAAAAGCAGCATAACGCGCTCCGACGCGGCTTTTTAAAACCAGGGTTTCATCCTCGTCATCCCCGATCATGGCGGCCTGTTCTTTCGGCGCGGCCTCGGCGGGCATGGTGCGTTCCACCGAAATAACGATGACGCTGACGTTATCCTCGCCGCCGCGTTCATTTGCCAGGTCAATCAACTTCTGGCTTATAGTATCGGGATTGCTGTTTTCCAGGGTCATGCGGGCGATTTCTTCCGGTTTGACGTGACGGGTCAAACCGTCCGAACACAATACCAGCCGGTCACCGATGTGCAGCACCGCCTGGTACAAATCCACATCTATTTCTTCGGCCTGGCCCAGCGCGCGGTACAGCACGTTTCGCATGGGGTGTTCCTCGGCCTGTTCGCGGGTGATATGCCCGGCGGACAGCAGCGCCTCGACAAAACTGTGATCGGAAGTGATCTGGGTGATATGCCCGTCGCTGCCTTCGATCAGATACGCCCGGCTGTCGCCTACATGGGCGAAAAGCGCGGATTTGCCGCGCACGAAGGCGATGGTGATGGTGGTTCCCATGCCGCGAAATTCCGGCGAGGAGGCCGCTTTTTCAACAATCCGCAGGTTTGCTTCCTGGATGGCTTCGCGCAGTTCCTGTTTCAACTGGTCGTCGCCCAGCCCCTCCAGCGCCTCGGCGCCCCGGCCATCGCGCAAAATCAACCCGGATTTGATGGCTTCAACCGCCAGCCGGCTGGCTTCCTCGCCGGCGGCTGCCCCGCCCATACCATCGGCCACCACCGCCAGAACGTAAGGTCCACGCGCCCACAGGTGAATATTATCTTCATTATTTTCACGCACCTGGCCGGTGCTGGTGCGCGCGCTGCTCCGCAGGCGAATGGCGTGTTCCGGGTGACTCATGCCCGACTCCTACAAGACGAGTTTTCCCCATTATATTGCAATTCTATGCAGGACAACACTCAAGGCAAGCTGTATTTTAATATTGAAACGTTTTCCAGCGCCGGTACAAAATCCCCTGTTCGATTGGCCTGGAACGTGGTAGAGTCCGGCTTATCCCAAATTTCAGGGATAATTTGGGATATGTACCATTGAGATAGGATGTATGCCAGATTTTGCCGATTTTTACCGGATGGACAACTTTAACGACACGTTTGCCCTGGGGCATTACGCGCGCGTGCTGGACGCGCTCGACCGCCGCACCGGGATTGACGTGGCTTTTAAAGTGATGCGGGCGGAACACCTGTCGCCGGACGGCGCGATGCGCTGGGAATACCGCGCGTTTGCCAATGAGGCCGACCTGCTGATGAAACTGGCCGACAGCCCGTATGTGGTCGGCCTGCTGGACTGCGGGTATATTTCCAACACCCAGGAATTTCCTGCCGATGGGCAGATCGCCAGCTTTCAAAAAGACGTACTGGGTTTCATCCAGGCCATGCCGGAGTACGCCGAGCGCGGCTGGCGGCCTTATCTGTCGCTGCAAAATCTGTCCCGCAGCCTGAACCTGCTGTACGCCATGAAGCCAAATCAGGCCGGGTCGCGCTGGCGGCTGCCGAGCGAAGAAGGGCTGGCGCTGGCGCTCCAGTTCGCGGAAATTCTGCGCCTGGCGCACGCCAAACAGATCGTTTATCTCGATCATAAACTGGAACACGTCTACTGGGACGGCAGCCAGTTACGGATTATTGACTTCAACAGCTCGCGGCAGCTCAACGGCCACGACTCCAACGGCAGCCAGTTTTACCGGATGGACATTCATAACCTGTGCGTGGGCATCCTGTACCCGGTGTTCACCGGCCTGTCGCCGCTCAAAACCACGCTGCGCCCGCAGCCCGGCAACGTCAACGAGGCCGAGTCGCGCTATCGAGACATCACCCGGCTGGATTTTGGTGTCGAGCCAACCCTCAGCGGGGCGCTCCAGGAGCTGCTGCAAAGCGGGGCCGCCATGCAGATCGAAAATACCGGCGACTTCATCGCCGGGCTTCAGGAAGTTGCCTCCCGGCACGGCTGGGATTTTCCCCACCACTACACCAGCCCGGCCAGCCGGGACGCCCGCACGCAGATGCGCGCAGGCATCACGCGGCTGCGGCGCGGCCAGGCCGAACTGCGCGAAGCCCGCGATCTGTTCCGCGAGGCCGCCATCCTGGACGGCATCAGCGACGACCTGGAAGCCGAACTGCGGCGGCTGGTGAAGGCAGTCAACGACATGCTTAATAACCGGGTAATCCCTTAAGAATATGAAGAAATGTGATAAATGCAACACGCAGGCCGTGTCTAACGGCATATTTGTGAATTTGGGTAGTTCCCGCCGCCGGTATATTGCTATAAAATAAAATACACTGGTTGAACAAGCGGCATTCGCCGGGACAGCCTTCAGCATGACTAATGCAGCGCGCGGGGACAAGGCGGCAGATCGGCTCTCGTTGTTCGGCGCGCTTCGTCAGCAGTATGGCGACAACCTGCCGGTCTCCACCTTCTCGCTGCCCACGCTCGCCCAGTTCGTGCATACGTTCCAGGAAACCATCCTTCAGCGGCGTATACCGGCGCTGCTGTTTGCCGGTTTTCAGCACATGCTCGACTGGGAGGAGGAATTCAGCCGCTGCCGCGCGCTGGCCGAAGTCGCCCGGCGCGTATCCGTCTTCGCACACGATCTGCCGCCGGCGGCCAGACAGCCGCCCATCCGGTACGTGTCCCTGGCGGCGGACGACCCCCTGCGGCGCGAAGTGTTTTTGCTGGGTATTTCCGCCCAGTTTTCATTTTTAGTCTGCGGCCAGCAGCGCCTGGTTTATGCCGACCGGCAAACCACCTTCACCTTCGATACCATCTTCAGTTTTGATCCCCCGGTTGTCCGGCTGGCGCTGGAATTAATACAACCGCGTTTTGTGCAGGAAACGCCTGATGCTGATGACGAATGGCTGCGCCAGTCCCGACCGATCACCGGCAGCGAGCCGGCGCTGGTTTCGTCCCTGCTTGTGGCGCTGGCAGGCCGCGAGGACGCCCTGCGCCAGCAGCTCCGGCGCGTGGAACATCAGTTTGAGCAGGAGCGGCTGCTCAACCAATCGTTGATCGAAACCGTCCCGGCTTTACAGAACAGCCCGCAGCAGGCGCTTCAACTGGCCGTCGAACGGCAGCGAGCGCATCTGCTGGCGGGCCTGCTGCGGAATGCGTCGTTCGACTTCCGCACGCCGCTGTCGGTGTTAAACACTTCGATTCACCTGCTGGCGCGGATTGACGACCCGAAGCACCACCAGGAACAGATCGCCATCCTCAGCCGCCAGGCCGAATACCTGACCAGGTTGACCGAGGTGCTGTTTACAATTATCGAACTGGAAAGCCGGGATGACGCGACCCTGAGGCCGGTGCTGCTGGACGACATGGCCCGCACAATGGCGATTACGCTGCGGGAACTGGCCGAGCCAAAAGGGGTATCCGTCCACCTGCGCCAGGAAGAACGCACCGGTCTGGTGTATGCCGATGAAGGCAAGCTGTATCTGGCGCTCCGGCAGATCGCCGACAACGCCGTGAGATACACGCCGCCCGGCGGCTCGATCACCCTGGCGACCGGCGTTCGCCGGGAATACAGCCTGATCGAGATCCGCGATACCGGCGCCGGCATCAGCCCCGACGAACTGCCGCATATTTTCGACCATTTTTACCGGGGCAGCGGCACGGAAGCCGGCGTCAATCTGGGGCTGGGGCTGACCATCGCGCGCATTGTAATCGAAAAACACGGCGGTTTTATCGAGGTCGAAAGCGCCCCCGGCCAGGGCAGCGCCTTCCGCGTGCTGCTGCCGCGCCTGCAAGCCTGAACCTACCGCCCGGACTGGCGGCTGTAATCGCGTTTTATCATGGCATGGTAGCAAATTCAGCCGCGCAATTGCTTGTCAACGCTTTGTTGGCTTGTTACACTTTGGCATCGCGCTTAATATTTCCGCCTTTTGGTACGAGGAGAGTGAGATGATAAATCTGGCACGTTCTCGGTTCGGATTTCTGTTGGTTCTGGTGCTGCTGCTGCCGGTGATCGGCGTGCTGGCGCAGGATGCCGCCAGCGAAAAAGTGGTCTGGCCCGATCTGGGTGGGCGGGAAATCACTGTCGCCGTCGAAAATGCTTACCCGCCGTATAATTTCATCAACGATCAGGGGGAAGCTGTCGGTTGGGACTACGACACCTTTAATGACATTTGCCTGCTGCTGAACTGCCAGCCGGTTTACGTGCAGACGACCTGGGATGGCATGTTAATCGCCGTCGCCAGGGGTGAATTTGACGTGGCCGCCGATGGCATCACCTACACCCGCGAACGCGACGAAACCGTTGACTTCTCGATACTCTACCAGGCTTACGACGAAACGCTGCTGGTGCGGGCCGATGAAGACCGTTTTAGCACGGTCGAGGAACTGAAGGCGCTGCCCGATTACCTGGTGGCGACCCAGATCGGCACCACCAACGAAATCACTGCCCGCGAGTTGTTTGATGCCGACCGGGTGCAAAGTTATGATGTTTTCGGCGCGGCGATTGAAGCCCTGCTTAACCGGGATGTGGACGCAGTTGTTGTAGACCGCCCGGCGGCAGAAGGTTACATTGCCGAACGCGGCGAAATGAAAACCCTCGGCGAGTCGCTTTCCGGCATCCAGGGCCTGGCTTTTGCCTTCCCGCCCGGCAGCGACCTGATTCACCCGATCAACGCGGCCATGTCGGCGCTGATGGCGAGCGGTCGCTGGGATGAAATTTACGCCAAATGGTTTGAGACACAGTAATCTCGCTGCTGAAGTTGAAGTGCCTGCGGGGTGAGTGATTCACGAAACTCACCCCGTTTATTTAGCCATCGGAGGGTTGTTCTCATGGCTTCTCCCTCGCTTGCGCGGGCCGGCGGCGAAACGCGCCGCTGGCTGGATGTTCGCCCTCTGGCGCGCGCCATCGTTCAGCGCCAGAGCTGGTTTATCGCCTTCATCATCTTTGACATTCTGGTTATCCACGCCATCGGCAGCGATTCTATCCTGCGCGAAACCTGGAATTACATTCAGCCCGGCATCACGGTCACGATTCAGATCACCATCGTCGCTTTTTTGCTGGCAGTCCTGATCGGACTCGTCACTGCCTTCGGTCGCATTTCCCGGAACATCATTATTTATAACGCCTCCACACTCTATGTGGAGCTGTTTCGCGGCCTGCCCCTGTTGGTCATTATCCTGATTTTCGCTTTTGTCGTGACGCCCGGTTTCGTGGATTGGGTTTCCGGCGGCGGCGATACCGCTGCACAGGCGGGCGCTGCCAGGATACCGTTCCTCGACGATTTGATTCAGCGGCTTGTGGGTATACCGGACGAGCGCGTCGCCACCACCACGCTGCGAACCCGCGACATTGACCCCATCTGGCGTATCATGTTCGCTTTTGCGTTAACTTACGGCGCTTTTATGTCGGAGGTCTTTCGCGCCGGCATCGAAAGCATCGGGCGCGGGCAGATGGAGGCCTCGCGGTCGCTGGGCATGACCTATTTTCAGGCCATGCGTTACGTCATCTTGCCACAGGCGGTTCGTAACGTGCTGCCGGCGCTGGCAAATAACTTTGTGTTTTTGCTCAAGGATACATCCCTGGCGTCGGTCGTCGCCGTCAGCGAGATTTCGTATCTGACGCGCCAGTATTCCAGCAACCGCTTTCGTTACCCCGAAGGGCTGCTGATTTTATCCTTCATCTATGCCAACCTCACCATCATCCTGTCTATGGGCGCGTATTACCTGGAAGCGCGCCTGCAAGCGGATCGTAAGGAAAATTAAGCTATGGTTGAGCGTGACCCCATCATTCGTATACGAAACGTGTCGAAATCCTTCGGTCGCGTCCATGCGCTGCAAAATGTCAGTCTGGACATCTGCGCGGGCGAAGTGGTCGTCATCATCGGGCCGAGCGGCAGCGGCAAAAGTACGCTGCTGCGCTGCATCAACCGGCTGGAATCCTTTGAACGCGGCGACATCTGGGTAGATGGCATTCACCTCTCCCACAAAGCGACCGACATTAACAAGGTTCGGGCAGAAGTGGGCATGGTTTTTCAACAGTTTAACCTGTTCCCGAACCTG
Organism: Chloroflexota bacterium; assembly: GCA_014338005.1. Classification (GTDB taxonomy): domain Bacteria; phylum Chloroflexota; class Anaerolineae; order Aggregatilineales; family Phototrophicaceae; genus CFX2. The sequence goes on along the minus strand of QUBZ01000033.1, from coordinate 25,486 downwards.
ACCGCCATCGAAAATGTGATACTGGCGCAGCGCGTGGTGAGAAAACGCCCCTATGCCGAATGCGAACGCATCGCCAGGGAACAGCTTGAAAAAGTGGGAATCCCGGAAAAGGCGCACGTCTACCCGGCCAAACTGTCCGGCGGGCAGCAGCAGCGCGTGGCAATCGCCCGCGCGCTGGCGATGAACCCCAAAATCATGCTGTTCGACGAGCCGACTTCGGCGCTTGATCCCGAAATGATTAAAGAAGTGCTGGATGTTATGCTCAACCTTGCCAAAGAAGGCATGACGATGGTGGTTGTCACCCACGAGATGGGTTTCGCGCGGGCCGCCGCCGACCGGGTTGTGTTCCTGGACAAAGGCGAAAAGCTGGAAGAAACCACGCCGCTCGATCTCTTCACCAACCCCCACCATGAGCGGTTGAAGTTGTTTCTCAGCAAAATACTCTAGCAGCCCTCGGCACAACCCCATACGCTTCAGTGTTGGCGGCTGCCGTTTATTCGTCCGCGCCGAAAGGCGGCGGCATTTGCCGCAATTCTTTAATCTTTAGGTGATTGACAAGAACCTCGCAAGACGCTACCATGAAAGTATAAGATGTAAGGTTGGAGAAAGGGTCGCATTTGATGCAAACTGAAGCACAACCTTATATCGAAAGCAAAGGGTGCCCTGCATAAGCCAGGGGAACAGTCTCCGGTAGGAGATTTGGGAAAACCCGAAGCAGTACCAAGAATCGCGCTGGTGAACACCGGCGCGATTGCTGTTTGCAGCCCAAAACGCCGCGCTTCACAGCCGCAGGCGCTCGCCGTTGGTCTTAAACCACTTTATCCAGATTTTGTAATCCGGGCAGAAGCGCCCCACCAGCGCCCAAAAGCGCCGCGAGTGGTTCATTTCCTTTAAATGGCACAGTTCGTGGATGATGACATAATCCACCGCCGCCGGGGGGGCCATCATCAGCCGCCAGTTGAAGTTTAGATTATTCTGACTGGAGCAGCTTCCCCAGCGCGTGGCCTGCCCTTTGATGGACACGCGCCCGAACTGGAAGCCCAACTGTGTCCCCAGTTCGGCGGCGCGCCGGGGGATGTAGGCTTTCGCCTGGGCGCGATACCAGCTTTCCAGGGCGGCGCGGGCAGCCTCTGTATCCGGGTGTCCGGCTGCGGCGGGCAGGCGGACGCGCAGTATATCCCCATCCAGCAGTACGCTGGCGCGGCTGCCGTTGGCTTTCAAACCCACGTCCAATGTCAGCGCCCGCCCCTGGAATAACAGCGTCTCGCCGGAAATGTAACGGCGTTCCGGCGCGGCTGCCGCCGTTTGAACCAGGCGGTAATGTTTGAGAATCCACCCCGCGCGGCTAAGCAGAATCGCCTCTACATCTTTTTCGCCCACTTGCGCGCCCGCCGGGATGACCACCTCCAGCCCACCGCCGGCGCTGATCTTCAATCGCAGCGACCGCCCCCGCCGGCTTTCCCGCACGCTGTAGGCAACCTTCTGCCCGCTCAGGACGATTTCCGGCATCAGCCGCCGACCGTCACGCGCTGGTCGAGCAGAACCTGCGCGCCCTCGAAGTCGAAGCGAAAATCCATGCGATACAGGTTCAAACCCTGAAGCGCGCGCGTCACCGCCGGCTGGTGTTCTTCGTGGCAGTACAGCATCAAAAAACCGCCGCCCCCCGCGCCGGTGATTTTGCCGCCCAACGCGCCGTTCTGGCGGGCCAGCTCGTAGGCCGTATCAATCTGGTTGTTGGTCACGTCGCTGGCGATACCCCGCTTCTGCTGCCAGGACTGGTGCATCAGTTCGGCAAAACCGTCCAGGTCGCCGGACTGGAGGACTTCCAGGATTTGCGCGCACAGGGCTTTGATGCGGTGCATCCGCTCCAGCGTGGCCGGGTCCTGCTGGCGGCTGGCGCTGGACTGGCTTTGCAGGATTTTTTCGGAATTGCGAGACTTGCCGGTGAAAAAAAGCATCAGACGGCGCTGGAGGGTGTCCAGCCTGCCGGGCGGCAGGGTAAGCGGGTTGATCTGCGTGCCGTCCCGCGTGAAGATAAAATGGTTTAGCCCGCCGATGGCCGAGCCGTACTCGTCCTGTTTGCCGCTGGGCAGTCCCATCCTGTTGATGCTGATGTCACAGGCCATTTCCGCAATTTCGGCGTTGCTCATGCGGCGCCCGTGCCAGGCGGCCAGGGCGGTAATCATCGAAACCGCCACCGCGCCCGACCCGCCCAATCCCGTACCGGGCGGAATCTGCGAAGCCAGGAAGATGTCCACGCCGTCCGTATCGCCAAATTCGCGGATGACGGCTTTCGCCAATCCCAGCTCGCCGTCGGTGCTGAAGGTCTGGCCGGCCTCGTGGCGGTAAAAGACGCGAAAATCTGACGAAATGATCTGAAGCGCGTCGGTCGCCCCACGCGCAATGAAGGTATAAATGTAGCGGTTGATCGCAGTATTGATGACCGCGCCGCCGAACTGATTGTAATAGGCCGGAAGATCGGTGCTGCCACCCCCCAAACTGATTCGCACCGGCGCGCGCGCGATGAGAAGCAAGTGTCCCCTCCTTAAACAGCGTCAGAATATTCCTACCTTACCACACGGATTGCGGGTCGTGCTTGCCCGGCTTATCCTCTTGTGCTATTGTAGTTCAATTAACTGGATTTGGCCGCATAACAATCGTTTAACACCCTGATACGCTCCAGACTCGTTGAGGATATATGCTCCGTCTGATTCGCCGCCTGGTTTTACTGCTGGTGATTGTCGCCATCTTCGGCGCGCTGGCGTACCTCATTACCGCCGAAGACGCCAAACGCCAGCGGGAAGTATACGCGCTGCGGGTGACACTGGGGGTGGAAACGGCGATTGCACAGGCGCTTTTTGACGCTACCCGCACCGCCGAAAACGATCTGCCGCATTACCGCCTGGTGGTCATCCAACCCGGCCAGGCACTGGACGAAATCGCCGAGCAGTACAACACAACCCGCGAAGTGCTTCAAATGGCGAACGGCCTGCGGCCCGATGTCGAGTTCGGGAACGGCGAAACGCTCATCGTGCCGGAAGGCGTGCGCGTGTTGTACCCGCCGCGCCGGTTCTCGGTTCATACCGCCGTTGCGGGCGATACGCTGGCCTCTTTAGCAAAATTTTATGCGGTATCGTTAGATTTACTCGTAGGCGATAACCCGGTGCTGGCCGCGCGCGGCGTCATCCCCGGCGATATTGTGTTTATACCGGCTGTTTTAACTTCCTGATGTTTGAACACGGATAACGAATGCGCTCACTGTTGTTTCTCGTTTTGCTCGTGTCCCTGCTGGTCGCCGCCTGCGATGCAACGGCGGTTCCAACTTTACCTCCTATCACCGTCGTTATCACTGCCGTAGACGATACCGAGGCGCTGGCCGACGGTGTTGCCCAGGCGCTCACCGGCACGGCGCAGGTGTTCATCGGCGCGACCGAAACGGTGCTGGCCCAGGGGGGCGTTACCCTGACGCCCAGCCCCACGCCGACCCAGACGCCCACCCTGCCGCCGCGCACCGCACGCCCGGCTTCACCCACGCCCACACTGACGCCCACCGTGACGCCCACACCGACCTTCGCGCCCCTGCCGACGAATACGCCGGAACAGATCGAAGCGGATACGCCGGGCTGGATACGAGTCATCCATGCCTGGATCGGCACGACAGCTTCGCCGGCGAGCATCTTTGACGTTTACATTAACGGCGAGTCGGTCTACCGGTCGCTGCGGAGCGGGCAGCAGACCCCCTTCCAGCAGTTTATGCCGGGTACGGTGGAGGTGTCCTTAAAAATCTCCGGGGCCGACATCCCCGGCGTTGTCACCAGGCCGCCGGCCCTCACCCAGGCGGTGACGATTCGACCGGGCAGAAATACCTCGGTGCTGGTGGTGGCTTCCACCACCGGGTCGCGGCTGATGGTGGTGGAAGAGGATGCCGAACCGCTGCCGACCGGCACTTCCCGGCTAACTATCGTGCAGGCCAACTCGCAGCTGTTCACCATGAATATCCTGATGCCCGATCTTCAGCGGGCGCTGGGTTATAACGTCAACCCCAACGACATCATCGGGCCGATTGACCTGCCCAGCGGCCAGGATTACCTGATTGACCTGTACGACGCCCGCAACCGCGACCTGCTGGTCGCCAATCTGCAACCGGTAACGCTGATAAGCCGCGTGAGCTACCTGCTGGTGCTGGTATCCACCGGCGACGAGCGAATTACCGAATCGCTGCTGTTCAGCGGCAGCACACGCACGCTGCCCGGCCAGGCACACGCTCGTTTCATCAACCTGGCATCCGGCGCCGGGTCGTTCCGCGTTTTCCTCAACAACAATCTGGAATTTAATTCGCTGCCGGTCGGCGTTTCCGAGGTGCTGCCTATTTCGTCCCCTAGCGCGGAACTGACGCTGAGAAACGCGCAGGAATTTGAACTGGCCCGTCTGCCCATCGGCCCCTGGCCCACCGAAGAAGAACAACAGGCCGATAAGCTGATTTTATTGTACGACCTGGATTCGCCAACCCCCACCAACAGCGTGGGCGTGTCAGTTTTTACGCAGAACGCGCCGCGTTCGGCGATTAACGCCAACGTGCGGCTGGTTCATGGCCTGCCGGGCGTCATCCCGCTTAACCTGGAAATGCGCCCGGTGCGGCTGGTTACGGAAACTAACCAGTTCGGCACGCCGGAAGCCCGGCGCATCGGCGAAGCCGACCTGCCCTGGGTGAACGTCGCGCAGGCCGAATTTGCCAGAGTATCGTCCTATGTGGCGCGGACGCCGGAAATTTTTGAAGTCCGTGTCATCCTCAGCGGCACACGCAATGTGATCGCCCAGATGGATAACGTGCAGCTCATCGCCGGGGGGGTGTACGATTTTATCGTGCTGCCCGCCGACGAACCCGGTTCGGCGCGCATGGAACTGGTGCAGCCGCGCGCCCAGACGGCGGCTGACAAGGGCGACCCGGCAGCCGTAGCCGAAGCGGTGGACGCCACCCTGACGGCTGTCGCGCCGGTGGCAACCGCCACCGCTACCCGCATCAGCTCGCCCACGCCGACGCGCACACCCGTCCCGACCAACACGCCGCGCCCGACCAATACGCCGAGTTTTAACCCCCCATCCATCTATGCCGACCCGCCGCCGCCGAACACAGTCAGCGGCAGTTTCGTGCTGTATGGGCAGGACTTTTTCCCGCAGCGGTCGTACAGCGTGCGCCTTGATAATACGATAGAGCCAATTTTTACCGGCGTGACCAACACCGACGGCACGATTCTGGCGCTCGTCAACCTGCCGGGCGGCCTGTCATCGGGCGTGCATATCGTCCGCGTGTGCGTGGGGGCCTGCCCCGGCAGCGGGCAGGAGGCGCTCGCCATCATCAATGTCGCGCCGCCCAACCTGACGCCGACGGCAACACCGCAGCCGTAACGAGGATAATTTATGCGAAAAACGTTGTTGGTTCGGTTTATGGCCTTCGGGCTGCTCGCCCTTCTGCTGGCCGGGCTGCTTCCGGTCGTCGCGCAGCCGGGCGTGGCGGAGATCAATCTGGCGAGCCTGCGCGTCGTGAACGCCCTGGTCGGCATCGGCCCGGCAGACGTTTATCTGGACGGCGAGCGCATCGCTTACGCCCTCGCGCCGGAAGCGGCCACCCCCTATTTTGCTATCCCCGCCGGTCGGCATATCCTGGCGGTTCGCCTGCCGGAGGCCGACCCGCTGTCCGTCCCGGTGGCCGACCTGCTGGTGAACCTGGCCCCGAACCAGAGCCAGACAGCAGTGGTCTATCAAAAACAGTTCGCCACCCCGGATTTTACGCCGACATTCCAGCAGGCAGGCGCGATTTTCATCCTGGATGACGACCGCAGCCTGATGCAGCTTGGCAAAACGCGCATGACCGCCGTTCATCTGGCGGTCGGCACGCCCGGACGGTTGAGCGTGGCCTACCCATCGCGGGAATCGCTGCTGCATGAAGTCGCGCTGGAAAAACCCTACGGCACGATTGACGTGAACGCGGGCGTTTATTCCCTGGCGGTAGTAGACGCCGAAAGCCCGAATTTGGCGGTGCTGTCCCGCCTGGGCGATTACAGCTTTTATGCCAATACGCTCTATACCATCATCATCGTGCCGGACGCGCGCCCTGCCGTCAGCGGCGGCGGACAGCCGCAGATCGGCCCGGTTTCCCCCACGCCGCGCGCTTTTGTCGTCAGCGCACCCATCGAAACGCCGCCGGACGGCATTCGCCTGCGCGTGCTTCATGCCGCGCACAATACCGCCGTGCTGGATGTTTACGTGGACGGCCGGTTGGTGGCCGAGCGCGTGAATTACAGCCGCGCCACCGAGTACCTGGGCTTGCAGGATTACAGCCACGTCATCACGCTGCGACAATCCGGCGACGGCGGCCCCGAAACACCCCCGCTGGCCGAATGGCAGTTCGAGATCACGCCGGAGAACCGCCAGCAGGCCAACTGGACGTTAATGCTGGTTAATGCCGGACGAGAAAACACCAGCGCCGCCCTGCCGGTGACTCAACCGGGGCAGACGGGCGTCACCAGCATCGTCAGCACCACCAACGGCAGCCTGTTTATGGTGCTGCTGCCGGATAACATCGCCCAGACACGGCGCGGTTATGCCCGCGTGCGCCTGGTTAACGCCGTCAACGATATTCAACCCCTGCGGCTGCTGGCGCAAAACGTACCCCCGCCGCCGGCCCCCCCGCGTGTGACGCCCAGCCCCACCCCTGCGCCGCCGGCCAATGCCACCCCCCTTCCGCCGCAGCAGTTGGTGGAGGACGTGGTTTTTGCTGCCGAAGCCAACGAGTCCGAAGTGCCTGCCGGCGTGTATGCCGAACTGCAATTTATCCCCGCCGGCACGACCAATACGCTGGCCACGTTAGAAAACGTGCAGCTTGTAAGCGGCATGGTGTATACCTTCGTGGCGATGGGGTCGCCCATCGGCAACCCGCCGATTTCGGTGGTGACGTTCGAGGATTACGGCGTCGGGCTGCCGCTGGATCGCTTGTATCTGGGACTCATCACGACCGAAAACGCCAACATCCGCACCGGCCCGTCAACTGAGTCCGGCATTTTGCGGCAGCTTCCCAGAGATACCGAAGTTGAGGTGCTGGGGCGCAGCCTAAACGGCGAGTGGATTCGTATTCGCTTTACCGACCCCGACACCGGCAGCACGCGCGAAGGCTGGATTTCCGCCACCGCCAATATCATTTCCGTCACCCGCCTGGGCGTGCCGGTGAACGTGCTGGCGCTGCCGCGTTACGTCGTGCCGGGGGACTGACGGCTGACCGCAAAAGCAGCGGGCTTCGGGAACCGATTTGGTTTAAAACAGCAGGGGGTGTCCCGATGTGCGCGCCCCCTACAGCCTGACAGGTTTCATTGACATAAAGTCGTCAAAACTGGGCAAGGCAGGTCCAACACATAATGAAGGAAGCACATATGTTTCGGAAGTTAATCCTGGTGAGCGTTTTATTAACTGTGATGGCGCTGCTGGCAGCCTGCGACGGCGCGGGCAGTCCTGGCAGTCAGGTCAGCAACGCCATCGAAATCAGCATCATTTATGCGCCGGAGTCGGCGCTGTACATGCCGCAAACCATCGAAGAATTTAACCGCGCTTACAGCCAGGGACGTAACCCGCTCACCGGCCAGCCGGTGGCGCGCGACGAGCGCCCGATTATCGTCAACGACCTGACCGGCGGCAAAGGTGGCTCGTCCGGCACGGTCATGCAGGGCATCGTTAATGCCATTATCGCGCCCAACAACCAGAACGTCGCCCGTCCGACGATTTTTGCGCCGTCGGTGAGCCACTGGCTGGCGCTGGCGAACGAACTGGCCGGACGCGAACTTTTTGACCTGGGTGATGCCCAGGCGACGGCGCTGGCCCCGGTTGTGATGGCGATCTGGGAAAGCCGCTTGCAGGCCATCCGCGATAAAGTCGGTTATGACGACATCGGCTGGGAGGAACTGCTGAACGTGCTGGAAAGCCCCAACGGCTGGTGCGATTATGACGTGCCGAACTGCCGCCGCACCGTTTATTACGGCCATACCGACCCGTACATCAGCTCGACGGCGCTTTCGACCCTGATCGCCGAATATTACGCGGCGGCACGCAAAAACGGTTTTACCGGGCGGACGCTGACGCTTGACCAGGTGCGCGACCCCGACGTGCAGGCCGGCGTTCGCCGCATTGAACAGCTTATCCGCCACTATTCCAGCCGCACCACCGAGTTTAAGTTTTACATCGCCCAGGGCCCGGATTACGTGGATTTTGTGGCGCTGGAAGAAAACGACCTGATTTTCATCAACCAGGGCAAAACCGACATCAAACCGCCGGAAAAACTGGTGGCGCTGTACCCCAAAGAAGGCACGTTCTGGCACGAACATCCCTTCGGCATTGTTAAAGCTAACTGGGTGACGCCCGAACAGCAGGAAGCCGCGCGGGTTTTTACCCAGTATGTGCTGACGAAACCGGTGCAGGAACGCATCATGAGCTTTGGCTTCCGCCCGGCCAACCCGGACGTACCGCTGGCTTATCCCTTCGAGCCGGAAAACGGCGTCACCCGCCAGGGACCTGGGACGGTGCTGGATGTACCGGACTCGAAAGTGATCGTCGCCATTCAGCAGAACTGGTCGCTGGTCAAAAAACAGGCCGACATCATGGTGCTGATTGATGTCTCCGGCTCGATGCTGGAGGAGGGCAAACTTGAACAGGCCAAACAGGCGGCGGAAGCCTTTTTGAACGAGATGGACGCCGGCAACCGCGTCGGACTGGCTGTTTTTAACGACACGGTGCAACCCCTCGTGCCGCTTGGCAGCCTTGAAACGGTGCAAAATGCCATCCGGGAGCGTATTCGCGGCCTGCGCGCCGACGGTGGAACGGCGCTGTATTCCGCGCTGGTAGAAGTGGTCGGCGATCTCAGCCGCCAGGACGACTCCGACCGCATCCGGGCGGTGGTGCTGTTAAGCGATGGCGCGGACACCGCCAGCAGCCATACCCTGAGCGACGCCGTGAGTACCATCCTGGCGAGCCGCGATGCCTTGAACCCGATCATCGTCATACCGGTGGCTTACGGCCAAAGCGCGGACATCGGCACGCTTAACGGCATCGCCCGCGCCAGCTCGACCAGCGTCCAGTCCGGTGACCCGCAGAACATCCGCAGTGTGCTGGAGATCATCAGCAGCTACTTCTAAAACCTGCGGCCAGTGTAGAATTATCGAATAGGCCCATCTCCGCAGAATTGACCGGATTGTGCCGGTTTGTGTTACGGGCCGGCGGTCGGCGTCAGGGGCGGGCCGGCAGTCTGCGTCATCTGGATGGCACGCTCGGTTGCCCGCACCCGCAGGGTGGCATCCCAGGTCGGAATAATGATTGGCGTGCTGATGGACTGGTCGGCAGGGGACGGCGCGGCGGTCGGTGCGCCGTCGTCCGTCGGGCGCTCCGGCAGCGGCAGCGGCGTCCAGGTGAGCGTTGGTGTGGGGGTAGCCGTTGGCGTGAAGGTGGCCGTCGGCGTGAGCGTGGGCGTCCGCGACGGCGTGGGCGTCCGCGTGAAGGTAGCCGTCGGGGTATCGGTTCCGGTCGGCGCAGCCGTCAGCGTCTCGGTCGGTGTGAGCGTCGGAGTAGTCGGGGTATCGGTCGCCATCGGCACAGTCGTCAGCGTCCCGGCTGGTGTGGCCGCCGGCGGGATATTCTGCGGCGGCTCGACACTGGTGGGCGGCAGCAGTTGGCCGGACTCCACCTGCGGCGCAATCCAGTCCAGCAGCGCCCGGTGGATGGTTTCGCCCCCCGGCGGCGGCGCGGCATGGCTGAGGCTTGCGCGCGTTTCGGCCAGCACGCGCAGCGCCCGCGCCTGCGAATCGGCATCGGCATGAAGAATCGCCTGCGCCATCGCCCGGTACAGGTCGTCCAGCGCCTCCGGCGTCAGCCGGTCGGCGGCGGCCAGCGCCTCCACTTCGTCCAGGCGGGTTTCCACCACCGACAGCCACAGGTCATCCAGCGAGCCGGTCAGCGGCGAAAGCGCCAAAATGATCGCTTCCCACAGGCGTTTGAGGCCGTAGAGCGGGTCGCCGGGCAGGCTGCTGGCCGAAGCCGAAACCAGCCCGCCGCCGCCGAAGGCCAGCGCGACCACGATCAAAACCGCTGCTGCCAGCCGGCCCAGGGCGGGCGGCAGGTGTATCAGCCGCAGCGGCGGTGATGGGGGGGCTTCCATCGCCGCGCGCAGGCGGGCTTCCAGTGTGCTGGCGGCCTCGGCGGACATCTCCGGCTTTTTCAGGCGCGCCGTCAGCAGGCCGACCTGTAGAGCGGGTTTCAGTTCGTCCGCAAAATCGGGGTAACGTTCCAGGCATTCGGCAATCGTCAGCCGCCCGCTGGTTACGGCGTCGAGGCAGTCCGTCAGGAGGGTGTCGAAGTCGGTCATGATGACAGGCCGGACAAAATGGCTTCCACGTCGAAACCAGCGCGGGACAGCCGCCCGGCCAGTGCGCGCAGCGCCCGGTGCTGTAAGGCTTTGATGGCGTTGGCGTTTTTGCCCATGATCTGCGCCGTCGTTTCGAGGGAATGCCCTTCAATAAATCGCAGGACGATAACTTGCTGCTGTTCGTCCGTCAGCCGGGCGATGGCTTCCCGCAGCGTGCGGGCGGCCTGCCGCCGCAGCAGCGAACGATCCATATCCGCTCCGACCGGAATCGGTTCAATCTCGATATCGCTTTCAACCGGGCGGCGGCTTGTCTGCCGGTAGTAATCCACCACGCGGGCATGGGCGATCCGGTAAAGCCAGGCGACGAACGGTTTTCCCCGCTCCTGATAGGCCGCCATGCCCTTTAGCGCCCGGACGAACACATCTCCGGTCAGGTCTTCCGCCAGGTGGGTATCATTCACCCGGTGGTAGATGTAACGGTAGATCGCCTGTACGTTTGCCCGGTACAGCCGGGCGAAAGCGTCGGCATCTCCCTGCCGGGCGCGCTCGATCAGCCGCCCTTCATCAACGCGCGTTTCCTGTTTTTTACCGGCCATCATCCGCGTTGTTCATAACGTTTACCGTCAAAATGGTTCGTAAGATACGGTCAGGCGCGATACCTGCCCTGTTACCTATCATACATGGAAGCGCCCTCGCGCGCCCTTAAATATGGTTAGAAGGCTGTTTTGTGGTTATAGAACGCACTCGACATTCAGAAACGCGGCACGCTTAGGTATAATGACGCGATTGTCGCATTTGGAAAAGGTTTTCCCCGCCATGTACGTTGCCATGATTCGCGCCAAGCTGCACCAGGCTCGCGTTACTTCTGCCGACATCAACTACGAAGGCAGCATCAGCATTGACCCCCACCTGCTGGATGAAGCGGGCATCTTCCCTTACGAAAAGGTGCTGGTAGTGGACATCGAAAACGGCAGCCGCCAGGAAACGTATGTTATTCCCGGCGCGCCCGGCAGCGGCGAAATCGGCCTCAACGGCGCGGCGGCCCGGCTGGTGAGCGTGGGCGACCGCGTGATTATCATGGCTTTTTCGTACCTGCCGCTGCCGCCCCCGGCAGACTGGCAGCCGCGCGTCCTCATCCTGGACGAACGCAACGCCGTAAAGGCCGCCACCGGCCCGCTGCCGCGCCGAGAATGATCGCGGCGATGGGGATGATCTGGCCGGAGGGGGCGATCAGGTTGACGGGATTGGCGTGAACGTAGAGATAGCCGTTGTAGGACAGGCTGAGGCCGGGTACGCCCAGCACCGGGATTTTGCTCTCCAATCCTTTTCCCAACCACCTTCAAACCGAAATTTGGCATAGGACTGGCGTACTGGCAGGCGTTCGCTCCGGGTTTCTACTATAATGAATGTTAAAGGTTGATTTTCCTGGCGAGGCAGTATTGTGACCGATCCCGGCCTCACGAACTATCCTGATATTTTGGGTTACATCACCGGCGGTGAGCGGTTAAACGTCAACGTCGTGCAGCTTGCGCTGGCCGTGCGCCCCCGCGTCACGCGGGCGGGGCGTCCCTTCGAGGCGATTTTGCTGATTCAAAACGCCTCCGACGTGGACGTGGACGTGACGGCCACCCTCCAGATACCAGAGATGGACGCCCGCAAGCAGAAAAAACGCTTCATCGCCAAAACCGAGCGGCTGGTGGTGGGCCTGCGCCCGGCGGAGGTGGGTTACGTGGTGCTGCCGCTCTCCAGCCTGCCGGATACCGCCGTCAGCGACAGCTACCGGGTGGGCATGGCGGTGGAAACCAAACCCCTGGGCAAACCACGCCGCGTTCGCCTGCCAGAAGGCGGCGGCCCGGTCGCGCTGGAACTGCTTGCCGACGAAACCCAGGCGCGCCTGAACGAACTCAAACGGCTAACCTATTCCACCGCCAAACGCGGCCTGGTCGGCGCGGCGCTGGAAGCGTCTTTCAGCGTCATGTCCGGGCAGATCGGCCAGCTTGCCGATCTGAAACCCGGCTGGATCAGCCTGTGGAAGATGAGCGACTATTACAAAGACGAACGCCTGCTGCTGGAACGCTACGGCGACCTGCTGGCCGGCAAGGTGCTGCCGCAGCTTAAACGCCTGAAGCTGTTCAGCCCGCTGCGCCAGGCCACTCTACAGCGTTTCCAGGCTGCTCGATACCCGCTTAAACCCATCGAGGCTTTTTACATCACCAAGCTGCTGGTTGCCATCCTGGAAATGGCCGCGCCTAAAGAAGATACCTTCGATTATCTGAGCGATGATCGCTTAAACGTGTCGCTGCTGTTAAAAAAGCGCCCCGCCTCCGACGACTCCGGCAGCGTGCCGATGCCAAGCTGGTGCCGCGCCATGCTGCGCGCCATTGACCACAACGAAACGGCGGCGGAACGGCCCGCCCACGCGCTGGCGACCACCCTGTACGACGAACTGCTGGGCGATGCCATGCGCCACGCTTTTAACATGATTAAAACCGTCTCCGGCGTTGAACTCGGCTCGGAAGAAGATATGCAGGCCTATGCCGAAAAGCTGATCGGTGAAATTCGCCAGCCCAGCCGCCCGCTCACCTTCACCGACGCTTACCTGCCGCTGATTATCGGCGGTTTTATCTTCTTCGACCGGGTGGTGATGCCGGAGGAAAAAATCGGCGAATCGTTGGCGGAAATGGCCGGCGCGCTGCAAGAACGCGCCGCCGAACGGGATGAGGATAACGATCTGATTTTTAAGCTGGCGGAGCAGATTCTCGATCAGGCGCTTCAGAAATATGGTTACAGACAATAATGGCTGACGGCGCGCGTAAACTCGAACCGTTTTATCCCGACGTGCTAGGCGCGATTACCGGCGGCACACGCATCAGCATGGATAAACTCCAGTGCGCGTTGGGCATTTTCCCGCGCCGCACCTACATCAACCAGCCGGTCGAGGTCGTCCTCATCCTGCAAAGCATGGTAAACCAGAATATGCAGGTGAAGGTGGGTATTCAACTGCCCACCCAGGACAAAAAAGGCAACCCGGTGGTGCTGGACGTGCCGAAAAAGCTGATTTCTCTGGGAATGCGCCCCGGCGAAGTCGGCGTCCTGAATATCCCGCTGGTTCCGCTGCCGCCCACACAGCCGGGGACGGGTTTCCCGGTGCGCGTGGCCGTGCGCTTCCGCGCCGCCGCCGAGGCTACCCACTATGTGCGCCCACCCACTGGCGGCGCGCCGCCCAGCGTATTGAGCGTGTCGCAGTTTAAACTCCAGGCGCTGCGCGATGTGGAATATTCCGCCCACACCTGGAATCAGTCGGCAGAGATCATCACCAGCTATTTTGATGTTGCGCCGCGCCGGCTGCCGCCCACACCGCTGGACTTAAAAGCCCGCTACGAAAGCCTGTGGACGCATGAGGAAATGGCCGAGGAACGCGAACTGGTGCAGGCGCGGGTGCAGGACGCGGTTTATCTTTCCGCCGGGTTAACGCGCGCCACCGTGTACGAGCCGCTTGTCGCAGCGGTGGACGAACGGTTTGCCCGGCGCGGCCTGCCGCTGCATCCCGGCGAGGCCAAAGCCATCGCCAAAATGATGACCTACACGCTGGACGAAGGGCTTGACCTGGAACCCGGTTTTAACATGCAGGAAAGCCGCTGGTTTCAAACGCTGTGCCAGGTGATCGCCTACAACCCCGAAGTGGAACAGATGAAAAAGGGCGAGCTGGCCGTCAAATACCTGTTTGACTCGGCGCTTTTTGACGCTATCATCCTGGGTTTTGCCGTCATCCAGCCCAAAGTTAAGGAAGACCTGGGCGACAGCGCCGAGCGCATTAACTACGCCAACCGCGTGCTGACCTGGCTGGCCGGGCAGATTGAGCCGGATTTGAACTACGTCTATCTGCCGCTGGTGCTGGGCGGCGTGGTCGTCAACCAGTTCGTCACCCTGCGCGGCGACAACCCCTGGATTATGCTGGACGAACTGCGCGAAGCCTATCGCGGGCGCGTCCGGCTGGCGACCGGCGAGGCGGTGACGATCTTCAAAATGATGGGCAGCCTGCTGGACGACGCCGAGGAGCAGCTTCGCCGCGCGCGTATTCCCAGGCCGTAACCGCACAGTCACCGGCCCCCAAGCGGAAACTTACACGAATCTGATGTGGATGGCCTATACTGGCATTTAGCCTGGTTCAGCTTAATCCAAGCCGCCTGTTTTTAGCCCTGCTCCCCTGAATTCAGGGGCCAAGGGTTGGGATGAGAGGGTTTGACTGGCCGCAGTAAATACTGCAATCATGAAAACGAACAGGGGTTCGATTCTCATGCTGCCCTCAAAAACATCCACATCGAAAATCCGGTACAATGGAGATGGTCGCGCCCGCGCGCGTTACCTAGTTGTGCGAGACGAGGACTTAAAACAATCATGATGCGATTTGACCGTTTTACCGAACGCGCTCAGGACGCTGCCGCCCGCGCTTACGAGGTTTTGCAGCGTTACCAGCATAACCAGGTAGATACCGAGCATATCCTGGTGGCGCTGCTGGAACAGCCCGACGGCGTGATTCCCCAACTGCTCCAGCGGTTGAATGTAGACATCATCGCCATGCGAAACCGTCTGGATGAGATTCTGCGCGCCAGCCCCAAAGCGGCCATCTACGGCGGCGGAACGGGGCAGGTGTTCATCACCCCGCGCGTGAAGCGAATTATTGACCTGGCGAACGAAGAAGCCAACCGCCTGCGCGACGAGTATATTTCCACCGAACACATCTTCCTGGCGATCCTCAGCGAGCGTAATACCGCCGTCGCTAAAATCATGGCCGACAACGGCATCACCCGCGACCGTGTGTACGAGGCGATCAAGGAACTGCGCGGCGGCCAGCGCGTGACCGACCCGCAGGCCGAAACGCGCTACCGCACGCTGGAAAAATACAGCCGCGATTTAACCCGCATGGCGCAGGAGGGCAAACTCGACCCGGTGATCGGGCGGGATGCCGAAATCCTGCGTGTGATCCAGATTCTCAGCCGCCGGACGAAAAATAACCCCGTGCTGATCGGCGAGGCGGGCGTGGGCAAAACCGCCATTGTGGAAGGGCTGGCGCAGAAGATCGCCGCCGGCGACGTGCCGGAAATTTTGATCGGCAAGCGCGTCGTCAGCCTGGATTTGGGCGCCATGCTGGCCGGCAGCCGCTTCCGGGGCGAGTTCGAGGAGCGCCTAAAAGCCACCATCGAGGAGGTGCAGCGCGCGCAGGGTGAAATCATCCTGTTCATAGACGAAGTGCATCAGGTCGTCGGCGCAGGGGCTGCCCAAGGCGCGCTGGATGCCGGCAATATGATGAAACCGGCGCTGGCGCGGGGCGAGCTTCAGTGTGTAGGCGCGACTACGCTGGACGAATACCGCCAGTACATCGAAAAAGACAGCGCCCTTGACCGGCGTTTTGCGCCCGTGTTCGTGGACGAGCCGAGCGTGGACGATACCATCGAAATGCTGTTCGGCCTGCGCGACCGCTACGAGGCGCACCATAAAGTGACCATCTCCGACGAGGCGATTGTGGCCGCCGCGCGGCTGTCGGCCCGCTACCTGACCGACCGCCGCCTGCCGGACAAAGCCATTGACCTGCTGGACGAGGCTGCTGCCAAACTGCGGGTGGCGCTGTACTCCATGCCGCCCGGCCTGAAGGAGATGAAAGCCGCTATTGACCGCCTGCTGGCCGAGGAAGAAGCTGCCGGCATGGCGCGGGACTACGAACGCGCCGCCCAGTACAAAGTGGAACGTTTGCAGCTTGAGCAGGATTACGAACGCGAGCGGATGCAGTGGCAGTCGGAAAACACCCTCGACGAGGTGGTGGACGCCGACGACATCGCCGGTGTGGTCGCCCAGTGGACGGGCATCCCGGTTAACCAAATGCTCGAAACCGAAAGCGAAAAACTGCTCCGCATGGAGGAGGCGCTGCATTCGCGCATCATCGGCCAGGACATCGCCGTATCGGCCATCGCGGATGCCATCCGGCGGGCGCGCAGCGGCCTCAAAGACCCCAAACGCCCCATCGGCTCGTTCATCTTCCTGGGTTCCAGCGGTGTAGGCAAAACCGAACTGGCGAAGGCGCTGGCGGAATTTATGTTTGACGACGAAGAAGCTCTGCTGCGGATTGACATGAGCGAATACCGCGAGCAGCACACCGTCAGCCGGCTGTTCGGCGCCCCGCCGGGTTACGTGGGCTACGAAGAAGGCGGCCAGCTTACCGAAGCGGTGCGCCGCCGCCCGTACCGCGTCATCCTGTTCGACGAGATCGAAAAAGCCCACCCGGACGTGTGGAACGCGCTGCTGCAAATCTTGGAAGATGGCCGCCTGACCGACGGCCAGGGGCGCACGGTGGACTTCCGCAACACGGTCATCATCATGACCAGCAACCTGGGGACGGAATTCGCCCGGCGCGGCGGCGTGCTGGGTTTCGTCCAGCCGACCGATGAGCAGGCTATCGCCGATCATCAGAAGATCGAACGGGCCATGCGCGAAACCTTCCGGCCAGAATTTTTGAACCGCATTGACGAAATTATCATCTTTTCGCCCCTGTCGCTCCTGCAGGTCGAGCAGATCGTGGATTTGCAGATGCGCGGCGTGGCCGAACGGATGCACGAGGCCGGCATCGGCATTCACCTGACCGAACCGGCGCGCCGCTGGCTGGCGGAAAAAGGTTACGACCCGCAGTTCGGGGCGCGACCGCTGCGCCGCGCCATCCAGCGGTTTGTCGAAAACCCGCTCAGCGTGCAGCTTTTGCGCGGGGTGTTCCAGCCCGGTGACCTGGTGGTGATTGATGAGGCGGGCGGCGAGCTGGTGTTCGCCCGCGACCAGGACGCCAGCAGCGACTACCTCAATGTGCCGCGCGACCAGTACGTGGACGGCGGTGGGCGGTAGACGCCGTCAGCCGCCCAAAAACGCTTCAATTGGCGAATCCGCTCCCCGAAATACGGGATTAACGCACAGTCGTACCCTTCAGGGTATGGCGGCGCAGGCCGAAGCGCTAGATTAATGTCTATGTGGCACAGCGCCCTTAGCCCCTTCAGCAAGCTTGATTTGCAGTTTGCCGCCCGGCTTAAGCCTCACAGCGTAATCGGCTGTTCGTCCCTGGGGGCGCCAAGCAGAGCGCGTTCCTGCTCGACGATCTCCGGGTCGAGTTTGACGATCAGCGGCGCGGGTTCGCGGAGCGGCTGCCCCGGCGGCAGCGTCCCCGGCTCCCAGCGGCCAATCGCCCGGCTGCCATCGTAAACCAGCGCCTCGTGAGCGCGCGTGGCTTCGGTATATTCGACGATGTTCAGGCTGCCGAACAACTGGCCGTCAAAGCCCAGGTACTCGTGCAGCTTTTGGGACGTGAACGGCAGAAACGGGGCCAGCAGAATCTTCAGGTTGTTGACCACGCGCAGCACGGCATAAACAGCCCGTGCCGCGTCTGCCGGGTCGTCCTTGATGGTTTTCCAGGGCGCACGCCGGTCAAGGTAGACGTTGGTATCCCGCGCCAGCGCCATGCCGGTTTGCAGCGCGTCGCGCAGCCGTACCGCCTCCAGCAGCGTGCCAATCTGATCGAAGGCCGCTTCGCTTTGGGCGATGATGGCTTCGTCTTCCGGCGTCAGCGCATCGTAGGCCGGCACTTTGCCGTCAAAGCGTTTGTAGGCGAAGCTCAACATGCGATTCGCCAAATTCCCCCACGTCGCCAGCAGTTCGTTGTTCACCCGGCTTAGGAAACCATCCCAGGCGAAGTCCGAGTCGGCGGTTTCCGGGAAGGTGGCCGCCACGTAATACCGCACCGCGTCCGGCTGGTAGCGTTCCAGGATGTCCGGCAGCCAGATGGCCCAGTTGCGGCTTTTGCTGAACTGCCGACCTTCGATGTTCATGAACTCGTTGGCCGGCACATCGTAGGGCAGCTGCAAATCGGCGTCGTAGCGGTTTGCGTCGTCAACTTGGTTGTAAATCCCGTTCACGCCCAGCAGTTCCGCCTGCCAGATGACGGTATGGAAGGGGATGTTATCCTTGCCGATGAAGTTGTAAATTTCGGCCTGCGGGTTGTACCACCAGTCCTTCCAGGCGTCCGGCTGCCCGGTGTTTTTAGCCCACTCCAGACTGGCGGTGAAGTAGCCCATCACAGCCTCAAACCACACATACAGCTTTTTGTCGTCCCATCCTTCCAGCGGCACGGCGATGCCCCAATCAATATCGCGCGTGATCGGCCTGCCCTGAAGCCCATCCGCCACGAAGTTGCGGCTGAAACGCACCACGTTCGGACGCCAGCGGTCTTTGTGCCGGTCGAGGTAGGCCAGCAGCTCCGGCTCGAAGCGTTTCAGGTCGAGAAAGTAGTGTTCGCTTTCCCGCACGACCAGTTGATCTGCCGGGTTGCTTTTGTTGCGCGGATTGATAAGTCTGGTGGCATCCAGCAGACTGCCGCAGTTGTCGCACTGGTCGCCGCGCGCGTCCGGGAAGTGGCAGATGTAACACTCGCCCTCCACGTAGCGGTCGGGCAGAAAACGTTTTTCCAGCGCGCTGTACATCAATTCCTGGCGCTGTTTGTACAGGTGGCCGCGTTCCAGCAGCGTCAGGAAAAAATCCTGGGCGATTTTGTGATGATTTTCGGTGTCGGTATGCGTGAACAGGTCGTAGCTGATGCCGATCTTCTGCTGCGTTTGCAGAAAGCGCCGGTGATAATGCTCGAAGACCTGCCGCGCCGGGACGCCGCGTTTGTCGGCTTCCACCGAAATCGGCGTGCCGTGACTGTCTGACCCCGACACCATCAGCACGTGATTGCCCTTCAATCGGTGATAGCGGGCGAAAATGTCGGCGGGCAGGTAGGCCCCCGCCAGGTGGCCGACGTGCAGATCGCCGTTGGCATACGGCCAGGCGACGGAAACGTGGATGTGTTTGGGCATGGTCAGCGCGCTCCTTTTTTGCGGTTGTGTTCGTGTTTAAGGTACGAGGCATAAGGTATGAGGCCTGAGTCAAAGATTATAACAACTCATCCTGCATCCCTCATCGCTCGGCAGTCAATAAAAAACCGCCTGCCCGCGTTTGGGACAGACGGCTGTAATGGGCTGCGTTGTTCGGCTTACCGATCAGGCATGGCGCAGCGCCCGGCGTCCGTCCCGACGCGGGTAACGCATGACCATCATGCCCAGGGAATGAAGAAGCCGTTTTGCGTTCATGAGAAACAGTATAAGAAAGGTCGGCATGGGAGTCAAGCGGCACTCTGACCCGCCTAAAGAGCTTTTTCAGAGACTTTCAGGCTTTTGAGCAGCCTGGAGTTTTGAACTCTAGGCGCCCTGGCCCGGTTCTGCCGCCCCATTACCCTCCGTCTGCCGGTAAAATCAGGCAGGTGGTTGTGCCGTGACCGTAGAGCTTGCCCGCCCGGTCGAACACCCGCCCTTCGGCGGTCGCCAGCCGCCGCCCGCTGTGGATGATGGCCGCCTCGCAGCGGATTTCGCCGGTGGCGTGGGTCAGCGGGCGCACAAAGTTGATGTGCAGTTCAGCGGTCGTATACCCCACCCCGGCGGGCAGCGTGGACTGCACCGCGCAGCCCATCGCGGAATCGAGCAGCGTGCTGATGAGGCCGCCGTGTACCATGCCGATTGGGTTGTAGTGATACTCTGCCGGTTCGCAGACGAAAGCGGCCCGCCCTTCGGATACCTCCGCCAGCCGGAAGTTGAGCAGATGGGCGATGGGCGGGGCCGGCAGATCGCCGGCCAGTAAAGCCTGGAGATAGACCAGGCCGCTCATGCCGAGGGCAGCCTGCGCCCCGATCAGCGGGTCCTGCCAGGTGACGGTGCGGGTACGGTGGTTTTCGTTCACAGCGCGCTCCTCATAACAATAAAGTTTCGTGTTTCCGGTTATCCAGTACTGAGTTTAAATGTTGGGATGGCGCAGACCTGTTGGCGGGATGAAAACGCTCAACGGCGTTTGGCAGCCTGCTCCGGCAGGGGCAGGGCTTCGATCAAATCCTCGTATTCCGGGTATTCGTCGTCATCTCTGGTCTTCTGCTTGCGTTCGACCGGCGCTTCCAGGGTGCGTTTGGCGGCCTCGGCCAGCGCCGCCGCCAGGGCTTCGTGGCCGTCCAGCGCGAAGGCGAAAGTTTCGTCTTCGGCACGGAAGCGCACCAGCCCCTGCGTCCCCGGCACATCCAGCCGCCGCAGCGCGCCGATCTGCTGGACGGCCTCCAGCGGGATGGCCCGCAGCACCGTTTCGCCGTCCAGGATGACCAGAAAACGCGGCATCAGATACAGGCTGACCGGCTGGGCCAGCGACCACGCGCCGTAAATGTCCTGCGCGGCGGGCGCGGCTTTCAGCGGGCCGGCGTGGATGTATGGCCGCCGCCGCCGGTAGGCTGTCACCAGTTCCGGCGCGGCGAACGCCTTCAGCGCCCGCACCAGGCCCGCCATTGTCGTCCGGTACAGGCGTATTTTCAGCAGCAGCCAGCCGGGCGGCTGTTCGACATGCAGCCAGATGTCGTTATAGCCGCTGGTGTATTTGTGCGGACGGCCAAACCAGCGCAGTTGTTCCGGCGCGAAGGAGAGAATTTCGCGCATTTCCGGCGTGCGTTCGTACAGCGTCAAACGCTGTGGGGTAAGCACCAGCACACCCGCCCTGGCCGACCCCGAAACACCACCGATATAGGCGCGTTCATGACGCAGGTCGGCCTGGTTAATGACCAGCAGCGGCGGTTCGCCGGCGGCAACGATCTGTTCCAGGCGGGCGGCGATGGCGCGCCGTCGGCGATCAAACCAACCCGTGACGGCCAGCCCGAAAGCGAACAGAATGACCAGACTGAAGATACATTGTTCGGCGGGTATCATACCGCGATTATAATCACCATAAATCGTTCTGCCAAACGATGGCGAAAGGGGCATCAGGGTAATCGCTTCAAACTGTAATTTCGCGTCACGTTAACCCCTATCCCCCCGACCCCCTTTCCTCCCTAAAGAGACTTCCTCCGGTCGCCGTATATGGAGAAAGGGGAAGTAAGAGTCGCTTTAAGCCCCCTCCTTGAATTCGGCGAGCCGAATGGGGACGTATGTCCCCTGAGCGCGAGGGGGTTTGGGGGTGGGGTCAAGAGTGGATAGCACGCTTATTGAGACCAAGTATCTTCAAGCGATTGCCCTGGAAGGGGTATGTTGTTCAGGCGAAAAAGATTGGTTACAATAAAAAATATTCACACAACCTGAGCAGCATTTAAACGACCCATCACGGGTTTTTAATGTCCTCGTTGTATTGTATTCATGTGGGATAGCGCCGTGAAAATTGACGATAATCTGACTAACCTGCATTACGCCTATATGGATATGGTGCGGCACTGGCATCCGGGATCGGAGCCGTATGCCGGGGGTGACGCGCTGTTCACGGCCCTCGAAAACGGTTGGGATGTCAGCACGACCGTCCGGTACGAAGAATACTGGCATACCGGGATGCGTTTCGTCCTGGTTTATTACTTCGAGCTGACGCACGGCGATGAAAAAATGGTGATGCCGGTCATCCGCAACCCTTACGTGAACCGCCTCGTCCGCGAAATGCCCGCCGAACTGGTGCCGATTGAGGCCGACGCTGCCCTGCCGCGCAAGCGCCCAACCAACTCGGCTGCCGGTTCATAACTGCGTGCGCCGCCGTCCGCGTGGTTGGCAGGTGAATGGCGGCGGTTTCTTCGTCCCAGCGGGTGTAAGCCCCGACCATCACGACGGCGACCGGAATCCGCCCTTCGTGGTGCTGCCCAATCACCAGTTCATCATCAGCGCCAAACACCCCAGCCGGTCGCCAGCGTAGGGATCCGCCCCGGCCAGATAAATCGCCAGCGCCCACTCGCACAGTGGGCTGCACTTTCGTCTGGGGAAGCGATGGTCAGGGGGCAGTACGAAGTGGTTGGCGTAAAAAGCGCACATAGTATTACAAAACTCAGAAAACATTAAGAAGGAATTGTGTAGATTCGCCAGATACATTTGCCGGAAGCTATTGTATGATTATACAAACTTCACATCTCAGCCCGATGTTCACCTGAACTATCGGCGGTGAATGTCTCTTTCCAGCCTCGGTTTACCGCAGCACACCGGTTTTGTTAAAGCAGTAAAGGAAGTCTTATGTCTGAATATACCCCAAGAGTTTTGGATTTTGCTATCGAAGAAGACTTGGCCGACATTTACCGGCACTGGCATTTCCGGTCGCAGAAGTACGCCGGGGGCGACCAACTGGCAACGGCGCTGCACCTCGGCTGGCAGGCAAAAGAGGTCGTCCTGCTGGAAAAACGCTGGCTGGGCGGCGCGCGGCAGATCAACATTTTTCACTTTGAACTGACGCGCGGCGGCGACTCGATAGCGATGCCGGTGATCGGCAATCCCTACGTCAACCGCCTGATCGCCGAACAGGGTTTGCGCGTGGTGAACCTGAGCAAACCCGCCGCCGCGCCAATACTGCGCCGCGCCTACCGGCCTGTAACGACCGCCGTCGGCGGCGAGGAAGCCTGGGCATAAATTTTGTGGCTGTATTTGTGCAGATGGTGAATGCGCCGCGCCTGTCGCCTCGTTTTTAGCAGTCCTGGTGTTTAGCCGCCGGATTGGTCTGGCTTGTTTCGCCCTGTCTCTGAATAATCGTCTCAATCATCTGAACCCGCCGGCTGAAAACCCGGTGGAACTAATGTGCGAAGCGGGGTAAAATACGTCCTGGGGTGCCAGCCCGCCCCACCCAACAACCGCCCGCTTTAACAACTGAGGCGCGTCGTAAACCAGGTTTCATGCACATCGAATACCTTTCGCTCACCAATTTTCGGAACTACGCCCGGCTGGAGATCAGCCTGCCGGCGGCGCGCCCGGTCGTCCTGCACGGCGCGAACGCCCAGGGCAAAACCAGCCTGCTGGAAGCCATCTATTATCTCGCCACCTCACGCTCGCCCTACACCACCACCGACCGCCAGCTCATCCACTGGCGCGCCGAGAATGACCCGATTCCCTTCGCGCGGATTTCGGCGGAAGTGACCACCCGGCGCGGCACGCTCGACCGTATAGATATGACGCTGGTGCTGGAACGTGCCGAAGGCGGCAGCCCGCGTTTCAAAAAAAACATCAAACTCAACGGCGCGGACAAACGGGTGATGGATATGGTCGGCCTGCTGGCGGTGGTGCTGTTCCTGCCGCAGGATTTGTCGCTGGTGGAAGGCCCCCCCGCCGACCGGCGGCGTTTTATGGATAATACCCTGGCGCAGGTGGAAAAAGACTACCTGCGCGCCCAGCACATTTACGATAAAGTGCTGCCGCAGCGCAACGCTCTGCTGCGGCGCATCGCGGACAAACAAGCCTCGCCGGACGAACTGGCCTACTGGGACGAGCAGATCGTCCAGGCCGGCAGCGTGTTGATCGCCGGGCGGCAGCGATTTCTGCGCGACCTGGAAACCAGCGCCCAGGCCGTTCACCTCGACCTGACCGGGCGGCGCGAAACGCTGACGCTGCATTACCAGCCCAGTTTTACACCCACCGCTGAGGGCAACGGCCAGCTTTCGTTCGAGACGTTGGGGCTGGATTTACACCGCGAGCTGACGCCGGAGCAGATCGCGCCGCAGTTTGCAGAACAGTTGAAGGCCACCCAGGCCGAATCGATCCGGCGGGGTATCACGCTGTCCGGCCCGCACCGCGACGAACTGCGCCTGTTCGTCAACAACCACGACCTGGGCCTGTACGGCAGCCGAGGCCAGGCGCGCACCGCCGTGATGGCGCTAAAACTGGCCGAACTGGACTGGATGAAAACACGCATCGGCGAATGGCCGGTGCTGCTGCTGGACGAAGTGATCGCCGAACTGGACGGCCAGCGCCGCGCCTACCTGCTGGAACGGTTTACCGGCGCGACTCAAACCCTGCTGACCACCGCCGAGATGGAGATTTTTCCCCAGGACTTTTTAAACCGCGCGGCCATCTGGCAGGTGGCTGAAGGTCAGATTACGGCGGGAGATGGTTAGACTGCTGCGGGGAATCGCCAATACTAACCCTACCCGGCGGCCTTAATGGGACGAGGCGGGTTTCACATCCTTTCACACCCGGTTGAGGCTAAACGACGGAGATATACAGCGCCACCGTCACCAGCGCACCCACCAGCGTGCCGGCCACCACCTGCGCCGGCGTGTGGCGGTTGAGCTTCAACCGCGCCGCGCCCACCAGCGGCACCAGCGGGAAAACCACCAGCGCCGGGCCGACGCCGAACAGCAGCCCGGTCGCCACCACCGCGCTGGTGATGCTCATGGCGTGGATGCTGATCTGCCACACCAGCGTGATAGCCGCCATCGCCGCCAGCTGTGCCAGCGTCACAATTGCCACCAGCGGCACAACCGACGGCGCGCCCATCAGCCGCAGCGCCCCCCAGGCCAGCCCGGTGCAGAACATCGAAACCAGAAATGGTCGCAGCCGCTCCTCCCGCAGCCGCATATGAATATCGCTGATGCTTCCGCGCCGCACCATCCAGGCGATGTACAGCACCGGCAGCAGGCAAACCAGCACGCCGTAGGTCAGCGCCCACAGGATGGCGATCTCGCGCGAGTCGGCCTCCCGAAAAGCAATCGGAAACATCATCACGCCCCATACCACCGGCGGGCTGACCAAATCGCTAATCAGACGGGCCCAGTAAAAACGCGAGTCGTTCAATACAGATACTCTCCCGATCAAACCATTTTTACACTCTACCATAGAAAGCATAAAGATCGGGCGAAAGAGTTTTAAGTTTGGATTAGACTTTTTCCAGACGGCCTATCACGCCCGGCAGTTCATCCAGCGAAACGATGATCGCGTCGGCAGGGATGGGCTGCTGCGGGGTATAGGGGTAACGGCGCGCGCGCTCAAAAGGGTCGAAGGCACGCTGGCTGTCGGGCAGATCGCTGATCTTCCAGACGGTTTTGAAGCCGTAACCGGCGGGCGCTTCCACATCATCGTCGTAGCGATCGCCCACCATAATGCACAGCCGCGCCTGCACCGGCCAGCCGCCGAAAAACGCGCGGTGTTTTTTCAATGCGCCGTGAACATCCGGCGTCAGCACCGCGTCGAACAGCGGCATCAAAGCCAGCGCGTCCAGCACCGGGCGCTGGTATTTCACCAGCCCTTTAGTCGCCACCAC
>QUBZ01000032.1 GCA_014338005.1 Chloroflexota bacterium | reverse complement strand
CTTACAGTGTGAGATTGAGACCCGGATGGTCAACCAGAACACGTCCGGCCATCCTGACCGCCTCAAGTTCGTTGAAAACCTTTGGTCACTGGCTTAGTGCTGGGCTACTATCTTCAGAACCGCGATACGGTAGATGCTTACATCCGCAGACGGGAAGCCGAAGCATCGGTGCTACAGCATGAAGTTGAGGCACGTTTTCCGCCGGAAGGCATTCGCGCTCGTCTGCTGGCGCGGTTGGACGCGAAGAAACAGCAGTCATGATGCGTTTTGCCGCCGATGAAAACTTTAATAACGATGTTTTACGCGGCTTGCGCCGCCTTCACCCTGAAATTGACGTGATTCGCATACAGGACAGTGAGGTTTACGGGGCAGACGACCCAACCGTGCTGGAATGGGCGGCCAGAGAGGGCCGTATTCTGCTCACCTATGATCGAAATACGATGACAAAGTATGCCTATAAACGAATTGCTGCCGGTCAGGAGACGCCGGGCATTCTGGTGATCGCGCCTCTCACGCCGGTGGGACAGGTCATTGATGAACTGGCAGCCATCGTCGGTGCGAGTGATGCCGGTGAGTAGGCCGGGAAAGTAACCTACATCCCGCTTCGTTGAGCAAATATGATCTTACAACCTGTCCAGCCGGTCGGCGGTTTCGCGGGCGTAGGCGGCCAGGTCTGGCCGATTCTGCTCGCCCTGGAAGGTACTCCAGGTATACAGCTCGTTCACTATGTCGCGGCGGTTGTCCAGGCGCGCCAGCGTTTGCGCGGCCTCGTCCGTCCGCCCGACCCACACGTAAGCCAGGCCGAGTCCCTTAACCGCGCCCGGATAATCCGGTTCGGCGGCGGCGGCTTTTTCCAGCAGCGGCACGGCCTCGTCGTACCGTTCGAGCGCGACGTACAGATTGCCGAGCCGCCGGCTGGCGTTGGGCTGGCCGGGGTCAAGCGCCAGGGCCGCCTGGTAGTGCCGGATGGCCGATTCCTGCAATTCGGCGCGCTGCGTTTCGTCCAGGCCGGGTGCAAGCTCGGCGCGCGTTTCGTCCACCGCGCCCTGATTGGTGGCCCACAGCGCGCGCAGCGGCACATTCAGCGCCAGCGCCGCGACCACTGCCGCCGCGCCGATAACCACCGGGACGGCCAGCCGCGCCGCCAGCCGGGGGCGCTCAAATGGCTGCTCACGCAGCGCCAGCCGCCCCAGGGCAGCGGCCAAAGCCAGCGCGATGAACAGGGCCGGCATGGCCCAGGGGCTTTCGATGTACTGGCGCGAATCGGTCAGGCCGTGTACCAGCGTAGCCGTCACGCCTAGCCACGCGCCATGAAACAGCGCGTCCGGCGCGGCGCGGCGTGTGATCCGCGCCACCAGCGCGTAAAAGGTGATGACGATTCCCGCCAGCGCCACCAGGCCCAGCAAACCCTGTCCTAGCCAAACGGCCAGAAAAAGATTGTGCGCGTAGGTGAGGAAAGGGACAAAAATCAGCAGGCTGTAGCGGGAATAAACCATCGCAAAGGTATCGCCCAGGCCGATGCCGGTGTAGGCATAGTCGCTTGCCAGATACAGTGCGTTGCGGTAAAGCGTAAGGCGGCTTTCGGCAGCGGCAACGGTGGACTGCAAAAACGGCAGCCGCTCGATGCCGCCCGCCAGGACGAAAACCACGCCGCCCGCCACCAGCGCCACGATGACGACGATGGCCGCCGTCGCCAGGCCGCGCGGCAGCCGGGACGCCAGCGCCAGCGCCGCCGCCAGAACTGCCGCCGCGCCCAGGCCAATCCACGCGCCGCGCGAGAAGGTCAGAAAAACGGCGTAGAGCATCACGACGATGACAAACGCGCATAAAACCCGTATCACCAGGCTGCGGCGGCTGGACACGAACAGCGCCGCCGCCAGCGGCAGCAGCACTTCCAGCAGGGTCGCCACGCCGTTAGGGTGCAGGTACATCAGCCAGATGGGGGGCAGAAAGGTGGTCTGGTTTCCCAGGCGTTCGATCAGCGCGGGGGTATCCGGGTAGTTGTGGTAGGCGAACTGGGAGATGAAGTACAAGGCAAAAACGCCGCCCGCCAGCGCCACCAGCGCCCCGACCGCGCGCGCAGCGGCGGTCGTGCGCGCCAGCAGGCTAATCGCCAGGTACAAAAATGCGCTGCCCAATACAGCGTTCAGCGCGCCCTGGCCGAGCGATGGATCGTAAGCAGGCCGCAGCCCCAGAACGGCACTGGCGGCGAACAGGATAACAAACAGCGTAAGCGCAGTCGGCGGCATAAAGTTGTATCCCCGGCACAGACGACAAACCCGGCCAATTGTAGCCGGCAGCCCGCGCCGATTCAAAAGTAATATGGGGCGGTCTGGCGGCGTCTATAATCCTGTAACGTCCCACATCCACTTCGAGGAACTTATGCAAGAAGCGATCGTTTTAACCGACGACACCCTGGATGCCGTACTGCAAGGCGACAAACCGGCGCTGATCCTGGTTTCCAACGGCGAAGGGCTGCGCGGGGATTTTGCCGCCGCCTTCAAAAAAGCCGCCGCCGAACACCAGAAAATCACCGTTGCGAAGCTTGACCCGTCGGCCAACCCGAAGGCCGCCGCGCGCTTTGATGCCGGCAGCAAACCGCTGCTGCTTGGCTGGTTCAACGGCCAGGAAGTCGTGCGCCGCAGCCGCCCCTGGGGGACGGATGTTCCTCTGGCTGTTGAAATGTTAGAGGCCGCTGTTCGGGAACAGCAGCCCGCCCAAGCTGAAGAGAATGGAGAAACCCCTGTGAGCCAAATGATTGTAGATGATAAGCCCGTGCATGTGACGGATGCCACCTTCGAGGCCGAAGTCCTGAGCCACGACCTGCCGGTGCTGATTGACTTCTGGGCGGAATGGTGCGGCCCGTGCCGTATGGTCGCCCCCACCCTGGAAAAACTGGCGAAGGAATACGCCGGCAAAGTCCGCATCGCCAAAGTCAACGTGGACGAAAATCCCGGTCTGTCTCAGGCGTTCCGCATCATGAGCATCCCGACCATCATGCTTATCAAACAGCGAACGGTCGTCTTCAGCCAGCCGGGCGCGCTGCCGGAGGCCGCTTTCCGCGACCTGCTCAACCAGTTGATCGCGCTGGAACTGCCGCCGCGCGACGAGCAAGCCGAAGCAGAGAGCGAAGCCGTCGAGCAGTAAAACTGCCGGGGGAAGATTCCCCGACCTTTTGATCTCACCGAGGGCGCGTGTTAAACGCGCCCTTTTTGTGTCCGGGAATCAACTGGCTGCCGCGTCTTTCGCGGCAGGTTGCGGCTCTTCATTCTTACGCACGCTTTCCCGGATCGTCTGAATATTTCTCTCAAACATTTCCAGGTTGTCGCTCAATTCTTGAATAGTTTCATCAAAATCCTGGATGCGAATCACTGCATCACTGTCCCAAGCCCCAAAGTGTGCCTTATCATATTCGTCATAAAAATAGAAGTATTCGTTGGGGTCATTTTTGACGATCAGACACGGCGAATTAAAAGCCACATCCCCGTAAGCGTAGGGGTTCAGCAGCATCTGGTTGGTCGTTTTGATGGCAAAAATGGTCGGCGTCCCCATATAAAGCCGGACATTATCTGCCGGCAGTGGCAATTCTTTTAGTTTCCACTGTTTTAAGATACGCAAACTCTTAATAATCTCGTTGCCGATGTCTTTGAACTTGCGCGCTTCCTGGTCGGCTCGTAGGTCGGCGACCGCCGGGTGAGTCAGCAGAAACTTTACGTGTATCCCCTCCTCACACTTCTTTTTTAATGCTTCACGGGCTTCTTCGTACTGGTATTTTTGAAGCAGCCCCAACAGCGAAGACCCGATTATCATAATCTCATTTTTCTCGGCTTTGATTGCGCGGATGAACCTTTTTAGCGCCATTTCGCGCCGCCGGTACGTGCTGATGATCCCGGCCTCCCGGAATGTCCTCAGCATATCTATTTCATCCCGATAATTGTCAATCAAATCCTGGTAGGGCGTCCTTGCTTTGAGCTCGCTGATTTCTCTGATTAGCTCCTTCAGGGTTACATCTAACTGGTCGTAGCGCCGTTCAAGCGGGTCTTTTCGACGGCTCAGTTCTTCTATATCAATAGCCGCTGAAACGGGATTGATGATTTTTTCAGAATCAATATCAATGGCGCGAATCTGTTCCTTCATTTTGGTGATGCAGTCGGAGATGCCTGTCTCGCTGCCGGTATCATAAAAAATCGTGCGATAATGCAGGAGATCAAAGGGGATAGTTTCGCCCAGCCGGAGAATGGTAATAACCGGCTTTCGCGTTGCATGACGAATAGCCAGCTCGTAAAACACATTTGGATTGTAGCCGGTCAGATCGGCAATCACGAGATCATCTTTGATAAGGCACTGAATAATCTCGGTCGTAATATCGCCGGGTTTTGCAATTTGATCGGCGCGAACAGGTTTGTAACCGAAAGATTCGACAGACGGTTTGATAATCCGTTCCAACACCCTGTCCGCCTGGGCGCGAATTTCAGTACCATCCTCTCCAATGGGTGAGATCACAAAACAAATTTTGTCGCTCATGACAGGCTTCCTTTGGCATAACAACCTATCACCAATGTAATAAATTTCTTTACAATTGACAACCTGGATTGTGCAGCTTCAATAAACGGGATGCGACGGGCATCAATACCCGCTGCTTATGCTGCACATGGGGTACGTGGACGAGGTGCTTTTTGGTTTTGAAGTTGTCGAACGGCTGCCTATAATCGTGAGCGGTTGGGTAAAAACGATCAAAGAACGCGAGTAAAAGTATGGACTTCACCGACAAAATTGTCCTCGTTACCGGCGCGTCACGCGGGATAGGCCGCGCCTGCGCCCGGATGTTCGCCGAACACGGCGCGCGCGTGGCCGTGCATTACCACGCCAGCCGCGCCGCCGCCGAAACCACGCTGGCCGCCCTGGCCGGCAGCGGCCATCTCCTCGTGCAGGCGGACATCGCCAACCCGGCGGAGGTGCAGGCGATGGTCAGCACCGTGATTGAGCAGATGGGCGGGCTGCATGTGCTGGTGAACAACGCCGGCATCTACGAAAAGCGCCCGGTGGCCGGCCTGACCTATGAAGGCTGGCTGGACACCTGGAACAAAAATATCCAGACCAACCTGCTCGGCGCGGCCAATGCGGCCTTCTGCGCCGCGCAGCATATGATCGCGCATGGCGGTGGGCGCATTGTCAACGTTTCGTCGCGCGGGGCTTTTCGCGGCGAGCCAGACTCGCCGGCTTACGGCGCGGCCAAAGCCGGCATGAACGCCATGAGCCAATCGCTGGCGAAGGCGCTGGCTCCCTACGGCATCATCGTGACGGCGGTCGCGCCTGGCTGGGTGGATACGGACATGGCGGCAGAACATCTGGCGGAGCGCGCCGACGAAATGCGCGCGCAAAGCCCCCTGGAGCGCATCGCCCGACCGGAAGAAGTGGCTTATACGGTGCTGTTCCTGGCCTCGGAAGGGGTGGAATTTTTGACCGGCGCGATTGTGGACATCAACGGCGCGTCGTACCTGCGGACATAACCTGCATCCACGCGCCCAGATTTTCTCGCTTATACTTATACTTATAATTGAAGTATAAACGAGATAATCGAGGGACAAGCCGATGCAAAGCACAAGCGCGCCGCGTTATCCCGACATCCTGGGGACGCTCACCGGCGGTGAACGTTTCGACGCCGGGCTGGTTCAGCTGGCGCTGGCGGTGCGCCCCCGCGTGGTGCGCGCAGGCCGCGTTTTTGAGGCGGTTCTGCTGATGCAGAACTGCGCCGATACCGGCCTGGACATTCGCGGCAGGCTGCTGCTGCCGGAGGCCGACGCGCTGGACAAACCGGGGCGCTTCGTGGCACAAAGCGAACCCCTCTCCCTCATCTTACGCCCGGCGGAGGCCGGCTACGTGCCGCTGCCCGTCCTGGTGCTGCCGGATGCCGCGCCCGGCGGCGCTTATAAGGTGGCCGTCTCCGTCGAATTTCAGCCGGTTGGCGAACCGGCGGCGGTGCGGCAGATCGCCAGCGCGCCGTACCATTACCTGCCGCCGGAAACCAGCGCCCGCCTGCTGGAACTGAAAAGCCTGGCTTTTTCGACTGCCCGGCGCGGCCTGTTCGGCAGCGTGATCGAAGCCCCCTTCGCGGTGCTGCCGCCGCAGACCCTGCCTACGCCGCAGCCGGATTACATCAGCCTGTGGTCGCCGGGCGACTCGACCGACGCCCGCCCTCTGCTGGAACGGCACGGCCAGGCGCTCCGGCAGTTTATCCTGCCGCAGATCAACCGCGAAGCCCTGCTGCCCCCCCTGCTGGAAAAAACCTCGGCGGTTTTCGCCTCGGCCCGGTATCCCATCCACCCCGCCGAAGCGCATTTTATCGCCGGCCTGCTGGCCGCCGTCGTGGAGATGGCCGTCGCGCCGCGCGCCGATTATCCGGGGCAGGAAATTTACAGCGTTGGGCGGCTGCTCGAACAGGGCTGGCCGCTGGACGGCAGCCCGATTCCGCTGCCCGACTGGTGCCGCGCTTTGCTCGTCCGCCTGGATGAGAGCCTGGAGGCTTCCCGTTCCCTGCCGGCGCTGCTGGCCGGCCCGCTCTACAGCGACCTGCTGCGCGACGGCATCGCGCATGGTTTTAACCTGCTTCACCTCATCGCCCCGCAGGAATTAGGCAGCGAGGACGACAAACGCGCTTACGGCGAACAGTTGGTGGAAATCCTCGAACAGCCGGCCCTGACGCTGAGTTTCGTGGACGTGTATCTGCCGCTGGCGCTGGGCGGCATCATCGCCGAAGGGCGCGCCGGGCGGCTGGAGCGCGAACCGCTCGAACAGACGGCGGCCATCGCCGAGGCCCATCTGAGCGGGCGCGCCGTCCACGAGCCGGTTCACGGGCTGATCGCGCAGGTGTTGGAGTGGGCGCGGAAAAAAACCGGCGGGTAAGCATGGATGCTCAATAAAGCACAAGGGTATTCTGCACGGCCAGGCTGCCCAATGCCTGATCGCCGTCCAGCTTCACCAGACCATCTTCAACCGCCTGCCGGCTGCTGATGCGCCCCGACGCCAGCCGGTGAAAATCCAGCACATCCAGGCTGACCTCGGCAGACGGCGAGCCGATTCCGCCCATGACCCACACCCCCCCGGCTTTTCCGGTCAGGCGGTAGATAAGGCTGTCGCCATCAAGTTTCGCGGACAGCCGCCGGTCGAGGTCGCGCACGACCAGCGCCGTAATGCGGCCATCGTGGTCAGCCGCCTGCGTCATCTCATGCCCGGTCGCGCGGCAAATGTCCAGTCGGTGCATCCACATATCGCGCGTAAAAATACTGTCTATCAGTTCGCCAAGGCTGACCAGTCCGTCATAGCCGGGCGCGCCGACCCGCATCCACCGCAGCAGAAAGGGAACTCGCCGGCGGCCAATGAAAGACGCTTCGCTGTTGTCCCGCATTTCAGCAATCAACTGTGCCGGAGTCCAGGCCGCGCGTTTGTCAACCTGGCGCTGGTTGGCCGCGTCAAGGGTGTTCATGCCGCGCCGGGAGTAATCCCGAAAATTGAGCGGATTAAACTGATCCAGAAATTCAGAAACGCGAGTCAGCGCCAGCACGTGACTGGCCTGATGCGCCACAATATCCTTCACCGTCCACAGCGAACACTCGGTCGGCCTCTCCCAGTCGGCGGGTAACAGCGTGTCCAGCAGCGCCAGAAAATGGGTTAATTCCAGGCGCGCCAGCGGTATCACCTCGTCGCGGCCAAGCCTGGCGATGGCCGAGGCTTTCAGCGGCTGCGGCTCGCCGGTGAGGGCGGATGAAGCGGTTAACGACTGAACCATAGTTGCCTCCTATTCGACTTCTGTTTCCCAGGCTTTTTTCAACGTTTCCATCACCAATGGCACGAGGCTGCCGAAGCGCCCTTGCCCGACCGGCTGATCGGGATTATTTGCCAGATGCAGGGCAGCGATCCCATGCATCAGCGCGATCAACAAATCCCGCGTCTGTTCGACTGCCGGCGCGGGGTTAATCTGTGCGGCCTCCAGGAAAGACCGGACGTACTGATTGCCCGCTTCGAGAGAAGCATTCGCCTCCGCCATGCTCTCGTCGGACGGCACAAAGCCGGGAACATGGCGCTCAAAAACCAGCTTGAATAAATCAGGATGCTCAATGGCAACCTGAAGATAAGCGACGAGCGACTGCTCCACCATATCCCAGGGCGCGAGGTCAGGCTGCTGTGCCACCTGGGACAGCCGTTCCTGAAACAGGCGCGTGCCAAGTCGGAACAGGTGGTCATACAGCGCCATCTTGTTGGGAAAGTATTCGTACAGAGACGGCGTTTGCATCCCCAGGCGGCGCGCGATTTCGCTGAGATTGAGGGCAGCCACGCCCTCCTCCCGCATGATGTCCCGCGCCGTCTGAACAATGGCGGCGGTCATTTCTTCCCGGTTACGCAGGCGGCGCTGTCTGGGCGAAAGGTGGTTTGACTGGCTCACAAATACTCGTCCGATCCGGTTTACCTAAAACCATTAGGATAACCTATATGATATAGGTAATTAAAAATCTGTCAAGTGGCTGCTCAGCAGACGGCAGGACGTATTGCGCCTGCCCACAATGACACATTCGGCTATACTGAACCCTAGAAATCCGATCTGTAAATTTGGGATGAGAGTCACATGCTTCGTCGAATCGGTATTTTGTTTCTGGTGACGCTGGCGCTGGCCGGGGTGCTGCGCGCCCAGGATGGGCTGAACCTGCCCTCCGAATTGTTCGTGCTGACCAATGCCGGCGTCGTCCAGCGGTACGGCCTGGGCGCGGCGGGCGTGGCCGCTGTCACCCCTGAAGATGTGTTTGTGGTGGATTTTGCCGCCGCACCGGACGGCAGCTGGCTGGCCTACCGCACCGAAACCGGCCTGAACCTGTTCAACCCCTATACCGGCCAGCTTGAAACCATCGAAGGGTTAACCGCCGGCCTGCCCACCTTTCGCGGGCGCGGCGATACGATGGCCTGGTCGCCCGCCGGCGACGCGCTGGCCTACACCACCGCTTATGGCGCGCGGGTGTGGTTTAATGCCGGCGCGCCGGTTTTTGCCGATCTGCGCCAGGGGCAGTTTGAACAGGTGACGTGGTCGCCCGACGGCAGCTATCTGGCGGCGGAGGCCGAACCGAGCATCTGGTGGTTATACCGCCGCGAGGGAACATCGCTCACGCTCACCAGCGCCATCCCATCATCGGCGGGGCTGGCCTGGATCAACGCCGCCGAGATCGTTTTTGCGCCGGAAGAAGGCGGCCTCATCCGCATGGATTTAGCCAACGCCAACCGGCAGACGCTTCTGCTGGACGACACCTGGGTTTACACCTGGCCGTATGTGCAGCCGGACGGCACGCTGGTGGTATTTGGCCGCCAGAAGGATGACCCCAACATTGAGGACGGTTTTGGGCGGCTGCTGGGGCTGTCGCCGGACGCGCCGCGCGTCAGCAGCCTGGGCGAAGTGGCGGTTGAGCTGCGAAACCTGCGCTGGACGCCCGGCGGCGAACTGATGATCGCTTTTAAGGGCGGCGTGCTGGCGCTGGTCATCCCGGCCACCGGCCAGGGGTTGGCGCTGCCGGTGGCCGACGTAGTGACCTATGCCTGGGGGCCGCCGCTGCCGGAACAGGTAGACCGGCTGACCCTGCCCGCCGACGGATTTTTTATCACCGAGGACGAAAATGGCGCCGCGCAGGTCTGGCGGCTGCCGGCGAACGGCGGAACGCCCGTCATGGAAACCACCGCCGAGGCCGACGTGACCGCCTACGCCGTCGCGCCGGGCGGCAGCCGTCTGGTTTATGCCACTGGTGGGCAGCTCTGGCTGCAACCCCTGACAGGCGCGGGACAGCCGGAGGCACTGGCCGACCTGGGCGGGCGCGATATCTACGACATTGCCTTCAGTCCGGACGGCGGGCGTATCGTCTTCGCCACCGCCACCGACCCGCAGAATGTCGAAGGCGGCATCTGGGTGCAGGGGACAAACGGCACGCCCGCCGGACTCATCCAGCCGAACGGACCGGACGGCTCGACCTACGCGCCGCCTTTTTACCGACAGCCGGCCTTCGCGCCGGACGGCGTGGCGCTGCTGGTGCTGCAAGGCGGCAGCGAAACAACCGGCTTCCGCCTGCTGTCGGAGGCCGGGAACGATGTCAGCCGCCAGGACATCGGCCAGTTTGACGACGCCCTCTGGCTGCGGGATGGGCGCATCCTGGCCTATGGGAACGGCATCGGCATCGGCAGCCCGCCCGAAACGCTGCCGCTGGTTGTTTACAACCCCGCCGACGGCACGACGACCCCGCTGGCGACCATCCCCTACCCCGCCCGCGTCGAAACCGCGCGCGAAATCGCGCCGGGGCAGGTGCGGTTGGTTCTCAGCGGCTATCGAATCGGGCCGCGCCCGCTGGAGGTGGCAGACCTGCGTCTGGCTTCCGGCGAACTTTCGCCGGTTGGCAGCGGCGGGTACATGCACAATCCGGCGCTTTCGCCGGATGGCCGGTGGCTGGCCGGGCAGACCAGACCGGACGGCCCGCTGACCTTCCGCGATCTGCAAACCGGGCGGCAGGTCGTCCTGGGCAGCCCGACGGCGGCGCGCGCTTTCCGTTGGACAAGCATACGTTAATCCAGCTTTAACGTATAACGTGTAATATGAGATCAATCATTTTGCAGCGACGAATAAAGGCTTCTGCCGCCGGCGAGATAATAAAACCTTCATGAAAGCCCTCTGCGCGCGGGTGATATTTTAGGGAGATACGGCGTCTGGTATGCAGGCAGAAGCAGTCAAGAACGGAGCAAAAAGTAATGGCCTCTGAACGGGTTCTGGTGATCGAAGACGAAGCGCGGATCGCGCAGTTCATCGAACGCGGCCTGATTTACGAAGGTTATCGGGTGAGCGTGGCGCGCGATGGACAGACCGGCCTGATGAGCGCGCGCGATAACCCGCCCGACCTGGTGATTCTGGACTGGATGCTGCCCGGCCTGGATGGGCTGGAGGTTTGCAAGCGGCTGCGCGCTGCCAGCGATGTGCCGATTTTGATGCTGACGGCCAAAGACGACGTGAAAGACCGCGTGACCGGCCTGGATGCCGGGGCGGATGATTATCTGGTCAAACCGTTTTCGGTGGATGAGCTGATGGCGCGCGTGCGGGCGCTGTTCCGCCGTTCCGCGCCCGTCTCGCGGCCTGAGATTTTGCGCTACGCCGACCTGACGCTGGATACCGGCACGCATCGCGCCTATCGCGGCGAAAAACCGATTGACCTGACGGCCAAAGAATACGAACTGCTGGAACTGTTCATGCGTAATCCGCGCCAGGTCCTCACGCGGGATGTGATTTTCGACCGCGTTTGGGGCTACGACTTCGGCGGCGAGAGCAACATCATCGAGGTGTACGTGCGCTATCTGCGCCAGAAAACCGAAGCTGACGATATGCCCCGCCTGATTCACACCGTTCGCGGGGTGGGTTACGTGCTGCGCGAGGACGAATGACCATCCGCAAAAAGCTGACCCTGCTCTATTCCGGGCTGCTGGCCGGTTTCATCGTCGTTTTTGGCGTGGTGATTTTCGGCGTCATCCGCTCCGCCTGGATCGAAACGGTTGACAGCACGCTGTGGGAAACCACCGAGCAGGTTATCAACAACAGCCGCGCCTACCCGGTGCGGCAGTTCGGCAGCCCGGTTCACATCCTGATAGACCTGCCGCAGTTGGACATTTTCCGCGCTTCCGGCGTGCTGGTACAGGTCTGGACGGATTTGAGCAGCAGCGAGCCGCATCTCGTCAGCGCCTCGGAAAACCTGACCGGCTACCGCCAGCCGCTTGACCCGCACACGCTTGGCACGCAAAACTCGGTTTACACCAACGTATCCATCAACAATATCGAAGTGCGCGTGTTAACCCGCACGGTGGTCGTCTCAGGGCAAAACGTGCCGCTGTGGAACGTGCAGGCGGCGGCTTCGCTCCAGACCATCAACGCAGCAACCGAAAAACTGTCCATCTTCATGCTGATCGGCGGGGCGCTGGCGGTGGTGGGGTCGTTCGGCATGGGCATGTGGCTGTCCAACCAGACCTTACGGCCCATCGAACAGATCATCCAGGCTGCCGACAGCATCTCCACCGCCAAAGACCTGCGAACTCGCCTGCCCTGGAACGGCCCGATGGATGAACTGGGCCGGCTGACATCGGTTTTTAACCGGATGATGGACCGGCTGGAGCATCTGTTCGGCGTGCAGCAGCGTTTTGTCGCCGATGTATCGCACGAACTCCGCACGCCCCTGACGGCCATTCGCGGTAATCTCGACCTGGCGGAAAAATACGGCATGGATGCCGCCATGCTGGAAGCCATCGCCGGGGAAACCGACCGCATGACGCGCATGGTCAAAGACCTGCTGCTGCTGGCGCGGGCCGATTACGGCGGTATGACGCTCGACCGGACCGAAATTGACCTGGACACGATTCTGACCGATGTCCACCATCAGGCGTTGGTGCTGGCAAAAGACCGCGATTTACGCATTAAACTGGCACAGATCGAGGCCGTTCGCATCCTCGGTAATGCCGACCGCATCAAACAACTGCTGCTGAATCTGGTCAGCAACGCCATCAGCTTCACGCCGGACGGCGGGCAGATCACGCTGCGGCTGTACCGTTCCGGCCAGCAGGCGCACCTCCAGGTAGAGGATACCGGCGTCGGCATCCCGCCCGAACATCTGGGCCACATTTTTGACCGCTTTTACCAGGCCGAGCCGTCCCGCGCCAAAAACGGCGCCGGCGGCGCGGGGCTGGGGCTGTCCATTGCCAAGTGGATTGCCGAGGCGCACGAGGGCAGCATCGAAGTGCAAAGCGTGGTTGGGCAGGGTACGGTTTTTACCGTCAGACTGCCGGCTTTAGCGCCGTGCCAGCTGGACGATGACGACGACCCGCCCGCCGACACTCAGACCGGCCAGCCGCCGTCCGGCCTGCGGTTTATGCGCCGGCGGCGTCCGACACCGGAGCAGATAAACTGAATCAAACGGGGCGGGTGTGTTACCCGCCCCAGTGTTTCCTGACCGGCTGTAGGCAGCCGATTACATATCTTCCATCGCGGCGTTGGCCTCGTCGGTCATACGCTGCGCCACTTCCTCAACGTCCAAACCACCGGAGGTAACATCTGCCAGGCCGGTCGCCACGATGTTACGCACCGTGCCGTAAGACAGATTCTGCGGCGATACATACACACGCACCTCGTCATTGGACAGTTTATTAACCATCTCAACGAACTGCGGCACCATTGCGCTGGTATCCATCAGCCCCGCCGCCGACTTGGTGAGCGGGAACAGCGAAAGCTGCTGCGACCACTGCGCCTGGATTTCCGGCGTGGAGAAGTAACGCACGAAAATCCACGAGGCGAGCTGCTGTTCCGGCGTGGCGCTCAGGGCGATGAGGCCAGGCGTGTAAAGCTGAAGCACCGGCTTGTCGTCC
Source organism: Chloroflexota bacterium (assembly GCA_014338005.1). Lineage (GTDB taxonomy): Bacteria > Chloroflexota > Anaerolineae > Aggregatilineales > Phototrophicaceae > CFX2. The sequence goes on along the minus strand of QUBZ01000032.1, from coordinate 26,872 downwards.
GCCGTGCCGCCGGGAGTCCCCAGCACGCGCCAGTCCGTCACCAGGTTGCCCGCGTCGCGCACGGTGTTCAGCGTCGGCGCGATGCCGGCGCTGCTGCTGAAGGCGAACGGGTTGAGCGCGCGCGCCCAGTCGGCGGTATTGCCGAAGCGTTCCGCCGGGATGTAAGCGCAGCCCTGGTCGTACAGGTCTTTGTACAGCGTCAGCACGCGAATCGATTCTTCAGTGGTGAAGTTCCACTGGCCGTCCACCCAGATGCTGCCACCCTGGCCCGCCACCAGCGACTCGAACTGCGAAGAGTCGGCCACAATCGGGAAACCCTGAACCGCCCCGCCGTCGGCGCCGGTCAGACCGCTGTTGGCTGCCGCGCAGGCCGCCGCCGCGAATTCATCCAGCGTCGCCGGTGACGTTTCCGAGAAGCCGAGTTCCGCCATCATGGCCGTGTTGGCGAACATCACCTGCCCGGAAAGCTGGTTCGGCCAGCCCAGGCGGCCTTCTTCAAACGACCAGGCATCCACCGCCACCTGGTTCAGGTCGGCCAGCACGTCGCCGCTGTAACCCCAGCGCGCGTCGGTGAAGTAGGGTTCCAGGTCAACTACTACGCCGTCCAGGTCGTAGCTCAGGGCGTCATTGGGATAACCCGCCGCCAGATTGGGCAGATCGCCGGAGATGATGGCGTTGTTCATCAGCGTGCGGATGTCGTTGTAGCTGCCCTGGGCAATCGCGTTAACGGTGATGCCGAAGGGGTTGCTTTCGTTGAAGGCATTCACCAGCCCGGTGATGATCGCCAACTGCGTTGGATTATTGTACTGATGCCAGTAGGTGATCGTCTGGCCGGTGGGGTCCACCCCCGCGAAGTTATCGGACTCGCCGGGGAAATCCAGCGCCGGCGCGCTGAAAGCCACCGGGGGCAGCGGCGTCGGGGTAGCGGTTGCATCCTGGGCGGCGGTGGTCCCGATGCCCAGCGCCAGCATAAAAACGAGCAGGAACAAACCAAGTTTACGCATCGCTCTTTTTCCTCCTGAATCATTCAATCGGACACCCGGCCTTACAGCCCTCCCGCCGGGCAGCAAAACATCACCGCGCGAACGCGATGGAGGGTGCAAACCTGAATTTACGCTTATCCTTTGAGTCCCGTCGAGGTGATGCCTTCAGTAAACTGCCGCTGTGTGAAAAAGTATAAAATCAGCATCGGCACAATCATCAGCACCGCCGCCGCCATTTGCAGGTGCAGTTCGTTGGGCGCGTCGGCCTGGGTGAACTTTTGCAGGCCGTAGGCGATAGGCCGCCAGGTATCCGACTGCACGACCAACAGCGGCCACATCAGCGCGTTCCACGAGCCGATAAAACCGAACATGGCGACCGTCATCACCGGCGCGCGGGACAGCGGCAGCACCACCGACCACAAAAAACGCAGATGGCCGGCCCCGTCAATGCGCGCCGCTTCCCACAATTCCTGCGGAATTTGGGCGAAAAACTGCCGCAGCAGAAAAATGCTGAAGGCCGAAGCCATAAACGGAATCGTCAGCGACGGCCAGTTGTCCAGCCACTTGCAGGCTTCGCCGCAGATGCTTTCGCTTAACCGGCTGAACCAGACCACCGTCAGATAATTGGGAATGAGCGTGGCGATGGCCGGGATCATCATAGTCGAAAGCATGATGCCGAACAACACGCTGCGCCCGAAAAAGCGCATCCGGGCGAAGGCATACGCCGCCGGGATGCAAAACAGCAGCTCGCCGCCGACCGTGATAGCCGTGATGCGAACGCTGTTCCACATAAACTGCTGCAAGTTCGCCAGCCGCCAGGCTTCCGGGTAGTTGTTGATCTGAAGCTGCTCCGGCAGCAGCCGCCCGGCGGCGATCTCGCTGGCGCGCATGAACGAGGCGCTCAACATCCACAGGAACGGCCCCAGCGCCACCACCGCGCCCAGCAGCAGCACGCCATACGTTAAAACCGTGCGCCAGGGGAACGGTCGCGCCCGGCGGGGGGACGAACGAACGGCATCCAGCCGGCGGACGGCATCAGCCATAAAACACCCTCCGCCCGGCAATCCGGTTCTGCGTCACCGTCAGGATTAAAATCACAAAAAACAGCACGAAAGCCAGCGCCGACCCGTAGCCATAGTTCGGGCTGGCGTCGGTAATACGCTCGAAGATGTAAATGCTCATGTTATCCACCGCGCGCGCAGCGGCGGGCGTCCGCATCATCCAGATTTGCGTGAAGGCCTGGAACGTGCCGATGGTCGCCACCAGCATCAGGAAAAAAGTGGTCGGCGACAGCAGCGGCAGGGTGATGTTGCGAAAAATCTGCCAGCCGGAAGCGCCGTCAATACGCGCCGCCTCGTACAATTCGCCGGAAATATTGCCCAACCCGGCCAGAAAAACCACCGTCGCATAGCCGGAATACGTCCACACGGTATAAATGATGATGACCACCAGCGCCAGCCCCGGCCCGGCCAGCCAGGACGGAATCTGCGGGCCGAAGATGAGTTGAAAAATGCCGGTGGGTTCCAGCAGCCATTTCTGCGGCGGGATGCCGAACGCGCCGATCAGGTGGTTGGCGAGCGAGTCCTGCCGGTGCGAAAACAGCAGGCTGAAAACCATCGAGGTCGCCACAAACGGCATGATATAGGGCAGAAAAAAGACCATGCGAAAGGCCGTCGTGCCTCTGATCTTCTGGAACAGCAGATAGGCCAGCCCCAGGCCGATCATCAGTTGGAACGGCACAGCCCCGGCGGCGTACATAATCGTGACGCTGAAGCCGCTCATCATATTCCGGTCGGCCGCGGCCAGCAGGCGCGGCACTTCCGTCACCAGCGCATAACCGCCCACCAGCAGCAGCGCCGCCGCCGCCAGGCTGACCACCAACTGCCGGTCGCCCCAACGGCGCGCCGCCCGCGTCCACACCTGATAGGCCGCCACCACCGCCGCCATACCCAGGCTGATGACGACAATCTGCGACCAGATGGGTAGTTCCGCTCCTTCGGCCTGCGCCGCTTCCGCCGCCGCGCCGATGGCCTCCAGCGTCAGATTGAGCGCCAGCGCCCCCAGCGCCAGCAGCAGCCCCGCGCCGGTCGCCAGCCACAGGCGTCTGCCGATGGTTTCGTCCCGCCGCGCCAGCCGCACCGCCCCATAACTGACCACAACCGCTGCCAGCACCGCCGCCAGGGACGGAAACCACGCCGACATGACTTCAGGAAACCGGAAGCTGGCGAATAACTCGCTGACGAATAAACCCTGCACGCGCTCCTGGCCGCGCAGCCGAACGGGAATGTTCAGGATGACCGGCAGCAGAGTAAAAAACCAGCGCGTGAACAGCAGAATCGCGGCGGTGTTGGCCGCCCCCGCCAGCACCGCCGCCGCAGTCTCGTTCCAGGGGCGCGCGCCTCGCAAAACGCGCCGCGCCAGATACAGGCCGGCTGCAATGGCCGCTGCCCCGGCATAAAAAAACAGTGCGTAGGCAAAATCCCCCAACGCGCGTTCATAGTTGGCGAGGCCGACGTATTCATCCGGGAAGCGCCGCCAGCGGTGCAGGCTGACGAAAAAAGCAAACGCCACCGGAAAAATACCGAACAGGAAAATGAGCAGACCGGCGGGGAACAAAAAAGCATAAGCCGTCAGGTTTTCGGTCAGAATACGCCGGCGCCGGCTGATCTGCCGGGGAACTGCTGCCATGCTGCTGCCCCTCGCCTCCACTCCATCGGCAACCCTCTGCATTGTACCGAAGAAAACGGGTTTAACAAATAGCCTGGCCGGGGATTCAGCCGTTTTTTGAACGACTCTTAAACGGCTTAAAAGCGCGTTAACCCCGCTGGCGCGGTGATCTGTGGTCGGGGCAGATTGTCGTCCATGATGGTGGGGTGGGCTTAAACAGAGGCGACCACCGCCGGGCCGCCTCTATAAAACCGGTGTTAAAACGCGCCTCGCGGCGGCCTCAGTTCGGCAGCGTGTACAGGTACACCACCAGGTCGCGTATCTGCTCGTCGGTCAGCAGCGGATAACCGCCCCGGTATGGGTGATTGATTCCCTCGCGCGGGTCAACCGGCGGGTGCGCCGAGGTCAGAAAATTGGACAGGCCGAAGCCATCCCGCGTTTTGACCAGCGCGCTTTCGGACAGCGGCAGGGTCGCCAGCATCGGCACCGGGCTGCCGTCCAGCCCATGACAGGCCGAACAGGCGCGCACGTAAACCGCCTGGCCGCCGCTCATAAAGGCCGTTCCCGCGCCGGATGCGCTGACCGAAGTGGGGATGAGCGCGACCGCCGCTTCATCCGGCAGCGACGGTATGACAAACTCGGTCGGTATGGGCGTCGGGCCGGAAGGTGTCGGCATGGGCGGTACAGGCGTCGGCGCTGCGGCGACAAATGCGCCCGTTGACGGAAGCGGCTCGAAACCGGCAGCGACGTTCAGGCTGCGGATATAGGCCACCACATCGCCCAGTTGATCGTCGGTCAGGCCGGGATTGCCGCCGCGCGCCGGCATAGCGACCCCGGTTGTATTGAGCGGGTCGCGCACTTCGCGGCCAACGATGATAAACTGCACCAGTTCGTCGTCGGTCAGGCTGTTGGCAAATTCGCTGCCGACCAGGGTTTTGCCCAGACCAACGATGCCCTTAGCGTCGAAACCATGACAGGCCATGCAAAGGCTGTGAAAAATCTGTTCACCGGCGGCCACACGCTGCGGGTCGAGATTCCAGGTTGCAGCCGCCGCTGCGATTTCGGCGGTCGGTTCGGGTGTGGTTTCGGCGGTCGCCTCCGGCGGGGATGTCGGTTCGGCGGTGGGCCGGCTTTCGCGCCGGATGCCGGCCTGGGAAACCAGCAGCCCGGCCAGCAGCAGCCCCATGACGCCCAAAAAGATCAGCAGCGGTACAATCGGCATGGTTTCCGAATCGGGTCGTTGTTCCATAAAATCGCTACCCTGTTGTCGTAAATAAAAAACAAAAAGCGCCGCTGTTGTGTTTAAAGTGGCGAGTTGATATTATGGATAGCTTATCCTGGAATAACAAGTGTCAAGTGTACTTAAACAAGATGACATTTGTTCCTTTCGTCACGAGTGTAAGATTCTGTAAGCTGTTGAGATATGGCTCAAGGGGAATTTCAATCACCCCAAAATGCAACTAAGGTTAACCTGTTTTTTTACTAGGAGCATTCTGCGATGAGCAACCGAATCGGACGTAGAGGGTTTTTGAAAATGCTGGGCATCGGCGCGGGCAGCGTCGGCGCGGCAGCGATTGTCAACAAGGGTGTGATGTCCCCCGGCCAGGCTGCGCCCCTGTCGGACGCGCATCTGGCGGCGGCGCGCGCGCCGCTGGCCCAAACCAGCGAGGAAATGGATCGCCTGCACGATGAAGGTGTTAAAATCTTCCTCGATTACATCGGCAAAGACCCGACCTTCTGGAATAACCGGCTGGAGCCGGAGATGGACGGTGATGTGAAGGTGTTTAACATCACCTGCCAGGATGTTCAATGGGAAACCGCCCCCGGAACGGCCTTCCCGGCCATGACCTACAACGGCATCGTTCCAGGGCCGGAGATTCGCGTTACCGAAGGTGACCAGGTGCGCGTGGTCGTCAAAAACGAGATGGCGCAAAGCACCTCCATTCACTGGCATGGCGTCATCGTACCCAACAGCATGGACGGCGTACCCTACGTCACCCAGCCGCCCATCAAAACAGGCGAAACGTTTGTTTACGAATTTGTCGCCAAAAATCCCGGCTCGCATATGTACCACTCGCATCACAACGCCGCCGAGCAGGTCAGCAGCGGGATGCTGGCTCCCTTCATCGTCGAGCCAAAGGATAAATCCCGCGAGCCGGCGGTGGACGCCGATTACAACCTGATCTTAAACGATACCACCCTGGGTTTTACACTCAACGGTAAATCCTTCCCCTACACGCAGCCGATCATCGCCAAACTGGGGCAAAAAATCCGCATTCGTTACATGAACGAAGGTTTCATGATTCACCCCATGCACCTGCACGGCATCCCGCAGTTGGTGTTCGCCAAAGACGGCTGGAACCTGCCCGTGCCGTACATGGTGGATACGCTCAACATCGCCCCTGGCGAGCGGTACGACGTGCTGGTGGACTGCACCGAGCCGGGGCTGTGGGCGTTCCACTGCCATATCCTCACCCACGCCGAGTCGCGGCATGGCATGTTCGGCATGGTGACGGTGCTGGTGGTGCAGGAATAAACGTCTGCCGCTAAAACGCCATTTTTGTCTGTAGGGGCGATCCTGTGTGATCGCCCTTCTGTTCTGGCAGGGGTAATCTCAGGCGGGTTCGTCGGGCGGTTCGGTGTGGATGGTCACGCGCTTCAAATGCGGCAGCGCCGAGCGCAGCATCAGTTCGGCCTGCTCGGCCAGGGTGTGCGCGTCCTCCACCGGCGTATCGGGCGGCAGCGTGACGTGCATGGTCAGGTTGAACCCGTCGGCGTCGAACGGCTGGGCGCGTAAATCGTGCCAGTCCGGGCCGGGAAAACGCGCCTGCAAAAGCTGCCGGGCGCGGTAGGCGATCTGCTCGCAGCGCGCCGTATGTTCGTCCCCCGCTTCGGCCTGGCTTTCCCCCAGCGCCGGTTCGATATGTGTGACCACCTCGACCACGCCGCCCAGGCTGGCCTGGATATTCCGCTCCAGCTGGCTGACGCGCTCGTGCGCCTCCACCAGCGTTTGCCCCGGCGGGACTTCGACGTGCATTTCCAGCACCTTGCCCGCCGCGCCGTCGCTCACCCGCACTTCATGGGTGGCAAGTCCCAGGGCGTCCGCCTGCGCGCGCGCCGACAGCGCGTAGTCCGGCTCGCCGCCCGCGCGCGGCGCAAAATGCACCTCCACCTCGGTTATACCCTCGATTTTGCGGTTCAGCCGGTCGCGGATGGCCGCTGCGATGGCTGCCGTCTGGTTGGCGGTCATCTCCGGCGCAACCTGCACGTCTACGTCAATATAAGCGGCGTCGGCAGGCCCCCGGCTGCGGGCGCGCAGCACGCGCTCCACCGACGGCACATCTTCCACCCAGGCGGTAATCTGCTGCGGGGCATACGGCGCGGTATCCACCAGCACCCCGCTGGTGCGGCGCAAAATTTCCCAGGCCGATTTAAGGATAAGCACTACAATCACCAGCGCGGCGGCGGTATCGGCCCACAGCCAGCCCAGGGTGATGACAAACAGCATACTGGCGATGACCGAAAGCGTCACAAATACATCGGTGCGGGTGTGGGCGGCGTCGGCGATCAACAGTTCGGACTTCAGCCGCCGACCGGCGCGCGTCTCGTAAGTGGTGACGAACAGGTTCGCCACCAGCGTGCCGATCATAACGACGAAGGTCAGCGGCGTGATTTCCGGCGCTTCCGCGCGGCCTTGCAGGCGCTCCACCGCCCCGCTGATGATCTCCCAGGCTGTAACCAGCAAAAACAGGCCGATGCCCAGGGCGGCAATCGTCTCGAAGCGGCGGTGGCCGTAGGGATGGTCGTCGTCCGGCGGGCGGGCGGCCAGCCGGTTAGCGACCAGCGCCACCACGTTCGAGGAGCCGTCCACCATCGAATGAAAACCGTCGGCGGTGATCGCCAGCACGCCGCTTGTCAGGCCGATGATAATTTTGCTGACGGCCACCACAATATTCAGCGCCAGCGTGACAAGCAGCACCCGGCGCACCTGATCGCGTACCATTTGCAGATCGGTCATGCCTTTCAGCATTCCTTTTTCTGGTTTGCTGTTTCATCTTAGGCGCAGAAGGGCTGTTTTGACAATCGGTAACACCTTTATTAGATGCGCTTTACTTTTCAGCCGCCGGGCGCGCCGTTTGCGCCTTAATCCGCCGCCGCTTTTGCGGTATACTGGCCGGGAAAGGCGGGAAAAGCTTATGGATGCCCTCCAGTTTGTGCCGATACTGATGTTCGGCTTTGCGGCGTCGCTGGGGTTAACGCCCCTGTCGCGCCAGGTCGCTATGCGTCTGGGTGTGGTGGACAAACCCAACCAGCGCAAAATTCACCTTGACCACAAACCCCTGATGGGCGGCCTGGCGATTTACGCGGCGCTGGCGCTGTCGCTGCTGCTGTTCAGCCCGCCGCAGCACATGGCGGAGTTCGGCGCGGTGCTGGCGGGTGCGGCCTTTCTGGCGCTGGTCGGCCTGATGGACGACCGTTATAACCTGGGAATCCGCATCCGGCTGCTGGCGATGACGCTGGCGGCGCTGGCGCTGGTCGCCGTCGGCATCCAGATTCGCCTGTTCAATATGCCGCTGGTAGACATCCCGCTGACGATTCTGTGGGTGCTGACCGTGACCAACGCCACCAATTTTATGGATAACATGGACGGCCTGACGGCGGGTTTTTCCGCCATTTGCGCCGCATTTTTCCTGGTCATCGCGCTCATGCAGGGTTTGACGCTGGTCAGCAGCCTAGCGGCGGCGCTGCTGGGCAGCGCGGTGGGCTTTTTGATCCACAACTTCAACCCGTCCAGCATCTTCATGGGCGATATGGGCGCGCTGGTGCTGGGGTTTGTGCTGGCCGTTCTGGGCATCAAGCTGCGGTTCAGCGACCTGCCGGTCGGCATCACCTGGATGGTTCCGCTGCTGGCGCTGGCGCTGCCGCTGTTTGATATTACGCTGGTGGTTGTCACCCGGCTGATGGAAGGTCGCTCGCCCGCGCAGGCCGGCAAAGACCATACCTCGCACCGGCTGATGAGCCTGGGCCTGAGCCAGCGCCAAACGCTGCTCATCCTGTACGGCGCGTGTGCCTACTTCGGCCTGATGGCGCTGGTCGTCAGCGCCGCGCCGCCGGATGTGGCGCTGGGGGTCGGTTTAGCCAATCTGGCCCTGCTTGGCCTGCTGTTCGTGGTGATGATGATCGTCCGGCGCAGGTTTCAATTGAACCATTAGCGCGATCTACCGATAGACACTCAAGGGACACAGCATGGCAGAAACCTATCTCATCACCGGCGGCGCGGGTTTTATCGGTTCGCATATGGCGGAACGGCTGGTGAATGACGGCCATCAGGTGCGGGTGGTGGACAACCTCGCCACCGGGCGGCGCGAAAACCTGGCCCACCTGGAAGGCCGCCTGGCGTTTCACGAAACCAGCATCACCGACGCTGCCGCGCTGCCGCCGCTGTTTGAAGGCGTGGATTATGTCTTTCATATGGCGGCGCTGCCGTCGGTGCCGCGCAGCATCAGCGACCCGCTGCTGACGCACGAGTACAACGTCACCGGCACGCTGAATGTGCTGGTCGCCGCGCGGGATGCCGGGGTGAAGCGCGTGGTTTACGCGGCCTCGTCGTCGGCTTACGGCGACATCCCCGGCGATTATAAAACCGAAGACCTGCCCCCCCACCCCATGTCGCCCTACGGCGCGGCCAAACTGGCCGGCGAATACTACTGCCAGGCATTCACCCAGGTATACGGCCTGGAGACGGTCTGCCTGCGTTACTTCAACGTCTTTGGCCCGCGCCAGGACCCGACCTCGCAGTACGCGGCGGTGATTCCGCTGTTCATCACCTCTATGCTGGATGGCCGTCGGCCAACCATCTACGGCGACGGCCACCAATCGCGGGACTTCACCTACATTGACAATGTGGTACACGGCAACCTGCTGGCCGCCCGCGCGCCGGACGCCGCCGGACAGGTCATGAACCTGGCGACCGGCGGGCGCATCACCCTGCTGGAACTGGTGGCGCGCATCAATGCGATCCTCGGCACGAATTTTGAGCCGGTTTTTGCCCCGGAACGCCCCGGCGACATCAAACATTCCCGCGCCGGCATCGAAAAAGCGGGGCGGCTGCTGGGCTACCAACCCATCGTAGACTTTGATGACGGGCTGGCGCGCGCGGTCGCCTGGTATCAAAACGGGGCATGAGCCGGATGCGCGTCGTACATATCATCAAGGCAACCCGCGTGGCGGGCGCGGAAAACCACCTGCTGGCGCTGCTGGCCGGGCTGCGCGCCCGCCGGTACGATGCGCGCCTAATCGTGCTGGTCGAGCCGGATAAACCGATGGACAGCTACGCGGCGCAGCTCCAGGCGCGGCAGATTCCGGTCGAGCGGCTGCCGGTGCGCGGCGATTTCGACGCCGGGCTGCTGCTGCGCCTGCGCGCGGTTTTGCGGGCGCTCCAGCCGGACATTGTGCATACCCACCTCATTCATGCCGACCTGTTCGGTGGACTGGCGGCGCGGCTGGCGGGCGTCCGGCTGGTCATCAGCAGCCGCCACAACGACGATGCTTTCCGCCGCCGCCTGCCGGTGAAGCTGCTCAACCGCGTTTTGTGGCGCATGACGGATGCCGGCATCCCGATTTCCGACTCCATCACCCGCTTCAGCATCGAGGTGGAAGGCGCGCCGCCCGGCAAGCTGCGCCGCATTTATTACGGCCTGGAAGCCGGCCCGCCGCTCGACCGCGCCGCCGCCCGGCGGGACATCCTGGGCGAACGCGGCCTGCCGCCGGAAAGCCTGCTGGTCGGCATCGTCTGCCGGCTGGTGGAGCAGAAAGGCGTGCGTTATGGGCTGGAAGCCTTTTTGAAGGCTGCGGCGGATTTTCCCCAGGCGCACCTGCTCATCGCCGGGCAAGGCCCGCTGGAAACGGAACTGCGGGCGCTGGCCGCGCCGCTGGGGGAGCGGGTACACTTCCTGGGCTGGCGCGACGATACCCCGCGCCTGATGGCCGCGCTGGACGTGCTGCTCGTCCCCAGCCTGTGGGAAGGCTTCGGGCTGGTGATCCTGGAAGCGATGGCGCAGCAAACGCCGGTGATCGGCAGCGCCGTCAGCGCCATCCCGGAAATTATCACGGACGGCGAAACCGGCCTGCTGGCCCCACCCCGCAGCGCCGATAAACTGGCCGATGCGCTGCGAACCCTGCTGGCCGACGCGCCCCTGCGCCACCACCTGGGGCTGCTGGCGCGCGACCGCCTGGAATCGTTTTTCGACGCGGCGCGCATGGCCGACGAAACGGCGGCGCTGTATGAGGAGCTGTATGCGCGACCTGGATGAAACCCTGCAAAACGAACGACAGTTGATCGAAGCCATCAAACGTAACGCGCGGCGGCTGACCCTGCCGCTGCTGGCCGTGCTGGCGAAAACCTTCGCCCTGCCGGTGCTGGCGCTGGCCGTACTGAGCGCGCTTAATATCTTCCTGCGCCAGCTTATCGAGCGCCTGCTGCCCGGCTCGCCCCTCAGCGGCACGCTTTACGTAGTCGGGCTGCTGGTCACGTTCTGGCTGGCCTACCAGGTTTGGCAGCGCAGCGAAAAACGCTTCGGCGGCGCGGCGCTGGTGCGCCGTCTGGGACAGGTGACGGTGGCCGTTATGAACATCGAACGCGCCATCGAAACGATCAGGGCCAAACCCGCCCCGACCGAGGATGATCTGGCCGCCGTCGCCGCCCTGACCGAAACCGCCTGGACGACTTACGTCGAGGCGATGCAGGCTTACGGCCTCCAGGTCGAACCATGAGCGAGGCGCGCCGCCCCATCCGGGTGATGAATATCATCACGCGGCTGAACGTCAGCGGCCCGTCCCGCTACGTAACGCTGCTGGCAGCGCGTTTTGGCCCGCCGGACTATCAAAGCCTGCTGGTGTGCGGCACGCCCGACCCCGGCGAAGGCGACATGCGCTATTACGCCGAACAGCTTGGCGTCGAGCCGGTGTGGATACCGGAACTGGGGCGCTCGCTGCATCCTCGCCACGACCTGACCACCCTGCGTAAGCTGCGGCAGCTCATCCAGGACTTCCAGCCGGACATCGTTCACACCCATACCTCGAAGGCCGGTTTCATCGGGCGGCTGGCGGCCCGGCAGTCCGGCGTGCCGGTCATCATCCACACCTTTCACGGCCACATTTTTCGCGGCTTTTTTAACCCCCTGCTGTCCCAGGGGTTCATCCGCCTGGAGCGGCTGGCCGCCGGCTGGTCGGACACGCTCATCACGCTGACCGATGGGCTGCGGCGCGAGCTGGCCGAGCAGTACCGCATCGCGCGCAAAAAACAGATCACCGTTTTACCGCTGGGGCTTGACCTGGAGCAGTTCGCGCTGACCCCGCGCCGGATGGGGGACTTCCGCGCGGCCTGGAACATCCCCCCGGATGCCCCGCTGATCGGCACGGTGGGGCGGATCACGGCCATCAAAAATCAGGCCTTGTTCCTGGAAGCGGCGGCGCGCGTCCGCGAAGCGTTCCCGGCGGCGCGGTTTGTCATCGTCGGCGGCGGCGAGCTGCGCCCCCAGATCGAAGCGCGCGCCGCCGAACTCGGCCTGCGCGAAACGGTGATACTGACCGGTTGGCAGCGCGAACTGGCGGCCATTTACAGCGATCTGGACGCGCTGGTCATCAGCAGCCGGAACGAAGGCACGCCCGTTCCGGTCATCGAAGCCCTGGCCGCCGGCTGCCCGGTGGTGGCGACCGCCGTCGGCGGCCTGCCCGACCTGCTCGACGGCGGACGATTGGGGACGCTGGTCGAACCCGGCAGCGCCGCTGCCCTGGCGAACGGCATCCTGGAGGCGCTCCGCCATCCGCCGGATACCGGTGAAGCGCAGCGGGTGATGCTCGACCGTTACAGCATTGATCGTCTGGTTCAGGATATGGACGGCCTCTACCGGGGGCTGCTGGCGAAAAAACGCCCCGGACGCGGCTTACGATAGGGCTTCCAGCAGGCCGTCCGGGTACAGCGGCGGCGCGCCTGCGCCGCGAAATTCGTCCAGGCTTTTCCAGTAAGCTTCGAACGGCGGCTGGCCGGCATCTTCGTAACCTTCGATGCAGGCGCGTTCGTACAGCGACTCGTCCACGAAAGCGCCGTCGTACACCAGCACGATTTCATGTCCCGGCTGGCCGTTGTAAACGAAGATGTTCTCCAGCGTCACCAGGTAGCGCAGGTCTTTGACCGCCGCGCCGATTTCCTCCTGTATCTCTCGCGTTACGGTCTGCGCGCCGGTTTCGCCAAACTCGATACGCCCGCCCAGGGGACGGTAGAAGGTCTGTTTTTTGACCGAATCGTACCCTCTGGCGGCCAGGATGCGGTCGCCGCGCCGGAACACACAGATCGCCAGCGGTCGAATTTTGCCTGCTTTCACCTTACGCTCCTTGTAAACACAGACGCGAATCTCAAGGTTGCGCGAATCGGAATACCTTGATAATAAAAGATAAATGCGTTTTAATGTTCAAAACCAGGGGGCAAAAACCATGAACGCTCGTTTGCCAGCGCACATCGCCCCGACGGAGCGCGCGCCGGAAGAAATCATTCAGGAACAGTCCGCAGTATTCCGCCAGCATCCCTTCCTGTCCACACTGCTGGATGCCGTGCCGGACATTTTTTTGATCGTCAACCGGCAGCGCCAGATCGTTTTCGCCAACCAGACCATCACCCAATTCATGGGTCTGAAAGACAGCGATTTTATCAACGGCCTGCGCCCTGGCGAAGCCCTGCACTGCGCGCACGCCAGCCATGCGCCGGACGGGTGCGGCACCGCCGAGTTCTGCAAAACCTGCGGCGCGACCAAAGCCATTATGTCGGGCCTGCGCGGGCAGCAGACGGTGGAAGAATGCCGCATCACGCAGGAAAACGGCGACGCGCTGGATTTGCGCGTGTGGGCCACGCCTTTTCGGCTGGATGGCGAAGATTATTTGGTCTTCACCATTAAGGACATCAGCGACGAAAAACGGCGGCGCGCCCTGGAACGCATCTTTTTCCACGACATCCTGAATACCGCCGGCGTACTGAGGGGTTTTGCTGACCTGCTGCAAGACGCCGCGCCGGAAGACCTGGCGGAAATCAAGGCTCAGTTCCGCGAACTGACCCACCGGCTGATCGAAGAAATCAACGCCCAGAAGGCGCTGGCGGCGGCGGAAAACAACGAACTCGACCTTCACCCCTTCCCCATCCGTTCGCTTAAAGCGCTGCAAGAAATCCACATTTACTATATCAACCATAACGTCAGCCAGGGGCGGTCTATCGAAATCGCGCCGGACGCGCGTGATGTCTGGTTCACCACCGACCTGGTGCTGTTCCAGCGCGTGTTGGGCAACATGCTAAAAAACGCCCTGGAAGCCACCCCGCCGGGCGGCACAGTCACGCTCTCATGTTCCGCCGATGCCGGGCAGGTGACGTTTTCGGTGCATAACCCGACCTTCATACCGCGCCCGATCCAGCTTCAGATTTTCCAGCGTTCGTACTCCACCAAAGGCGCGGGCCGGGGGTTGGGTACGTACAGCATGAAGTTTTTAAGCGAGCGATATTTGAGAGGCCGGGTCTGGTTTAAAACCTCCAAAACAGACGGCACGACCTTTTTCGCGTCTTATCCGCTGGAGTGGAATTAACCGAACAGCCCGCGCCGCGCCGCCGGCCCGTGCGAAAGCGTGGTCAGGCCGCCCCCTACCGGGTCATAAATCGGCCTCAGTTCGTCCAGCATCAGGTTGGCGTTTTTCAGCGGCGCGCGGTGGTTGAGCATCTCCCAGAAACCGGCGTGCTGCCGGAACCAACGCGGCGCTTCCGCCTCCATGCCGTCGTCCCAGCGCCATTTTTCAGGGTAATAATAATAATACAGCAGGTAGGCGCAGGCCGTTTTGACCGATACGCCGCGCGCCGCATAAGCCCACAGGTCAAAACCGGCGTGCGCGGCCATTTCCGCCGACAGCGCCAGCGCCTGCGTCGAAAGAATCTGCCGGTACAGGCTGCCGCCGTCCCGGCCTTCGACGACCTGCGGCAGATAGCCCTCCGGGCGAATGGCCTCGTCTATCGTCCGGCGGCAGCTCTCCACGCCCTGGTTAAACCAGTCCTCGCGTTCCAGCACGATGCCGGCGGCCAGATGCAGCGTGCCTGACCACAGGCTTTCGAGCGGACTCAGGCTGCCTGCCGCCCGGTCAAACACCGCCACCTGCTCCGCGAAAGATTCCATCCAGCGCGACTGCCGCGCCGGCGTGCTGGCCGGATGGTCGCGGAGCATCTCGAAGTTTTGCGCCTGGACGAGCGCCGACCGCATGGCTTCCAGCGGAGTGGTTTCCGCCGGCGGTTCGGCTTCCATCAGCGCCAGCGCCGCCTGTTCCCCCGCTGCCTCGTCGCCGTCAAAACGATAGCGCAGCCCGCCCCACTGGATGGCTGCCGGCGCGCCGGTTTGTTCCTGTTCCAGCAAAAAATCCCAGGCGCTTTTTTGCGGTTCGCGGGCGCGGCGCTGGCGCGCCTGCCGGATATGAACATCGGTAAAATAAAGGCCGCAGTGAATCATGAGTTAAACATCCTTCAGACCTGGCGAAACCTAATTTTCTCCGGGTTCAATTGTGTGATAGGATAAAATCAAATGCTCTGTATAAACAAGAGTTTACCGTGAGCGATTCCAAACGCACCAATCCGCCAGACGACTCAAACGTGGAGGTGAACACCCTCCGCTCGCCCATTCGTCCCCCTGCGCCCGAACCGCCGCCGGAAGCCGCCCCCGCGCCCGCGCCCGAACCGCCGCCGGAAGCCGCCCTCGAACCGCCGCCGGAGAACCCGCAGATGGTTCTGGAAAGCCTGCGCCAGAAAATGGAAAAAGTCGCCAACGAATTCGCCCAGGGCAAAATCAACCGGGCGCAGTTTAACGCCATTTATGGCCGCTACAGCGAACAGCGCGCGATTGTCGAGCGGCTGATCGAGCGCAACCCCCAGAACGAAGCCTGGAAGCAGGCCGCCGCGCCTGGACACACCTCGTTTTTGCGCGAACATTTTGAGGCGCGCCTGCTATTTTACCTGGTTTTTCAGCACGACATCCCCACGCCGCTGATGATGGGCGGGCGGCAGCAGCCGGACATGGCGAAAATCGGGCAGGTGTTAAAGTCGCTGTGGGGCATGAAAAACCGGCCCAAAACCGGCCTGGCGCGCAAAGACATGGGCAGCGGCAACTGGCTGGTGCTGGCGCTGGGCGACCGCGCCGTGACGCTGGTGATGTTCATGCTGGAGCCTTCGACGGCGCAGATCAACCTAGTGCGCGACCTGCACGCCGATTTTGAACGCGCCAACCGGGGCGCACTGGAACGCGGCACGCGCTCGCTCGACCGGTTTGTGTTCCCGCAGCGCGCCCTGGCGGAAAAATTCTCATAACCGGCGGCGTATCCTATTCCGTAATACGGCAAGCTGCGTTTTGTCGTCTCACCAAAACGCTTCCCGCCCATCTGCTGTGAAGCGGTCTGCCAAATCCTTTAAATAAGGATGCCGGAACTGCCCGCCCAGGGCAGCGCGCCGGAATCCCCCCAGCATTGCGGGGTTGGCGCGCGGGGCAGAATTGTGTAGGCTCAGAAAAAGCGCGTTTTATGTGTGGGGGCGAGGTTAGAAAAATGACACTTCCTTATTTGACACAGCCTTCCTCATCCGTTTCGGGGGCTTTTCCGCCCCGTCCCAGGCCGTTCGACATGACCGATCCCTTCCACGAACACGGCATCTGGAGCTTCTGGCTGACGGCAGACCTGCCGGTTTTACAGTTCGTCGCCAACCTGAACTGCGTGCTGAATGTCTCCTACATGCCGCCGCCGTTTGCGGCGCGCCCCCAGGGCGGGCGCGTGATGGTGCGAATCAACCCTCGCTACGAACATCAGGAAGCCTGGCTGTGGATTTACGAGCAGTTAGAGCTGGAAAGCCGCCAGGTCGAACTGAGCGACACCTGGGAGGTGGCGCTGGAGAATGCGTGCAGCCTGGGGAATGACGACGACAACCTGGACGACTGAACGCCTACTTCGCGCCGTATTTTTTCTCGCCGGAGATCAACTGCCGCAGCCGAAACAGGTCGGTGCGCGAGGTCATATCCAAGCTGATCGGCGTGACCGATACAACTTTGTCCTCTAAAATCGCATAAACGTCCGAGTCCGGCTCGGCTTTGGCCGGGTTGGTATCATACTCGTAACCGATGCGCCCGATGTCCGACAGCGCGATGCGCTCCGGGCGCGTCGGCCAGTACACCCGGCGGCGCGACAGCCGCGTGATGCGCCAGGGCGTTTCCGGCGTGGCGTCAAAAGGCACATCCACTTTCAGCACGTCCACATCGTCCGGGAGGGTTGGATGGGCGATCAACCACTGGCCGAACAAGCGGGCAAAATGAGCGGCGGCGCTAAAATCCACATCGTTCGAGTACGATAAATGCAGGTCTTTGGGCGTTTGCAGGGACACAGCCAGCGCCGCGATTCCCAGGCTGGCGGCTTCCAGCGCCGCGCCCACCGTCCCGGAGATGGTCACGCCGTTGCCGGTGTTTTCGCCGTAGTTAATGCCGGATACCACCAGCGACGGCAGCCGGTCGGCCAGTTCCAATACGCCGTGCTGCACCGCTTGGGCGGGCGTGGCGTCTACAGCATAGGCTTTGTAGGGGTGGCCGTTCATCGGCAGCTCGCGCGGGTAGATGCGGCCTTCGCTGGTGATGGGCATACTGCGCCCCGTGCCGGACTGCTGCAAACGCGGCGCGACCACCAGAATATCGCCGATGTCGGCAAAAGCCGCCGCGACGGCCCACAGGCCGGGCGAGTCAATGCCGTCATCGTTGGTGAACAGGATGAGAGGACGTTCTGCACTCATATCAGACCTTAAACAAAAACGAAACACAAGGTAAAACGTAATATAACCATACCATGATTAAGGCTGCATCAAGGATTAATGATGAGCCGGTAAAGTTTTACCCTGGTGTATACTCGGAACAAACGAACTTTTCAAGTGGAAATTCGGATGCTCAAAGTTTTTATCCAGAGCATCCGGGTGGCAGACGGCGCTTATTTGCCCCGGCGGTCGTACCAGCACGGCACACCGAGCGCCTGCGCCACATGCAGGCCGGCCGCTTGCAGGTCGGTATGCACATCCTCCGGCTTGAGTTCGATCAGCAGGTCGCCCCCGCCATTACCCTGAAGCGGTTCGGGGCTTTCGCCGGTACTTATCAGGTGGCGAAAACCGCCGTTAACCAGCAGCAGGTTGATTTCGCCATATTGGGCAATCTGTTGTTTACCTTTTTTGCCGATCACCTGAGTGACGTAAACCGCCTGGTAATCGGCAGCTTCCAGCCGCCAGCGTTGGCTGCTGCCGCGCCGCCCACTGATGGCGCGCGTCGAGTCTATACGAATCCGGTCGGGGGCGGCCAGCAGCTGGTAGGCGGTGTACAAAACCGCGCCGGCCAGCAGCGCGGCCACCGCCAGCCCCAGATAAGGCAGAAATTCGGGCTTCGGCAGGGCGATTTTGCCTTGCAGCGTCAGCACGCTCAGGATGATATAGACGATCACCAGCAGGCTGTACCAGATTATCCGCAGCAGGCGGGCGCGCGCCCACCCGGCGTCACGCACGAACTCCAGCGCGCCGGTTTTTTGCAGCGTCCACTGGTCAAAATGCAGCGGTAGTTCCGGCAGGGGCGGCGGCGGCGCGGGCGCGGCGGTTTCTCTGGGCTGCGGCGGCAGATAGTTGAACGGGCGCTGCAAGGTCGTCGCCAGCGAGCGCCCGGCCTGGTTGGCGATGTCGCTGAAAACGGTTGTGTCCGGGTCCGGCCAGCGGGCGATTTCGCACCACCGGCTGCCGCGCGCCTCGGTCAGTTCGGCGTCCAGCATCAGCCCCAGATGCCAGGCTTCGTCCTGCTCCGACCAGCCCAGCACCACGCGCTGAATCTGCGCGCCCGCCAGCGCGCCGGATTCGGGCAGGCGGCGTTTTTGCGCAAAAGCCGGCAGGTAACGCAGGGGTTGGCCGGGGGATGCTTCGACCAAGATTTGTTCCTGGCCGCCGCCGTTGGCGATCAGCCGCCAGTTCTCCGGGTTCATCTCAATCGTCAGGTTGCCCGCAGCCGAGATTCGATTCATCTGTCTTTTTCTTGCCACAACCTACACAAAAATAACCCTGTCAGTTTACCGCGTGCAGGGTCAACTGACCAGAGTCGGTTTTCGGCCTGGTTATATGCGGTGGTAGGGGCGGGTTATGGGCGAGTTTAGAAACTCGCCCCTACAGTCGAGCTAATGCGGAATTCTTATGCTTCCGGTTCGTCCTGGCCGGCGGCCTCTTTTTTGTCGCCGCCCGGCACGACCTTTTTCACCGTCGCTTCCACCTCATCCAGGATGGAATTAAACAGCGAGCGGTAGCCCTCGATCATCTCCTCGACGGCGCTTTTGCCGTGCGAGCGCACGCCTTCCGGGATGAGGCTTTGCAGGGCTTTGCCGGCTTCTTGCAGCGCCTTCTGCTGATGATCTATAAATTCCTCCAGCGCCTCGCCGACCGGTGACTTGCTGACCGCCTCCTCGACGCTTTCGGCGGCTTCCACAGCGGCCTTTTTGGTTTTGGCGGCGGCTTTGTTCACAGCCTTTTTGGTTTGGGCGGCAGCTTTATCGGCGGCTTTTCGGGTATCAGCGGCGGCTTTGCCGACGGCCTTTTTTGAGGTGGCAGCCGCTTTTGAAGCGGCCTTACGGCTGGACTGGACGGCTTCGGCGGCAGCCTTTTTGGTGTCGGCGGCGGCTTCTCGCGCCGCTTCGACGGTGGTTTCGACGGCTTCTTCTATGGCCTTTTCTGGCCGTTCGTTCGTTTCTTCGGACATGGTACGGGTAATCTCCTTTTTTCGATTAATGGGTTAATAGTTCCCTGCCTGGCTGCGCTCATTGTATCACATCACAACGAACGCCCGGCAAAATAGCGCGTGAGCAGGTCTTTCCGCACGAACAGGAAGATGACGATGGCGGCCAGGAAGCCGGTCAGGTGCGCCAGGGTATTGACGCCGCCGTAATCCTGCCCGCGCTGCAAAACCTCCAGCGACGGCAGCGCGTTCGTCACCAGGAAAAAAAATCAGCAGCGTCCAGGCCGGCAGTTTGATCGTCCAGCGCCAGATCGGGGCATCGGCCACACTTTTGACGCCCACCGCTTTCATCACCAGCACGACGGGCAGGCGCAGCACGATGCCGATGCCCCAGAAACTCGTCACCATCGCGCCGGGGAACAAAAGCAGATACGCGCCCATCACGCCGGAAATCGCGCCGCTGGCCCCGATGCCGGGGATGTCCGCCTGCGCCCGGTTCAGCACGTCCGAGCCGATGTTCGCCACCATGCCGGCCAGCAGGTAAAAAACCAGATAGCGCCACGCCCCGCAGGCGTCCTCCACTCGGCGGCCAAACGTCCACAGGTAAATCATGTTGCCCAGCAGATGCCACATATCGCCGTGCATAAACATGCTGGTGAAGGTGGCAAACGCGCCGATGCTGACGGCCTCGCGCAAGAAGATGCCGCGATACCCATACGTCCAGATCTGCCGGACGTACTGGTAGAGCATGGAGTAGCCGCTGTAGTTGCCTTCGTCCACCAGCGCCCCGCCCTGATATAAATTCGGCGCCTGCCAAACGAGAAAAATGATCGAATTGGCGATAATCAGCAAAAACGTCATCCAGGGGACGGTGCGGTAGCGCACGCTGCCCACATCGCTGAGCGGCATGGGGAAGATAATCGAACGCAGGAACAGGGTGATAAGGATGGTCAGCAGAAAAATCAGCAGCAGCAGCATGAGTTGTTACCCGAAAATTTCGTCAAACGAGGGGACGTAAAATTCCGGCGGCGTCGGGGTCGTCAGCAGGCCGATGGCGACGCCGAACACCAGATAAAGCGCCAGCGCCACCAGCAGCAGCCCGGCCAAGCCCAGCAGCAGGCGCGCCTCGACCGGCAGAATCGGCAGCGCGGAGGCCGCGCCGTCTGTTTCCACCTCGGCGGGTTTTCCGCCCAACCAGCCTGCCAGCGGTTTTTGCTGCGGCGATGAGGTAGCCGTCACCAGCAGGTACGCGCCCAGCGTGCCGACCGCCACGCCGGCCCAGCGCGGCGCGCCCATTTGCATCATATCCAGGCCGGCGTCCTGCCAGCCCATCAGCAGCAGGAACAGCCCGACCCCCAGCGCCTCGCGCACAGCCAGCAGCAGGCTGCCGCGTTCGCGGTCGGTCAGCACCGGGAGGAACGCCCGCAGTTTTGCGTCGGCCTGTTTGCCCTCCAGCGTCCGCAGACCCAGCCGCGCCACCTGCTCGTAACGGCGGCGCGCCTCGACCTCCTGCCCCAACCCATCGTTCAGGTCGGCCAGGCGCAGCAGCAGCTTCTGGCTGTTCGGGCGCGTTTGAACGGCCTGCGTCAGGATGTCGCAGGCATCCTGAATGAGATCGTTTCGGATAAAATGATCCACCGTATCGGCGACAAGACTCTCGTCGGCAGTGGGCAGCAGCGCCAGCCGCCGGCGTAGGTCGTCCGCCTCGCCGTGCCGCCCCTCGCGCCGCAGGATGTCTATACCGGTCAGGTAAATCGAAGGATGAGTCGTGCCGCCGTCCAGCGCCCGGCAGACCAGCTCTTTGGCGTCGTCAAAATATTTCATCCGCGAAAGCTGCCGGACGGCATTCGCCAGCGCGGCTTCGTGATCGGGGCGGATGTCCAGCACGCGCACCCACCCTTCGATCGCGCCCTCGGCATCGCCGGCATCCAGCCGCTTTTGCGCCTGCTCTAAATATGCCTGGATGCGTTTTTCATCGTCCTGCCGTTTTGGCTCGGCGGGCGGGCGGGTGTGGTTCTGGCGCGCTGCCAGCCGCTCCTTTAAAGCTAATGCCTGTGGATGTTCCGGGTTGATCTGAAGCGCCCGCTCCACGCATTGGCGCTGTTTATCCGGGTCGCCGACCGCGCGCGCCAGCCACAGCCAGGCCGCTGCGTTGTTCGGGTCCAGCCGCAGTGATTGGGTGAGCAGCCGCCGCCCTTCGGCGATGTCTTTCCGGTCGCGGATGGCCGCGACTCCCTCCTGAAAAAGCGTTTGTGCCTCGGTCATGAGTTCCCCCCAGAAAACCGAATGCCTGCTGCATTCATTATAGTAGATGAGAGGGAAATCGTGCTGCGGGCAAAGGAAAAACAGGGCCATCACGCACAAAATCAGGGGACATCGTTATCGTTATTCTCCCTCGGCCCGGCGAAGTATTCCATCAGCAGGCTGTGAATGAAGATGTAACGCCCAGTTGTTACCGCTCCACGCGGAATGGCACTTCGTAGGGCGCTTGCAGAAAGTCCGCCCCTTGCACGATCACCAGCCGCACCCGGTAGTCGCCGGGCGCGAGCGCCGGCACGTACAGGTTTTCCAGCGGGCCGTTGACCACGCTTTCGGTATGCGTGCTGCCGATGGTCGTCCAGTTGGCGAACGCCCCGCCGATGATTTCCAGCTTGTAAAAATGCTGCCCGTCGTTGGGGAACTGCACCGTGCCGATGATCGCCGTTTCGTCGCGCAGCGTTTGCCCCGGCGCAGGCGAGGTGATGATGGCAGTCGTCACTGCCGGGCCGTAGTTTTCGCCGCCACCTTGCAGCAGTTCCGGCGAACAGGCCACCGTCGGCAGGAAGGCCAGCCCTTTGTCGCGCGCGTAACGTTCGGCGGCGGCGGCGTCCTCCGGGACGGGCGGCGGAGCGATGAACAGCTGATCCTGCGCGCCCTGGCTGCGCGCCGCCGCGTCCAGGTTGGCCGGCACCTGGCAGTAGATCGGCGGCGGGGGCGTTTGCCCGGCGGGGGTCTGGAACTGTATCTGGCTGGCGATGCCGGGGTTAAGCCGGAAGGCCAGCACCCGGAAAACGCCGGGAGAAACTTCCTGCAAGGCCGGCTGGTTTGGGTCAACCGGCGGCGGCTGCGTCGGCTGGGCCGGCGGGTAATACAGGTTGCCTTCCGCGTCGGGGATGGCCGCCGGGCTGTCCAGGAACCATTCGTTAAAACGCGGACAGTCGGCTGCCGGGTCGCGCAGGTTACGCACGTCGCAAATTTCGCGCAGCGAGACGCCGGATGGTGTGGCCTGTTTGTCGGCGAAAAACCGCCCGTCTACGGCAAAATCGGCCAGGAAACCCTGGTTGGCGTAAATGCCGGTAATGACCGCGTTCCAGATCGGCGCCGCGCCCGTCAAACCCGACGTGTTGACCATCGGCTCACCCCGGCTGTTGCCGACCCACACGCCCACCGCCACATTGCGCGTATAACCGACCGTCCAGTTGTCTTTAACATCGTTGGTCGTGCCGGTTTTGACCGAAGTCGCCAGGCTGCCGGTATTCAGCGGGCTGCTGCTGCCCATTGCGGCGCTGCGGGCGGCGTTGTCACCCAGGATGTCGCTGATGATGAAGGCCACGCGCGGGTCGAGGACGGGTTTGCCGTAGGCGGAATGGTTGATGGTTTCGGCGGTGGCGCTGCCGCGCGGACACTGTCCCTCGAACTGGTAGAGGATGTTATCGTGGTTGTCCACCACGCACAGGATAGCCGTCGGCGGCACCAGCAGCCCTTCGTTGGCGAACACGCTGTAGCCGGTGGTCAGCTCCAGCAGCGTGATTTCGCCGCCGCCCAGCGTCAATGACAGCCCGTAACGGCTGGCGTCGTCGCCCAGGCTGACCACGCCGAACCGCCGCATCAGCGCCAGCAGGCTGTCCACGCCCACCCGCCGCAGCGTTTGAACGGCGGGGACGTTGTAGCTGTTGGCGAGCGCGCTGCGCATGGTCATCGGGCCATGAAACGCCCGGTCGTAGTTGACCGGCTCGTACATGGGCTGGCCGGGAATGCCGATGCGGGTCGGCGTATCCCAGATCACGTCGCCCAGCGTCATGCCGGCTTCCATCGCGGCGGAGTAGGTGAAGGGTTTCATGGTGCTGCCGGGCTGGCGCGGCGCGGTGGCGACGTTCACGCGCCCGTCTATGGCGTCGTTGTTATAGTCCACGCTGCCCACCATACTCAGGATTTCGCCGGTGATGGGCTTCAGCACCACGACGGCGGCGTTGCCGACATTGTTGGCGGTCAGCTTGGCGATCTGCTCCCGCGCGATGCGCTGCGCCGAATCGTTCAGTTCCAGGTCAAGCGTGGTATACACCCGCAGCCCGCCCCTGGCGATCTGCTCCGGGCTAAAGCCCAGGTCGCTCATCAGCGCCGTCAGTTCGCTTTGGGCGTAAACGGTGAAGTGCGGTGCTTTGAGCGATACCGCCGGGCTGACGAAGTTTAAACCCTGGCGCAGCGCCTCGCTGCGTTCGGCGTCGGTGATGAAACCCTGCTTCTCCATGCGGTCGAGTACCAGCCGCCAGCGCGCATAAACGGCATTCTGCACCGCCGGGTCGGGGTTGAGCGGGTCGAGATCGGCGGGGGCCTGCGGCAGCCCGGCCAGCATGGCTGCCTCGCCCAGCGTCAGGTCGCGGGCGGACTTGCCGAAAAAAGTCTGTGAGGCGGCTTCTGCGCCGTAGGCCAGGTTGCCGTAGTAAATTTCGTTCAGGTACATTTCGAGGATTTCTTCTTTGCCCTTACGCTGTGTTAACACCAGCGCCAGCAAAATTTCCTCGATTTTGCGCTGCGGGCTGCGTTCCGCGCGGTAGGAAAAATCGAACAGCACATTACGGACTAGCTGCTGCGTGATGGTGCTGCCGCCGGTGGACTGGCCGCCAATGCCGACGTACTGGGCGAAGGCGCGCAGGGTGGCGGGAAGGTCAATGCCGGGGTTCGTCCAGAAGTTGTCGTCCTCAACCGCGATGGTGGCGTCAATCAGGCTTTTGGGAAAATCCTGAAATTCGATATTCGTGCGGCGGCCTTCGTTAAACACCTCGTACAGCAGCCGCCCCTGGCGGTCATAAAAAAATGTACTCTGGAAGTTCTGGTAGGTTTCGACCGCTTCCAGCCGTTCGTTCGCCAGTTGTTCGACGCGGTTGATGCCCCACACACCCAGCCCAGCGGCCAGCAGCGTCGAGCCGCCGCAGAAGATCGCCAGAAAACCGACGATAATCCACAGGCAGCCCGGCGCGCAGCCGGGGGAAGCGGCGCGTTTGGGCTGTGCCTGGCGCTGCGGCAGTTTTTGGGGCGGCGCGGTCGTCACCGGCGGCGCGGGGATCGTCTCCTGGCCGTAAGCCGGGTACTGCGGGCGTCTGTAACGCTCGTGTTCGGCAGGCGACTGCTCCGGCACGGGCGCGGCGTGCGGCATGGTGCGTTCGTCCACAACCACCGGCTGGTGGCGGATGGTCGCGCCGGGGGTGAAAAAGTCCGGGTTCGGGTCAAGGCCGCCGCTGCCGGGCAGGGTGTGTTCCGGCGCGCGGCTGGGGGCGGTTTCTTCGCCCTCCGGCCTGGACGACACCGGCATGGTTGGCATATTACGGGCGTCCTGGGAATCGGCGGCGTTCCAGATGTCGTCGGTTTCGTCGTCGTCCTCGGCGTAATCTTCGCTTTTCGGCAGTTTAAACGGCACGTCCTCATCCTCGTGGATGGGTTCGTCCGGTTGGTAATCGCGTTCTTCTGACATGCAATGCTCCACCTTTTTCCTGTGTGTATTGTATAACAGGGTGAGAAGGCGCGTCTACGATGCTTACCCCACGCGCACTCCACGCCCGGCTGATCGGCAGCTGCCGGGGCGTAATTAACCGTCTGGATAAAATTCGACTATACTAGAAGTATTGGAAAATCTGGTTCAAGCCGCAAGGAAAGGAATCTCGTGTTACCCGTCGAATCTTCTGCCGGCCCGCCGGCCATGCCCTACCCCGCCGGCGCGCTGAAGGCGCTGCTGCGCGCCCCACTGCTGCTGTACCGTTTGGGGCTGGGCGACCTGCTGAACGCCATTCACATCATGGTGCTGGTCACGCGCGGGCGTAAAAGCGGCCAGCCGCGTTACACGCCGATTGAGTACCGGCGGCACGGCAGCAAAATTTATCTGGTATCCGGCTGGGGCGCGCGCCCGCAGTGGTACAAAAACCTGCTGGATGACCCGCTGGCCGCCGTGCAGATGGGCAGCCGCCTGCGAAGCGTGCGGGCGCAGATCGTCACTGACCCCGCCGAGGCGCTGCGGGCGCTGTACCTGTTCCGGCGCACCGCGCCGTCGCGTTACGACGCGGTGTTGAGTTTTGTCATCGAGTCAAGCGTCAACGCGCGCACTTTACCCAACCTGTCCGGCCAGTTCACCATCGTCCGCCTGGACCTGACGCCGGACGAGCCGCCGCTGCCGGGTATTTCCGGCAGCCTGGCCTGGCTGGGGCCGCTTTTGCTGGTCGGCGGCGTGGGTCTGGCTGCGCTGGTGATCGCCTCCGGCAGGCGAAAATCGGAAGGATAAACGTATGGACTCCGCCGAACACACTCAACTGCTGCGCCGTGTCCGGTTGGCGCTGCAGCAGGCGGATTACCCGACAGCGGTCGCCAGCCTGGAAAAAGCGGTGGCCGCCGCCAGCGCCGCCGGAGATACTTCCAGCGCCGGGCGGCATCTGGGCAATCTGGCGCTGATTTATCACCAGCGGCTTCAACAGCCGGATGTGGCGCTGCGCTATTTTGAGCAGGCGCTTGTTATTGCCCGCGCGGACGGCGACCGCCTGACGGAAGACGGCATCCTGGGCAATATGGGGAACATCCTGCGCGAACTGGGGCGCTATGACGAGGCGACGAGCTACCTCAATCAAGCCCTGTTCATCGCCCAGGAAATCGGCGATGTGCGCGGCAGGGGCATCTGGCTTTCTAACCTGGGGCTGGTTTACGATGACCTGCATCGTTTTTCGGAGGCCATCGAAGTGCATAAAGAGGCGGTGGCGGTGGCGCGCCTGCTGCGCGACCAGCGCGGCCTGGTCGGGCGGTTGGGCAACCTGGGCAACAGCTACCAGACCGCCGGACAGCACACGGAAGCCCTGAAGTGTTTTCATGAGGCGGCGGCCCTGTACCGGGAAATGGGCGAAAAAGAGGCGGCAGCCCTGCGCCTGGGTATCATCGGCAATATTTACAGCGAGTTAGGCCGCAGCGCGCCGTCAGAATTTGAGGCGCGCATCTGTTTTGACCTGGCGCTGGATGTTTATCAGGATACGCTGGCGCTGGCGCGCGAACTGGGCGACCTGGCCGCCGAAGCTGAATTGATGAGCGGCCTGGGCAACGTTTACGGCAATATGGGCGATTACACCCGCGCCGTCGAACACTTCACCGCCAGTTACAACCTGTTCGCCCAGGCCATCCGCGGCAACGCCGGCA
>QUBZ01000177.1 GCA_014338005.1 Chloroflexota bacterium | reverse complement strand
GCGCCGGTTGGCGGCCCGCGCGCAGGGGCGCGTTTCGCTGCTGGCTTTCGGCCTGGTGGCGCTGCTGCTGGTGGTCGTGCCGCTGGGCGTGACGCTCGGCGGCGCAGTGCTGATTTACGCGCGCGCCGTGCGCGACCTGCCGCAGCCGCAGGAAAGCCTGTCGCTCGGCCCGGCTTCCGGCCCGACCGAACTTTACGACCGCTCCGGCGGCACGCTGCTGCTGGCCGCCCGCGATCCGCTGGAAAGCAGCCCCTCCTGGACGCCGCTGTCCAGCCTGCCGCCCTACGTGGCCCAGGCCACTCTCACCGCCGAAGACCCGGATTTTCTGGAGGCGTCCGGTTTCGGTTTCGTGCAGACCTTCGGCAAACTGTGGCGTAATATCATACTCGGCCCGCTGCCGCCGGATGCCACCCTGACCGGGCGGCTGGTGCGGAACGTCATCGCGCCGCTGCCGGAGCGCGTCGGCGTGGACGACATCGGGCGCGAGATCGCCCTGGTGG
Organism: Chloroflexota bacterium; assembly: GCA_014338005.1. Taxonomy (GTDB): domain Bacteria; phylum Chloroflexota; class Anaerolineae; order Aggregatilineales; family Phototrophicaceae; genus CFX2. The sequence goes on along the minus strand of QUBZ01000177.1, from coordinate 4,915 downwards.
CGGAAATTCACCGCCGCTACACGCCGCAGGAAATCCTCGAATGGCACCTCAACACCAACTATTACGGCAGCGACGCCTACGGCATCGAAGCCGCCGCCCGCGTTTACCTGGGCAAAAGCGCGGCGCAGCTAACGCTGGACGAAGCCGCGCTGCTGGCGGCCATCCCGCTCGCGCCGCAGTACAACCCGTTCGATAACGAAACGGCGGCGCGCGGACGCCAGCTTGACCTGCTGCGCGCCATGCGGTCGGCGGAACAGATCAATGGCGACCAGTTCGAGTCCGCCGCCGCCACACTCACGCGGCTGCAAGCCGGCGTGGACGCCTCGCTGAGGGTCGCGCCGGAATTCGCGGCTTATGCCCGGCGGCAGGCCGAAACCATCCTGGACGACCTGGGGCGCGACGGCGCGCGGCTGGTGGCGCAGGGCGGCCTGCGTATCACCACCACGCTCGATCTCGACCTGTATTATCAGGCCGAATGCGCTTTGCGGACGCATCTGGCGCGGCTGAACAGCCAGGCGGTTTCGCCGCTGGCGCTGGACGGCCAGCCCTGCCAAAGCGCCGCCTACCTGCCGCAAACGCTGCCGGTCGAGTCGCCGCCGGAGGCCGGGGCGCTGGTGATTCTGGACGTGGCGACCGGTGAACTGAAGGCGCTGGTGGGCGCGGCTGCGGCACTGGCTTATGCGCCGGGGCCGACTTTACAGCCGTTCGTCTATTTCGAGGCGTTTCGCAGCGGCCTGTACACCCCGGCCACGATGGTGCTGGACATCCCTCATACCTTCCCCGGCGCGGCGGAAGGGCTGATCTACACGCCGCAGAACCCGGACGGGCGCTTTCGCGGGCCGCTCAACCTGCGCGACGCCATGAGCGCCGGGCTGCTGCCCCCGGCGGCGCAGGTCGCCCGCAGCCAGGGACTTGATAATATTTTGCGGATCGCCCACCGCATCGGCCTCAACAGCCTGGGCGAAGATGGCCGCTACGACCTGTCGCTGCTGGAACGCGGCGGGCAGGTTTCGGTGCTGGATATGACCTACGCTTATTCGGTGTTCGCCGCCCTGGGCGACATGCGCGGCATCCCGGTCGAGCCGATTGGGCGCGGCTTCCGCCAGCGCAGCCCGGTCGCCGTCCTCAAAATCGAAGATGCGGCGGGCAGTCTGCTGTGGGAATATACGCCGGAGATGGCCGAACTTAACCGGGTGGGTGTTTTTCCGCCCGGCATCGGCTACCTCATCAACGACGTGCTGGCCGACAGCACCACCCGCCAGCGTACCCTGGGCGAAGGCAACAGCGTGGAACTTAACCGCCCTGCTGCCATCGTGGGCGGGATGGCGGGCGACGATACCGGCAGTTGGGCAGTCGGTTATACGCCGCAGCTAACCGCCGGGCTGCACCTGGAGCGCGGCGACGGCGCGCCGATGACGCTGGACGACCTGGGGCTGCTGGGCGCGCCGACCGTGTGGCGGGCGGTGATGGCTTATGCCCATGACCGCGACGCGCTGCCACCCGTTGAATGGCCGCGCCCGGCGGACATCGTGGAACAGGCCGTGTGCGTGCGTTCCGGCCTGCTGCCCAGCGATGCCTGCCCCCTGCGTAATGAAATTTTCCTGGCACAGTTCGTCCCGGCGCAGACCGATACCTACTGGCAGACCGTCCAGCTTAACAGCCAGACCGGCCAGCGTGCCACTGCCAGCACCCCCGCCGAACTGCGGAGCGATACGCTCTTTTTCATCCCCCCGCCGGAAGCCGCCGACTGGTGGCGCGCCAATAATATGCCCCTGCCCCCCGACGAGTACGATACCGTCAGCCGCCCGGAACTGTTCAGTTCGGTGCAGATTTTGCAGCCGCAGCCGTTCGCTTACGTCGGCGGCCTGGTGGATATTCGCGGCACACTCGACCCGACCGATTTGCAGTTTTACCAGCTTGCCTACGGCCAGGGGCCGAACCCCGCCGAATGGATTCAGATCGGCGAGCGGCAGACGACCTTCCAGCGCGGGGCCAGCCTGGGGCAGTGGAACACCGCCGGCCTGAGCGGGCTGTATAACATCCTGCTTACGGTCGTCCGGGGCGACAATACCCGCGAATCGCGCAGCGTGCCGGTGACGGTGGACAATACACCGCCGGTCGTCACCCTCAGCGCAGGCGAAGCCAACCGCGTTTACCGCTGGCCGGTGGATACCACCGTGACGCTGACCGCCGATGCCCAGGACGATTATGCCATCAGCCGGGTGGAGTTTTACCACCAGAACCAGCTCCTCGGCGCGGACGAAAGCTGGCCTTACGGCTTCGAGTGGGACATCACCCGCACCGGCATCGAGCTGTTCCGTGCCGTTGTTTACGACGCGGTAGGCAACCAGGCCAGCAGCGAAATCACGGTCGAAATCGTGCGGGCCGTTCCTTGACATACTAGAACTTTTGTTCTATCATCAATCTCATCTCGACTAACAATCCACGTAGAAACACGTTAGGGTTTCGTTTCGGCTGGCATATTCGTTCAATTCCTTGTTGTACAATTGATTGGCAATGTTTTGCCAACGGAGAGTGTATGGCTGTTAAAACCCGGTCGCGCCGCCGCGCGCCCCAACGGTCGCTGCCGCCCATAATCGCCGATTATCTGCCGGGCTGGTTAATCCTGGCGGCAGTGATGAGTATTCTGTTTCCCAACGCGCTGCCGGTGATGGTGAATGCCGCCGGGCAGGTCATCAGCCGCGTGCCGGAATGGGTGGGCAGCCTGTTCGCCGGGCCATCGCCGATTGCGCCTTTGTTCACCGACGAAATAGACCATTGGGCGCGCGACATCGGGCGCTGGTCCGAGGAACATGAACTGGAACCAAACCTGCTGGCGACGGTCATGCAGATCGAATCGTGCGGGCATCCCACCATCAGCAGTTACGCCGGGGCGCAGGGGTTGTTCCAGGTGATGCCCTTCCACTTCACTGCCGGCGAAAACCAGCTTGACCCCGATACCAACGCCCGGCGCGGCGCGGCTTACCTTAAGTGGTGTGTGGACTACAGCGGCGGTGACGTGGGTTTAACGCTGGCCTGTTACAACGGCGGGCCGTCGGTGGTCAAAAAGCCCTTCGCGGCCTGGAGCAGCGAAACGCAGCGATATTACCGCTGGGGGGTGGGCATCTACGCCGACGCCCTCACCAACCAGTCCCACAGCGACACGCTCGACCGCTGGCTGGCGGCGGGCGGCGGCGGCCTGTGCCGGATGGCCGCCGGCGAACTGGGGCTGTAGAAATCCCCCTGGCCGGCGGTTTCACGCCCTCTAAAAGAGCCTCTACCGAAGTGGACACGCCCCAGAGCGTGTCCAACTGCGTTTTTCGCCGTTTATAATAGATGTATATCCGGGCCGGGTGTGTTAAAATCGTTTGCAATGCTGCTGCCGCGCGTTCCTTAAAATTTAAAATAAGCCTGTTTAGCCGGGAAATTCTGTGAATCGAATAATGCCGCTTTCCTATTTAAGCCGCATGTGGCGATACCTGACGCACCCCGCCGCTGATGTTCATGCCCCGGAACAGCGGCGGCAGGCGGAACTGCTGACGGCGATTCTGCTGTTGGTCGCCCTGGGAGGGCTGGTCATCTGGCTGCTGCATTTTTTAACGCACAGCGGCGACCCTCGCGCAAGCCCCTGGTTTGCGGTCGGTATACTGAACCTGGCCGTGTTGAGCATCTGCCATTTACTGAACCGGCGTGGTTTTTACCGGCTCTCCGCCGCTCTGGTCGTCACCTATGGCATGGGGATGATTCTGGGGATGGCAGCCCTCCTCGGCGACAGCGCCGCGCTGCGGGCGCTGCACTATTTTATCGCAGTCACGGTGTTCAGTAGCTTGATTTTTTCTGCCAGAACCGCCCTGATCCTGTACATCATCCAGATCGCCGGTATGGGGCTGCTGGGGCTGGTTTCGCCGCCGTCCTTCGCGCTGGAAATTTTCATCGGGCCGCTGGCGTTTAATATCCTGCTGGGCATCCCGATTTTGCTGGTGGTATATTATTACCGGCAGCGGGAAAATCAGCGGCGCGCGCAGCTGGCCGAAAGCGAAACCCGCTACCGCAGCGTGGTCGAGAACCTGCGCGACGTGGTATACACCCATTCGGTGAGCGGCCATATCATCAGCCTGAACAGCGTGATCGAACGGCTTTTGGGCTGGCCGCGTCAGGCGCTCATTGGCCGCTCGGTGATGGATTTTATCCATCCCGACGATCACCCCCTGGCGCTTTCGTTGTTCCGGCACATCTTAAAAGGCGAATCGCCGCCCCTGTTTGAACTGCGCCTGCGGACGCAATCCGGCAGCTATATCTGGACGGAATTTAAAGTATCGCCGGTGATGGAAAACGGGCGGGTAGTTTATATTTCCGGCGTGGCGCGGGACATCAGCGAGCGCAAGCAGATCGAGGCCATCTTGCGGGAAGCCAACCAGATGCTCCAGGTGGTGATTCATCATTCACCGCTGCCGATTGTGGTGCTTGACATAGATCAAAAAGTGACCGTCTGGAACCGGGCGGCAGAGCGCACTTTCGGCTGGAAGGAGCGGGAAGTCATCGGCCAGCATTATCCGATTGTGCCGGACGAAAAACAGGCTGAATATCTCGAATTTACGAATGAGATGCTTCAGCATGGCCGGGTGCTGATCGGCAGGGAGACTCACCGCAAGCGGCGCGATGGTTCGACAGTGGATGTCGGTATTTCGGGCGGCCCGCTGCGGAACGCGCAGGGCAATATCAACGGCGCGGTGATTTTGTTTGAGGACATTACCGAGCGCAAGCGGGCCGAGGCCGCGCTGCGGGAAAGTGAAGAACGCTACCGGATTATTTCCGAGTTGATCTCTGATTACGCCTATTCACTGCGCGTCGAACCGGACGGCACTATGGACATAGATTGGATCACCGATTCGTACCGGCACATCACCGGCTTTAG
>QUBZ01000031.1 GCA_014338005.1 Chloroflexota bacterium | reverse complement strand
GCGGCGGTCGAAAGCCTGGACGAAACCGCCGACTGCGAATGCCACCACGCGCTGCAAAACGCCCTGCTCACCGAACACAGCGCCGTCCCCCAGGCCGCCCTGGAACGCCTGAAGCCGATTGTCGGCGCGTATTTTGATAAAGCGTAAAGCCGGCGATGGCAGCCCAGAACGCCGATTCCCCGCGACGATGGCCTTTTGAGTCCCTGCTGCTGGGTTTATCGGCGGTTTTTCTGGGCATTAACTTCCTGGCGCTCGATCTGCTGCGCCCCGGCGTCAATCCGCTGTCCCGCTGGTTTCCGCTGATGTTATGGGGGTTGTGCGCTGTCATCGGCAAGCGGGTTCTTGACCGGAGGCTGCCCGGCCACGACCCGGTGATTTTTCCGCTGGCGATGTTCCTCAGCGGGTGGGGGCTGGTTCTCATCGAACGGCTGTCGCCTTTTTTCGCCGGTCGGCAGACGCTCTGGCTGGGTCTGTCGGTCGGCGCGATGCTGCTGGCCGCAGCCCTGCCGCATCCGCTGCGCTGGCTGCGACAGTACCGTTACGTGCTGCTGGTTGCCGGTTTGGGGCTGCTGGCCGGCACGATCATCCTGGGGACGAACCCATCCGGCCAGGCGGGCGCGCCGGAGTTATGGCTGGGTTTTGGCACGATCTTCTTCCAGCCCTCCGAAATTTTAAAGATCATCCTGGTCGCTTTTCTGGCAAGCTACCTGGCGGAGCAGTACCCGGCCATGCGGGCCGCCGGCTTGGGCAGCGAAGGCCGGCGGTTGGGCCTGTCGCCCCGCGTTTTTGGCCCGGTGCTGCTGATGTGGGGGCTGTCGGTCATCATCCTGGTCTGGCAGCGCGACCTGGGTACAGCGGCTCTGTTTTTCGCCGTGTTCCTGGTGCTGCTGTACATCGCCAGCGGCCACAGCCTCATCCTGCTCAGCGGGGCGCTGCTGCTGCTGGTCGCCGGCGTCATCGCCTACCGCGAATTCAGCGTCGTGCGGCTGCGGGTTGACATCTGGCTGAACCCCTGGCCTGAAGCCGATACGCGCGCCTTCCAGATCGTCCAGAGTTTGCTGGCCTTCGCCGCCGGCGGCATTTTCGGTCAGGGCGTCGGCCAGGGTTCGCCCGTTTATATCCCGGTCGTCCATTCGGATTTTGTGTTCGCGGCGCTGGCAGAGGAATGGGGGTTGATGGGCGTGGTTGTCACCATCGTTTGTATCATGGCGCTGTTCGCGCGGGGGATGCGTATCGGCATCCAGCAGCAGGGGCGTCCCTTCCAGGCGCTGCTGGCGGTGGGCTTAAGCACCCTGCTGGCCGGGCAAAGCCTGCTCATCATGGGCGGCGTCCTCAAAGTTCTGCCGCTGACCGGCGTCACCCTGCCCTTTCTCAGCTACGGCGGCAGCTCGCTGCTGGCGAGTTTTATCATCATCGGCCTGCTGCTGCGCCTATCTGCTTCGGAAACCGGCCATGCAGTTCACCCGTGAAATCCGCCATCTGTTGATCGCCATGCTGGGGGCGTTCGGTGTGGTGGCGCTGGCCGCCGTCTACTGGGCGGTCGTCGGCGCGGATACTATCTTGCTGCGACCGGATAATCCGCGTCTGGTGGAGGCCGAATCCCGCCTGATTCGGGGTGACATCACCGACCGGAACGGCACGCCGCTGGTGACTTCGATTGTGAACGAAAACGGCAGCGTCACACGCCGCTATCTGTACCCCGAAACACATGGCGCGCTGGGTTATGCCAGCCTGCGTTATGGCGTCAGCGGCGCTGAGGAAGCCTACAATAGGCTTTTGCGCGGCGACGACCTGCCCCAAAACCTGCTAACCTATTTTGAAAACGGCATTCTACACCGCCCCCGGCGCGGGTCGGATGTGCGGCTCACGCTTGATCTGCCGGTACAGCAGGAAGCTGCACGCGCGATGGAGGGACAGACCGGGGCGTTAATCGCGCTGGCGCTGCCCGAAGGGGAGGTGCTGGCGCTGGTCAGCCGCCCCACTTACGACCCTAATACGCTCGACATGGACTGGGAAACCCTCGTGCAGTCCCCCGGCAACCCGTTTTTTAACCGCGCGCTCCAGGGCAGCTACCAGCCCGGCGGCGCGCTGGAAACGCCGCTTGTCGCTGCCGGGCTGCTCACCGGTTACGCGCTGGATACGCCGGTCGAAAACGCGACTCGCCCGGTGCAGGTCGGCGATGTCACGCTCAACTGCGCCGCCCTGCTGCCCAGCCGACCGCTGACGCTGCGCGAGGCTTATGCTTTCGCCTGCCCGGCTCCTTTTGCCGAACTGGTCGGCAGCCTGGGTTTTAGCGCCGTTCGCGCCGCGTTGGAAACATTCCGGCTTGACCAGCCGGTCAACCTGACGGGATTCGCGCCGGACAGGCCGCCCTCCGCCGCCCTGCGACCCGACAGCATCCGGGCGGCGGCGCTCGGACAGGGCGAATTGACCGTCACGCCGCTGCAAATGGCAGTTTTAACGGCTGCCATCATCAACGACGGCAACGCGCCCCAACCCTATACCCTGCTGGCCGTTCACCCGCCGGAAGCAGACGACTGGACGACCGTCCCGGCGGCGTTAACCATCCAGCCGATGACGACGGCCAACACTGCCCGGCAGCTTCAGGATATGATGCGCCTGGCAGTTGCTCAGGGCGCGGCACAAAACGCCGCTCGCCCCAACCAGGACATCGGCGGCCATGCTTCGATCGCCTATTCTGGCGACGAGTCGCTGGCCTGGTTTATCGGGTTTACGACCTTAGGGGGCAGAAAGGGTGTCGCCATCGCCGTCGTGCTGGAAAAAAGCAGCGATCCCGGCCTGGCGGCGGACATCGGCGGACGTGTGCTGGCAGCCGCTCATGCGCGTATGCAGTCCAACTGAGTTTTACCCGCCTTCCCACAAACGCGGGCGCAGTCCCAGTTTTTTCGACCACTTGGCTGCTGTGCTGCCAAAATGCACGTAAAACGGGCTGAGCCGCCCTACAATGTCGGCCTGCCGCAGCGCCTCCAAAAAGCTTTCCGGCCCGTCAAACGGCTGCATCCGCGCCGCCGCGCGCCCGTATTCCACCGGCGTATGCGCATCCGAGCCGGCCGTTCCGAGCAGGCCGTGTTCCTGGGCAAAAGCCAGCGCCTGCGCGTTATCCTCCGGGAACATGCAGCGGGCGTTAAAAACTTCAACCGCGTCCACTAACCCGGCGACACGCCGCAGGTCGGCCTCCTGCCACGCGCCTTTCCGCAGCCGGTCGAAAGGGTGCGATACGCTGATGACCGCGCCCTGTTCGCGGAGGCGGCGGATCGTCTCCTCCGGCGTCAACCCGGCGGGGATGCTCTCGCGCACGAAATAAGCCAGGATTTCGCCCTGCGTGGTCATAATCTCCTCAGACGGAATGACCAGATCGGGCGCGAGTTCCCGCATCGCCAGCGCGCCGTCCACCGTATTATGATCGGAGATGGCAATCCGGTGAATGTCGCGCCGCCGGCACAGCGCGATGATCGTTTCAAAGCGCGTTAGACAGTCCTTCGACCACAGGGTGTGGCTGTGCAGGTCTACGTTCCATAACGCCGTCATACTGGCAGCCTTTCGCTTTCGATGTGCCGCAGGATAAGGATTTTATTTACGGCGCAGCCATACTATAGTAGCCACATGTTCCGGGCGTCAACCCTTACTTCTGCCCGAACGCGCCCCCAGCGGCGGGCAAACGTAGTCGAATCGCCCGCCAGCGCCAGAGCGAGTCTGGCGCGCCTGTGCAAAAATCGGTACACTGCTTCTCTTGCGCGACCAATCAGGAAGCCGCCTTTAGCGCGACACGTGATGGGTTTTATTACAGAACAGGCGGCAGTTGTTCAGGTGGAGAACCTTTAAGCGCGATGCGTATACAAGACAACTGGAGTACAGCACCCATGCGCGATCAGCGAGAGGGCCTCGCGCCGCCGCCGCGCGGGCTTATGGCAGCGACAGTCAGCATTTTTCTCCTGCTCGTCCTCGGCGGCATCGGCGGCTTTTTGTTTTTGCAAAGCAGGCCGCCGCTCAGTTCGCTGTTACAGGCCGGCATCATCCTGGCCGTCGGTCTTACGGTGTTTGGGCTGCTCGGCGGGGTTGTATTCAGAAAGCGGCTGCCGCGACTTTTTCTGCCGGGGCTGATGATCGCCCTGGCCGCGCTGTGGATTATCGGCAGCATCGTTTTTGTGCTGGTTTACCGGGGCGCGCTCCAGCCGGGACAGCGGGAAACAGCTAAGTATTACCTGCCCTTCCTGGAAGTTTTCGACCCCGCGCTGCCCAGCCCTGAAAATCTCCTGCCAACCGTCGCGCCCGATCTGAACGGCGGCATCTCGCCGGAAGACCTGCTGTCCAGGCCGTTCGGCATGCCAACCACCGCGCCGGAGATGACCGAAGCGCCGCCCGCCGCCATCCAGGTTGAACCCAGCCCGACCGCGACACCCACCCTCGAACCCAGCGCCACACCCACGCCGGAAGCTGTTTCGGAAACCACGCCGGAGCCGCCGCAGACCGTCGAAAGCCAGGCGCTAAACACACTCCAGGCGGCAGCTCTGGTGCGGCCATCGGCACACCAGTTATACGGCTTCACCTACGTCAAACAGACCTGGAACAACTGCGGCCCGGCCAATATCACAATGGCGCTCAGTTATTTTGGCTGGCAGCAGGGGCAGGAAGCCGCCGCCGCTTACCTCAAACCCAGCCGCGAAGATAAAAACGTCAGCCCGCACGAGATGGTCGCGTTCGTCAATGAAAACAGCGGCGTGCGCGCCCTCACGCGACCGGGCGGCGACATGGAGCTTATCAAACGCTTCATCGCCAGCGACTTTCCCGTCATCGTGGAAAGCGTGCTGGATGCCGAAGCCTACGACTGGATCGGGCATTACGAAACCATCGCCGGTTATGACGATGCCGCCGGCGTGTTTTACATCTACGACAGTTTCGTAGGTATGGGCGATGGCCGGGGCAACCCCGACCCTTACATCGAGTTCGACCGCGCCTGGCAGAGTTTTAACCGCATATTCATTGTGCTTTACCGCCAGGAGGACGAGGCCAGAGTGCGCGAGATTCTGGGCGAACGGGCCGACCCCCTGCGGGCCGCCGAACTGTCGGCGGAAGCCGCCCGGCAGGAAGCCGAGGCGAACCCGGCCAACGGTTACGCCTGGTTTAACCTCGGCTCGTCGCTCACCCGCCTGGGACGTTACGAAGAAGCCGCCGCCGCCTACGACAAAGCGCGCCAGATCGGTATGCCCTGGCGCATCACACTCTACCAGTTCGGGCCGTTCGAGGCATATTTCGAGCGCGGGCGTTATGACGACGTGATGGCGCTGGTGAAGTCCAACCTCAATTATGGCGGGGAATATGTCGAGGAAACCCATTACTGGAAAGGTAAGGTTGAGGCCGCCCAGGGCAAGACTCAACAGGCAGTGGCTTCGTTCCGGCAGGCGCTGGCGCATAATCCCCGGTTCACCGCCGCCAAAGAGGCGCTCGACAAACTGAGCCTCTGACCCGACGCAGCCAAACCGGAACTACACCGGAGGACGAAACTCAGCCTATGACAGCAGCCGACGAAAAACGCACCCGGCAGTTGGCACGCTCCACCTTGACGGTCATGATCGCCTTTGGCGCGGCCAAGTTCATCAGCCTCGGCCAGACGGTCGTCATCGCCAACGTCTTCGGCGTCGGGCGGGAGTGGGACGCCTTTGTAACCGCCAACAGCCTGCCGGAACTGATCTTCACGCTGATCGCCGGGGGTGCGCTGGCGCACGCTTTTATCCCCATCTTCAGCGGCTTCCTGGCGCGGGACGATACCGCCGGCGCATGGCGGACGGCCAGCCACGTCATCAACACCGTTTTTTCGGCCACGCTGGTCGCCAGCGCGCTGGTTTTTATAACCGCGCCCTGGCTGGTGGCTAACGTCGTCGCGCCCGGTTTTGATGAAGTCGGTCGCCAACAAACCGTCGAGCTGATGCGGATTTTGCTGCTCAGCACCCTGATTTTTTCGATCAGCGGCATCTGCATGGGCATTTTACAGAGCTTCAATCACTTTCTGCTGCCGGCGCTTGCGCCCATTATGTTTGACGTGGGCATCCTGTTCGGCGTCATCTTCCTCATCAAACCGTTCGGCGTTCACGGCATCGCCTTCGGCGCGGTGCTGGGCGCGGCCATGCACCTGGGCATCCAGGTTCCGGGTTTAATTCGTTTTCGCGCCCGCTGGACGCCGAAGATGGGCTGGCGCGATCCGGTATTGTGGCGCGTGGTGAGGCTGATGCTGCCGCGTGTGGTCGGGCTGGGCGTTTTCAGCCTCAATTTTCTGGTCATGAACAACATCGCTTCGCGGTTGAGGACGGGTTCGGTGAGCGCCCTGAGCTGGGGCTGGCGGCTGATGCAAATCCCGCAGACTTTGATCGGCACGGCGATGGGGACGGTCATCTTCCCCACCCTGGCCGCCCTCAGCGAAATCGGCAACGAAACCGGCAAACGTAACGCCATGTCCGGCGCGCTGCGTTTTATTATGATCGCCAGCATCCCCTCGGCCATCGGGTTGATTTTCGTCGGGCGTCCGCTCATCAGCCTGCTGGAACGCGGCGCGTTCGACGCTTCGGCCTCGGCGCTGGTGTACAGCACGCTGCGTTTTTTCGCGCTCGGCATCGTCGTACACTCGTCCCTGGAAGTGGTGGCGCGCAGTTTTTACGCCGACAAAGATACACTGACGCCGCTGTGGGCGGCGCTGGGCGGCGCGGCCATCAACCTCGTCCTGTCGTTCGTCCTCAGCGGCGTGGCCGGGGTCGAAGCCATGCCGCTTTATCACATGACCGCCGAACGTTTCAGCGCCTTTAGCGCACCGTTTTTCGCCGGAAACGTCGGCGGGCTGGCGCTGGCGAACACCCTGGGGACAACTTTTGAAGTGGGGCTGCTGCTGTTCATCCTGCGGCGGCGCTGGCACGGCGCGAACGAAAATCTCCTGGCGCGCACCGTTTTAAAGACGCTGGCCGCCAGCCTGGTTATGGCGCTGGCGATTGTGCTGGTCAACAGCCTGTGGAACAGCCTGGCTTTCGTCGGCGGCGGGCTGGCCTGGACGATTTTCCAGATCGCGCTGGAAACCGGCGTCGGCCTGCTGGCTTTTCTGGCTTCTGCCGCGCTGCTGCGCCTGGAAGAACTCGGCACGCTGGTTCATCTGGTGCTGCGGCGCGCGCCGGCGGCGGTGGTTGAAGGCTAACTCGTTCGGAAGTGGGGGATAAACCTATGAGCATCGAAATCAAGCGGCTGACGTTGGGAATCGCGTCCACGCATTGTTATATCGTTGGGGACACCGCCGCCAAAGAGGCGCTGGTGATTGACCCGGTAGACCGGGCATCCCTAATTTTGCAAACCGCGCAGGAAGCCGGATGGACGATCAAACTGATTCTGGCGACTCATGCTCATTTTGATCACGTTCTCGCCAGCCGCGAACTGAAAGAACAAACCGGCGCACCGTTTTTGATCCATGCCGAAGCCGCGCCCATGCTGGAAACGCTGCCGCAGCAGGGGATGCTGTTCACGGGGCGGCCTTTCCCGGAAGCCGCCAAACCCGACCGCCTGCTGACCACCGCGCCGGAAACCATCACCCTGGGCGAAATCACCTTAGAAACGCTGTTCACGCCGGGACACGCCCCCGGCCACATCAGCTTTTACATGCCGGAGGGCCGCCTGGTCTTCAGCGGCGACTGCCTGTTCGCGGGCAGCATCGGGCGCACCGATCTGCCCGGCGCGGATTATAACCTGCTGATGAAATCAATCTTTGAAAAACTGCTGCCGCTGGGGGATAATGTGCGGGTGCTGCCGGGCCATATGGAAACCACCACCATCGGCAAAGAGCGCGCCACCAACCCGTTTCTACTGGATTACGCCAACGAGCGAAGTTAAAATGTCCGCTTTGTTCAATCAATTTTCGTATCTCTGGATCGGCCTGGCCCTGGTGCTGGCGCTGCTGGCGGTACTGCGCTGGCGGCGGGTGCGCTGGTGGCGGACTCTGGCGGCGGCGGGCGCGCTGGCCGTCGTGTTTGGCGTGGGCTGGCTGGCGCTGCGCCCCGGCGAAAACGACATCAGCGAAATCCAGACTGCCGAAAAAACGCTGGCGAACGGTCGCCCGACCTTTCTCGAATTTTTCAGCAACTACTGCATGGGCTGCATCGCGGCCCGGCCCGTGGTTGACGCGCTGGTGGATGATATTCAGGATCGTTTTAACATCATGCGCGTGGACATCCATACCGAACTGGGGCGCGCCCTGCGCCAGCGGTACGGTTTTTCGTACTCGCCGGAATTCGTGCTGTTCGACGCTGCCGGCCAGGAAGTCTGGCGCAGCAACCGGCCTCCCTCCGCCGACCAGATAACCCTGGCAGCGCCGTAATACCATGCATATCCTGATGCTCTTTCTCGACGGCATCGGCCTGGGCGATGACGCGCCCAACCGCAACCCCTTCGCTGCTGCCGACACCCCCACCCTGCACGCGCTCGCCAACGGCCACCGCTGGCTGCGCGATACCGGTTACCAGCACAGCGCACGGGCAATTTTAGTCCCCACCGACCCCCGCCTGGGCGTGCCGGGCAAACCGCAAAGCGCCACCGGGCAGGCCGCCATCCTGACCGGGCTGAACGTGCCACAAATTATCGGCGAACACTACGGCCCCAAACCCAACGCCGCCATCCGCGACCTGCTGGCGCAAGATAATTTTTTCAAACAGGTGCGGGCGCGCGGGCTGGACGCCGCCCTGCTGGACGCCTACCCGCCGCGTCTGCACGACGACATCGCGCGCGGCAAGACCCTGCGCTCCAGCATCCAGCAGGCCGCATACGAAGCCGGGCAGGAACTTTTCGGCCTGGACGACCTGCTCGCTCACCGGGCGCTCACCCCGGAATGGACGGGACAAAGCTGGCACACCTACCTCAAACTGACCGCCACGCCGGTTTACACGCCCCACGAAGCCGGGCGGCGGCTGGTTGAACTGTCTCGCGCTTATGCCTTCGCCATGCACTCCCACTGGATGACCGATTTGGTCGGCCACCGGGGGCCGCTGTCGCGCGGCGTGGAACTGCTGGAACTGTTCGACGGCGTGATGGCCGGCCTGCTGGACGCCTGGGATGACGATGAAGGGCTGGTGATAATCACCAGCGATCACGGCAACCTGGAGGATGTGAGCAGCCGCAGCCACACCGAAAATGACGTGCCGACGCTGGTCATCGGGCGGAAAAAAAACGCCTTCGCCGACGGCCTGCGCGACCTGAGCGATCTTGTTCCGCATATGGCGCGGCTCCTTTTCTGAACCTCTAACCTTTGTACAAGTTTCCGCCCATCTTCTGTAAGGTATACTGGCAGCGGTTTCCGAATGTTACACACGTACAAAGGACAGAGCATGAGCGTTCCCCCTGATGAACTCCGGGAAACGATGCGGTTGTGGACGAGCGGTATTGTCGTGGTTACGGCGGCTGACCGTGACCACCGCGCGGGCGTCACGGTCAGTTCCTTCACCTCGGTTTCGTTAACGCCCCCGCTGGTGCTGGTCTGCCTGCAAAAAGGCATTTACGCCCTGGAAATGCTGCGCCAGACGGGCGCTTTCGCCGCCTCGATGCTGCGGGCCGGCCAGTCGCAGCTTTCGGCCCAGTTCGCCGGTTTTACCCCCCTGCCGGAAAACGCAGACCGGTTTTACAATGTGGAGATGTACTCCGCTGTCACCGGCGCGCCCATCCTGGCCGATGCGCTGGCCTGGGTGGACTGCCGCCTGCACGCCGTTTACGACGGCGGCGGCAGCGAAATCGTGGTCGGCGAAGTGCTGGCGACCGGGCGGCAGGCCGGCGCCGCGCCGCTGGCCTATCACAACCGGGCTTATCATACCCTGCACCCCCAGGGGTAAAAATTAAAAAACGGCCTTCGTCGCTGAAGGCCGTCTTGTTTAGGGTATGGTCAAGGCTGTCCCCGAAGCAATCGCATCAAAAGCCCCCTCTCCGAATTCGGGGAGGGGGTTGGGGGGTGGGGTTAAGAGGCGAACAGCGCGCGCCGATTGAGGCACAGTTTGTTCATGCGTAAGCCCTTAACCGTCCCCTATCCGCTTCCCCGGCTGGTTACGGATACTGTTCCAGATAGTAATCCACCGTGAAGCTGGCGACAGTACTCCACGGCCCGTAAGTGATCTTCGGATAGTCCGTTTTCATCGCCCGCACACGCCAGTAGTAAATGCCGTCCGAAAGCGCCCCGGTATCCACCCAGTTCTGATACCCCTCAACCGTCGTCGAAAACTCCGGCGAGCTGAAGTTGGAATTGTTATCCACCTGGATTTCGTAACGCAGCGCCCAATCCACCGGCGTCCAGCCCAGCGAAGCAACCCGGTCAAAAACTTTGTTCGGCAGCGGCGCGGCGTTTTTGGCGCTCAAGGTCATGAAGCCGTTCAGCAGGCGGGCGGCGCGCCCCACGTCAATGCGCGGGCGGCTGACGCCGTTTTTGGCGATGTTATAACCCGTGTCCCGGAAGGCGCGGTAGATCGCATCCACCGAGGGGTTGTAACCCCAGGTGTTCGCATATGCCTGCTTCAGCACCGCCCACGCCCCGGCCACGTGCGGCGTCGCCATCGAAGTGCCGTTCCACGAGCTGTAGCTGTTGCCCAGGATAGCCGAATAAATGCTGACCCCCGGCGCGTACAGGTCGAGCAGCGCATGGCTGTTGGAGAAGCCCGCCGGCACATCGAATTTGTCCGACGCGCCCACCGCGAAGGCCGACGAGATGCAGGCCGGGTAGGAGATGCCGTTGGTGAAACCGTTGTTGCCGGACGCGATCACCGTCGCCACACCCACCGAGCGCAGGTTGTCAACGGCGGCCTTCATGAAGGCCATGCTGTCGTCGCAGACGGTCTGGTTGTTGGCGAAACCGCCGCCCAGGCTCATGTTAACCGCCGCGATGTTGTACGAAAAACTGAGGTCGTAGTAGACGTAATCCAGCGCCGCCGTCAGCGCCGACCAGTAGGCCGACGTGCAGCTAGACCCGTAGCCGTCGCAGTTATCCACACCGCTGAAGACGTTGATGCCGATGATGTTCGCATCCGGCGCGACGCCCCGCACGCCGAAGGTGTTATCCCCGGCGGCGATGCCGGCCACGTGCGTGCCATGATCGCACGGCCCGTAGTCCGGCCCGAACGTCTGGCAGGCCGACGGCGACGAGGAGCCGGCGCCAGAAGCCGTGACGACGCTGCCGGGGCTGCTGCCGGCGGTCGCGCACAGCTCATGGATGCCAAAAAACGGGTCGTCGTAGGAGAAGCAGGCTTCCGCGATCACGCTGCCCGACGGCTTGTTATCAATCATGTCATGGGTTGTGTCCACGCCGGTATCCAGCACGGCCACCGCCCATCCACTGCCCTCGTAACCGTAGTCCCAGGCTTCGTCGGCGTGGATGACAGCGGTACTTTGCTGCAAAAACAGCTCAAAGCGGCCATCTTCGACCACGCTTTTAACCAGTGATGAAGCGCGCAGCGCCTTCAGGCCGGCCTCGTTCACCTTCAGGGCGATGAAGGGGATATGCCAGTCGTTGGAGTTGGCGTAAACGGTGGCGTTCGCGCCCAGCGAGGCCACCAGCGCCTGCCGCTGCTGCTGGAAAGCCGCGAGCTGCGCCTGGGCCTGCACCTGCGCCTGCGCCTGTGTTGGCGCCGCTGCCGCGTTCGCGCCGGGGCTAACACGCCCCACGTCGGCATCCGCCTTCAGCCCCACGATCACCCGCACGGAGCCGTTCTGCCGCGCCTGCGCCAGCAGCGGGTCCTGCGCCTGCGTCAGACCGGCAAATGATAGAATGGCTAACAGGAGAGCCAGCAGCAAGGCTGACTGAAGATGTTTCGTTCGCATCGCAATACCTCTCATCTTTCTCATGCCGGTCTAAAAGCTGGCGTAAAACGTCTGTGTTTTGCTCCAGGGGCCCCACGTGCCGTCGTCGCGGCGCGCCCGGATGCGCCAATAATACAGGCCATCCTTCGGCAGCGGCCCAACCGTCCAGCCTTCCCAATCGCGCGGGATGTCGCTGTAGACGTACACCGGGTTTTTGAAGGCCGTATTGTCAGCCACCTGGATTTCATACCCGTTGGCCCAGCTCACCGCATCCCAGGACAGGTCAGGGTAAGCCGTGCCAAAGTAATACAGGATGGGCGCGGCGCTGGCCGGACTGGTCAGGTAGAACCACCAGCTTGACCCGCCGCTGCTCCAGGGGCCGGCGTTGCCGGCGGCGTCCAGCGCCCGCACGCGCCAGTAATAATAGCCCGGCACGAGTGTGGTCGGCGGCGTGAGCGTGGTGCCTTTAACGTAGGCGAAAAAGGTCGGATTGCCAATGGGATTCAGCTGCAGCGCGACTTCATACTGCGCGGCCCCGGTCACAGCAGTCCACTTTAAGGGCGGCTTGAGCGAAGCCACCGTCGAACCCACTACCGGCGAGATCAGCACCGGTGAGGTCGCCGGCGCGACCGTATCTTTGGTGAACTTCAGGCATTTGCTCCACGGCCCCGCGCCCAGGAAGTTTTCCCCCTGTACGCGCCAGTAGTAAACCCCGTCCGGCGATACGCTCATCGGCCACTCAGTGCCATAGATGAAAACGACGTTCAGCACATTAGGCGAC
Source organism: Chloroflexota bacterium (assembly GCA_014338005.1). Classification (GTDB taxonomy): domain Bacteria; phylum Chloroflexota; class Anaerolineae; order Aggregatilineales; family Phototrophicaceae; genus CFX2. Next base: position 28,491 of record QUBZ01000031.1, on the reverse strand, counting down.
GCGCAGGTCGAAAGTGTGGACACTTGCAGGTTGTACCACTCGGCGTTAAACGCCGGCTTCCACACGGCCACATCCGCCCCGTTCGCCACGAAGGCATTGGCCGCCGGCGAAACCTGCACCGGCGCGGCGGAAGGTTTGGCGGTGGGCGAATGGCTGTTCTGGAATTCCAGGCTGTCGGCCTGCTCGGTCCAGTCCGCGCCTTTGTCGGCGTCGAAGCTGTACCAGTCGCGCCCGATTGAATAATAAAACTGGTTGGAGAGCGGGTCCGGCCCCGACCACTTGGTGCCTTTGGGCGGCGCTACGGATGACGTGCCAAAAGTGGCGCGGAAGCGCAGAAAGTCAATGCCGGTCGGCGCGGTGCTTTCCAGCGCGATGGCGCCCCGGTAGTTGGTGGCATTGTACGGATAAATGATATTCGGCCCCAAGTACAGAGTCGGGCCGTTGGGGTCGGTGTTGTTAACGCCGCTCAGTTCATATACCGTCAGGTAGGCCCCGGGGTTGAGCGTGACTTCGGGGAAATAATATACGATTGTGCGAACATTGGTAGACCACCAGACGGTCATCTTCCAGTTGGTCATGTTGACCGGCGTCGAACCGGCGTTATAGAACTCGACCGCCGCGCGCCCGCCGCCGTACAGGTAGCAGCCCGCGCACAGTTCGTTGATGACGATCTGGCCGGTCGGGTCGCCGGCAGGCACGCCGTAAAGCGGCGCGGCAATCCAGCTTTCGCCCATCCAGTCCGGGCGCACCGGGTAGGAGGTGTCCACCGTGAATTCCCGCGTCATGCTCCACCCGCCCAGCGGCACGCCGTCGGCCATCGCCCGCACATGCCAGTAGTATTTGCCGTTGCTAAGCTGCGCGCTGGTAAAGCGTGTGGCGTTCACCACCTCGGCGGTCTGCGTAACAGTGCGGCCAAATTCCGGTGTATCCGAAATTTGAATTTCATAGGAGGTCGCCCCCGGCACGGCCTGCCAGCTTAGGGTGGGGCGCGGGTTGCTGGTGATAAAAGATGCCGGCGGGGTCAGCAGTTCCGGCCCCGGCGCCGGCTGTTGAGATAGTGCTGCCGGCACAACCAGCAAAAGCAGGAGTACAAAGGCCAGGGCGACCAGCGGCCTGCCCTTCAAACGAACTGAGACTTGGCGCATAAGATAAGCACTCCTTATCCAAAATAACTTGATGATCGGATGGTGGTTGGCCGGTTTCGAGTGGCAAACATGCACAATCTATGATTGCACCACCTACAAACTGCCCGTTCCTATTATATGCCAATAAACTTCTAAGGATTCATTAACGTTCTAAATTTTTCGTAAAAAATCCCTTTGGCCGGTGAAATAACGCTCAAAAAAGCAGTCAATCCCCATTTAACCAACCGCCATCTTGACGGAACGCCCCCCCTCATCTACAATTTTCACGCCTGTAATCGGGAGTGTTACCAGCCGCCATGTTTGAAAACCTGAGCGAGCGCCTGCAAGGTATTTTCGATAACCTGGGGCGCACCGGCAAGCTGACCGAAAAAGATGTGGATACCGCCATGCGCGAAGTGCGTTTGGCGCTGTTAGAAGCCGATGTCGCGCTGCCGGTGGTTAAGGACTTCGTGAAGCGCGTCAAAGAACGCGCGGTTGGTGCGGAAGTCGCCAAAAGCCTGCGCCCGGCGCAGCAGGTCGTCAAAATCGTCCACGAGGAGCTGATTGATACGCTCGGCGAGGCCGGCCGGTTGAACTTCTCCGGCAGCGTCAAACCGCACGTCATCATGCTGGTGGGTTTGCAGGGTTCGGGCAAAACGACGACGGCGGCCAAACTGGCGGTGCATCTGCGGAAGGACGGGCGACCGCCCTTCCTGATCGCGGCGGACACCTACCGCCCGGCAGCCGTTGACCAGTTGGTGACGCTCGCCAAACAAATCGGCGTGCCGTACCACCAGGAAGGCACTACTTCCCGCCCGGCGGACATCTGCGTGAACGGCCTGAAAGCCGCCAGAGAAGCCAACGCCGCCGTCGCCATCTTGGACACCGCCGGACGCCTCCAGATTGACGACCAGATGATGGCCGAACTGGAGGAGATCAAACGGCGCGTCAACCCGGCAGAAATCCTGCTGGTGGCGGACTCGATGACCGGGCAGGAAGCCGTCAACATCGCCCAGGGGTTTAACAGCCGCGTGGGTATCACCGGGCTGATTTTGACCAAAGTGGACGGTGACGCGCGCGGCGGCGCGGCCATCTCGATGCGCGCCGTGACCAGCGTGCCGATCAAGTTCCTGGGTACGGGCGAGAAGATTGACGGATTCGAGGTTTTCCATCCCGACCGGCTGGCTTCGCGCATCCTGGGCATGGGTGATGTCCTTAGCCTGATCGAAAAGGCCGAAGCGGCTTTCGACGAGCGCGAGGCCATCAAGCTTCAGAAGAAGCTGATGGAAAACCAGTTCACCTTGCAGGACTTTTTGGAACAGCTCCAGAAAATCAAAAAAATGGGGCCGCTGACGCAAATCCTGGGCATGATCCCCGGCATGGATCGCATGAAAAACCAGATTGACCAGGAAGAAGCGGAAAAACGCCTCAAAAAAGTCGAGGCGATTATCTATTCGATGACCCCAAAAGAGCGTCAAAACCCGAAAATCCTCAACGCCAGCCGCCGCAAGCGGATTGCGACCGGCAGCGGCGTGGAAGTGCGCGACGTAAACGAGGTTTTGAAGCAGTTCCGGGACATGCAAAAATTAATGGGGCAGATCGGTAAGGGGCGTTTCCCCCGTATACCCGGCTTGCCCGGCGCGATGCGCTGAACATCCAGATTATGTGCAGGGGCGCCTCGCCTCTGCCGGCTCGTTTGAGGAGAAACAAGGCTAATGGTTCGTATTCGTCTTCGCCGCGTAGGTTTGAAAAAACAGCCCAGCTATCGTATCGTGGTCGTTAACCAGCGCACAGCGCGCAGTGGTGAATATATTGAGAATATCGGCCACCACAACCCGCGCACCGAACCCTCGACCGATGTATTAGACGAGGAGCGCGCGCTCTACTGGTTAAGCGTCGGCGCGCAGCCGTCCGACGCTGTGTCCAGCATCATGCGCCGCACCGGCACGCTGGAACGCTTTGAACGGATGCGTAAAGGCGAGGCGCTCGAAACCCTGCTTCAGGAGGCCGCCGCTGCCAAAGCCAGCGCCGCGCCGGTCAGCCAAAAAACGCGCCGGCCTTCCCCGGCAGCCGGCCAGGGGCGTAAAGCCGCCGCCGCTGCCGCCGAAGAAGCCGCTTCGTGACAAGTTTAAAGGCCTGCTGCGGTGGAACAATTGATTGAGTATATCGCTAAAAGCCTGGTTGACGACCCGGCAGCCGTCAAAGTATATCGGCGCGCCTCCGGTTCGACGCTCATCCTGGAACTGCGCGTCGCGCCGGAAGATACAGGCCGCGTGATCGGCAAGGGCGGGCATGTCGCCAACGCCATGCGCGCGCTGCTGCGCGCCGGCGCCGACAGCCGCTACAACAAAGTCATCCTGAAGATCGTCTAGGCAGGTAGTGGGCTTAAGCCCACTGCCTCGACGTTTTTTATGACCACCTCGCCCCCATCCTACTTGCTTCTGGGCGAAATCCTGCGCCCGCACGGGGTCGCCGGTGAGCTGAAGGTGCGCGTGTTAACGGCCTACCCGGAGCGGCTGGCATCCCTGGAAACCGTCCACATCGGGCGCGACCCGGAATCGCCCCAGGCGGCTGTTTATCACATCCAGGCCGTCCGATTTCATCAATCCTACCTGCTGCTCAGGCTGCGCGGCGTGGATGATCGCAATCAGGCCGAACTGCTGCGGGGGCAGTTCGTCATGGTCAAGATGGAGGACGCCGTACCCCTGGATGAAGGCGAAGTGTACTTGTACCAGTTGATCGGCCTGACCGTTCGCACGTCCGAAGGCCGGGTGATCGGCAAAATCGTCGAAATTCTGGAAACCGGCGCCAACGATGTTTATATCGTCAACAGCCCGCAGTATGGCGAAGTGCTGCTGCCCGCAACCGATGAAACGGTAATCGAAACCGACCTGCCAAACGGCCTTATCATCATGAAACTGCCGGAAGGTCTGCTGCCTGACGCTTAAAACATGCTTGACAAGCCAAACAATCGCTTGCTATGCTGTGAAATGCAACCGGCAGACAATCCGTTGGGCAGCATGGTGAATGATCGTAAATACTGGCTCGGCTTCAGCCTGGTACCCGAAATCGGCCCTAAACGGTTATCCCATCTCTTAAACAGGTTCGGCGATCTGGCGTTGGCCTGGACGGCCAGCGAAACAAGGCTTTGCGAAGCAGGACTGGACCGGCTGCCGGTCGAAAACCTGCTGCGTGTCCGCCGGCAGCTTGACCTGGATGCCGAGATGGCAAAAATCGAAAAGGCAGGGGCGCGGCTGCTGACGCTGGCCGACGATGATTATCCGGCGCTGTTGAAAAAAATCCCGGACGCGCCGACGGTGTTATATGTGCGCGGCCAGCTTGTGCCGGCAGACGACCATGCCCTCAGCATCGTCGGCACGCGCCGCGCCACCAGCTACGGGCGCGACGCAGCTTATCACTTCGCCAAACAGTTAGCCGCCCAGGACATCACCATCATCAGTGGGCTGGCGCATGGCGTGGACAGCGCGGCGCACCGGGGCGCGCTGGATGGCGGCGGACGCACGCTGGCCGTGTTGGGCTGCGGCATTGACCGCATCTACCCGGCAGATAACCAGAAACTGGCCGACGACATTTTGCGGCATGGGGCAATCATCAGCGAATTTCCGGTCGGCACGCCGCCGGACGGGCGCAATTTTCCCCGCCGCAATCGTATTATCAGCGGCCTGGCGCTGGGCGTGCTGGTGGTGGAAGCGCCGGAAAAAAGCGGCGCGCTCATTACCACAACCACCGCCGCCGAACAGGGGCGCGAGGTGTTCGCCGTTCCCGGCAATATTTTTAATCCCATGAGCGGCGGCACGAACCGGCTGATTCAGGACGGCGCTAAACTGGTGATGGCCGTCGAGGATATTCTGGAAGAATTGAACATCACGCATCAAAACGCGCAGGCCAGCACGATTACCGAGCGGATCGTCCCCGCCAACGATACGGAAAAAAGCCTGCTTCAACTGCTGGGGGCCGATCCTATCCATGTGGATGATCTAACGCGGTTGTGCGGCCTGCCGGTGTCCATTGTGAACAGCACCCTCACCATTCTCGAACTTAAAGGGCTTGCGCGAATGGTGGGACACATGCAATATTGCCTGGTACATACACGCGACTAACACCCGGAGGGGCGCAGGAAGCATGGAACATTATTACGCATTGATTATGGCGGGCGGCGGCGGCACGCGCCTGTGGCCGATGAGCCGCCAGGATATGCCCAAACAGCTTTTGCCACTGGTCGAAGATGTTTCCATGTTTAAAGTCAGCGTTGACCGGCTGGCCCCGCTGTTCGCCCCGGAGCAGATTTACGTTGTCACCGGGCGTAAATATGTGGACATCATGCATGCCCAGGCCCCGGAAATCCCGGCGCAGAACTTTATCGTCGAACCCTACGGCAAAAACAGCGGCCCGGCTGCCGCCCTGGGGCTGACCGTCATCCAGAAGCGCGACCCGCAGGCGGCGGTGGTCATCCTCACCGCCGACCATCACATCCAGGATAAAGAGAAATTCCGCGCCGTCCTGGCCGCCGCCCACGAAGTCGCCCACCAGGGATACATCGTCACCCTGGGCATTTCGCCTTCCTATCCGGCAACCGGGTTCGGTTACATCCGCCAGGGCGACAAACTTTGCGATGTGGACGGTTTTTCCTGTTATGTCTCGCGCGGTTTTACCGAAAAACCCAACGCCGTCACCGCGACGACTTTCCTGGCCTCCGGTGAATACAGCTGGAACTCCGGCATGTTCATCTGGACGGCGCAGCAAGCGATGGCCGAATTCGCCCGCCAGCAGCCGGACATGCACGCCGGTTTTATGAAATTGCAGCTGTCGGTGGATACCCCGGAATTTGAGGAACGCCTCGAAGACATCTGGCAGCAGATCAAAGACATTTCGCTGGACTATGCCGTGATGGAAGGCGCGGAAAAAATCGCCGTCATCCCGGTGGATATTGGCTGGAACGATGTAGGAAGCTGGGCTTCGCTTTACGAAGTCCTCAAACTGGACAAATTCGGCAACGGCTTTAAAGGCCGCCAGCCGGAACGGGTCATCCTGGACACGCGCGGCACGCTGGTATACAGTGATAAACTGACCGTGACCATCGGCGTCCAGGATATTATCGTGGTCGAAACGCCGGACGCGCTGCTCATCTGCCACAAAGACCGCGCCCAGGACGTTAAAGAAGTGGTTAACCACCTGCTGACGACCAAAAACTATAAGTATCTCTAAAATCAAGAACCAGGAACTGGCATGAGCAACCTAGCCTACTGCGTTAAATGTAAAACCCAACGGGAAATGCAGAACCCGCAGCCCGTTTATACCGCCAACGGCGCGCCCGGCACGCGGGGAGCGTGTCCGGTCTGCGGGACGGCTTTATTCCGTATGGGCGCTACCGAAGCCCATGCCGGCCTGCCCAAACCCGAAAAAACCGCCGCCCCTAAGAAAGCCCGAAAAGGTAAGGGCAAAACGCCCAAACCGGCCCACAAAGCCTCCCCCCGGCGCAGCGCCGACCGCCTGGTGATCGTGGAATCGCCGGCCAAAGCGCGCAGCGTCGGCAATTTTCTGGGTAAAGGGTATACCGTCAAAGCCTCAAAAGGCCATGTGCGCGATTTACTGGTCACGCAGTTATCGGTGGATGTCCAGAACGACTTCACGCCCAAATACCGCGTGCCAAACGACAAGCGCGAAATCGTCAACGAACTTAAAGCCGCCGTCGAAAAAGCCGGCGAGATTTACCTGGCGACCGACCCCGACCGCGAAGGCGAAGCGATTGCCTGGCATCTCATCGCGGCCACCGACATGGACGAAAACCGGGCCAAGCGGGTCGTTTTTCACGAAATCACGCAGCCGGCCATTCAGGAGGCGTTTTCTCACCCCCGCAGCCTGGATATGAACCTGGTGAATGCCCAGCAGGCGCGCCGCATCCTCGACCGGCTGGTGGGATACAACATCACCGAACTGCTGTGGGAGAAGGTTCGTAACCAGCTTTCCGCCGGGCGCGTGCAGAGCATCGCCGTGCGCCTGGTGGTTGACCGCGAGCGGGAAATCGAAGCCTTCAAGCCGGAAGAATACTGGACGCTGGACGCCCGGCTGCAAAAACATGCCGCCAACGGCAAGGACGCCGATAAACCTTTCGTGGCGCGGCTGATTAAATACAAAGGCGAAGATGTCGCCTTTAAGCAGGAAAGCGACGTGCGCCCACACCTGGACGTGCTGGAAAAAAGCCGCTACCGCGTCGGCGACGTAAAACGCGGCACGCGCCAGCGCCGCCCGTCGGCGCCCTTTACCACCAGCACGCTCCAGCAGGAAGCCTCGCGGCGCCTGGGTTTCACCGCCCGCCGCACCATGACGGTCGCGCAGCAGCTTTACGAGGGTATAGACATCGGCAACGGCGGTGAGGTCGGTTTGATTACCTACATGCGTACCGACAGCCCGCAGGTTTCCACGCAGGCGCAGGCCGAGGCGAAAGATTTCATCCACAAGCGGTTTGGCGCCAAGTTCCACCCGCCCACCCCGCCCGTTTACCAGACCAGGGCGAAGGGCGCGCAGGAAGCCCACGAGGCCATCCGCCCCACCAGCGTCTGGCGCGAGCCGGATCGCATCAAAAGCCACCTCACCCGCGACCAGTTCCGCCTCTACCAGTTGGTCTGGCAGCGGTTTGTCGCCAGCCAGATGTCCAACGCGGTTTATGATACGCTGCGGGTAGAGATCAACGCCGGCCCAAGCGGCGACACGCCCTACCTGTTCCGCGTCTCCGGCAGCACCATTAAGTTTCCCGGTTTCCTGGCGCTCTACGAAGACGCCCGCGATGAAGATGTTGAACCGGACGAGGACGAGGGGCGCATCCTGCCGGAACTGGCGGTCGGCGATCTGCTGGATTTATTACAACTGCTGCCGGAACAGCACTTCACGCAGCCGCCGCCGCGTTATACCGAAGCCAGCCTGGTGCGCACATTGGAGGAATACGGCATTGGCCGCCCCAGCACCTACGCGCCGACCATGAAAACCATCGAAGACCGGGAATACATCGAAAAGCAGGACAAACGGCTGGTGCCGACCGAAACCGGCAAAATCGTCAACGATCTGCTGGTGAAATTTTTCCCGGACATCATTGATTACCGCTTCACCGCCCGGATGGAAGACCGGCTCGACGACATCGCCGACGGCAACCAGGAATGGCGTCCTATGCTGCGGGAATTTTACGAGCCGTTTGAAAAGCAGCTCAAGGTCGCCCAGGAGAGTATGCCTTCCTTGCAGCAGGAGGAAGCCGTCGGGCGCGACTGCCCGGTTTCCGGGCATCCCCTGGTGGTGCGTTACGGGCGCTTTGGCAAATTCATCGGCTGCTCGAACTACCCGGAATGCCGCTACACCGAACCCTGGCTGGAACGTACCGGGGTCGTCTGCCCGGCCTGCGGCAAAACGCACGGCGGCGAAATTATCGTGCGGAAATCCCGCCGGGGGCGCACCTTCTACGGCTGTTCGCGCTACCCGGACTGCAACTATACCAGTTGGAAGCGCCCGCTGGTTCACCCCTGCCCGAACTGCGGTGGGATGCTGGTCGAACAGAATAAAACGACCGCGCAGTGTACTGTTTGCAGCCATACCTACCAGATGGATGAATTAGGGGAAAGTACGGCAGAGCCGGTCTAGTTCTCATGTCCTATCCAGACAGCTCATTTTTGTATTGGCAAAATGTACTGTAAAATAGGCGTAGCTTGAACCGGGATATTACGGCATCCGAACGAAAGGCGGCATTTTATGGTGGGCAAAATTCGAGATACGATCACCGGCTTATGGCCGGTTATAAAGCCCTACATCCCCAAGCCCCGGCAAATCGTCGTCATTGTGCTGGCCTTTTTAGTCGGCCTGATCTGGTCTTACGCGCTCGACCCTGTTGTTTTCTACGATGCTGACCCTAGCAAACTGGGACAGGGCTGGCAGGAAGAATGGGTGAAGCTCATCGCCGACCGGTACACCTTGTTCGCCAGCGGCGCGCAGTCCACCGAACAGCTTGACCAGAACACCATTACCCTGCTGCGGGCCGTAGACGACCCCCAGGCCATCACGGCGAAATTCGGCCTGACCCAAATTGAAGACCTGGCCGCTCAGGCGCAGGTCAATGCCGCCTCTGCCCCTCAACCGAGTCTGATCGGCAGCATTCGTCCCTGGATTCTGGGATCGGTGGTGATCGCCATCGTGGCGGTTGTCGGCTCGCTGCTGTACGGCTTTTACATCAATCCGATGCTGGTCGAGCCGGTGCGCCGCTCTATCCGCCGCCGCCGCAGCGGGCAAAAAGGTCCCGGCGCGATACAGGTGGATGTGGATGCCGTCAAACGTTCCCGCGAGCTGGCGCAGCAGCTTGCAAAAGATGAAGCCGCCGCCCCTACCACCAGCTTCGGCCCACCGGTAGCGCGCCATGTCTCGATGTATTTCCCCGGACGTTCTTTCGATGATTCCTTCGCCATCGAAGATGCGAAAAATGACGATGAATTTTTGGGCGAGTGCGGCGCGGTCATTTCCGAAACGGTCGGCGTGGGCGAGCAGGAAAAAGTCACGGCCATCGAAGTCTGGCTGTTCGACAAGGATGATTTCGTTCGCACCCTCACCGGCGTTTTTGCATCCGAATACGCCTTTAACGACCCCGCCATTCGCTCCAAACTTGACCCGAAGGGGCAGGTCATCCTGGCGCAGCCGGGGGGAACGCTCACCCTGGAAACCAACACGCTGCGGATGCAGGCGCGCATTGTGGACATGACCTACGGCGCTGGGCCGCTGCCGGCCAACAGCTACTTTGAAAAGCTGACCATCGAACTGCTGACCTGGCGCAAGGATGGCGCGGCCCAGCCGGTCGCCAGCGTTCCGGTGGCAGCGCCCGTCTATACACCACCGCCGCCCGCCGACGCGCCGACCTTTACGCCGCCGCCGATGCCCAGCGCGCCGCTCCCGACCTATACACCGCCCGCCGCTCCGCCGCCGGCTTATGGCGGCAGCGTAACGCCGTTAAAACCGCCCCCCTTGCAGCCGCCTCCGGCACAGCCGCCCGCCCGCGACGATGACCCGTTCGGCGGCACCGGAGACTGGACACCCATCGGCTGATGAAAAGCAAAACGCCCCGCGCAGAAGTCAGACTGCCGGGGCGTTTGAGTTTTAATACAGATGCGGGCAGGCCGGCGGCTTATTTAATCCGCTTGATCTTAAAAATCAATTCGCCCGAAGGTGTAGCTACGCGCACTTTGTCGCCCTTCCGATGCCCCAACAGCGCGCCGCCAATCGGACTTTCGTGCGAAATTTTGCGCTCGCGCGGGTTGGCCTCTGCCGGCCCGACGATTTTGTAGGTTTCATCCTCGTCGTTGCCATCCTCAACGATGGTCACTTCCGAGCCAATCCGCACTTCATCCGATGTGCCATCGTTAGAGATCAAAACCGCCGAACGCAGTACGTTTTCCAGATACAGTATGCGCCCTTCCATGAAAGCCTGCTGTTCTTTGGCGTCGTGATAATCTGCGTTTTCTTTTAAATCGCCCTGGGACACTGCTTCTTTGAGCTTCAGGGCCAGTTCCGGGCGGCGAACGTTGAGCAGTTCCTCCAGCTCGCGTTCCAGTTCGGCTTTGCCTTCTGGGGTCAGATAAACCTGTTCGGGCATAAACGTCACCTCATCCATCCGTTCAATCAAATCATTAAAATATCCGACAGTGAATTACAATTGGGCCGGCTCGCGGCGGGCGCTTGCCAGCGCCAGAACATTGCGGCGGTGCAGCTGCGGCGCAGCGCCGTTTAGCAAAATGCGGCTCTTGCCACACTGTTCAATATCAATGGCTTCCAGGGCCGCGTCCGGCGACGGGTCCAGCAGCGCAGCGTCCACCGCAGCCCGCAGTTTGAGCAGATAATCCAGGTCTTCGGCGATTTTTTCCTCCACCTCTCCCCGGAGGATGATTTCACCATGACCCTGAACGACATTCTCGAAGTTATGGTTCCGCAGGCGATTTAAAGACTCGACAAAATCATCATAATTTCCATCCACAAAATACGGAATCGGCATCAACGTATCGGCTGCGAACAACGTGCGGTCTTCTTTTACCAGGCATACAATCGAATCGGGGCTGTGGCCCGGCGTTGACCACAACTGGAGCGTTTTATTGCCCAAGTGCAAATTCATCACTCCGCCCTCGAACACAATGTCCGGCAGCGCCAATGTAACTTCACGCATCTCCGGCGCGTTGGTTTTGGCCTGTTCCAGGCTTTCACGCCCGCGTTTTTCCAGCAGGTCCCGGCACAATGCATGGCCGATCACCCGCGCGCCCTCAAAAAAACACGTCCCCATAGTATGGTCGGCGTGGAAGTGAGTGTTCACCACGTAACGCACACTCATCCTCAGACGGGACTCAATAAATCGTTTGATGAGCCGAGTTTCTTCTGGATAAGCCAGCGTGTCAATGACTACCGCTCCCTCGCTGGTTACGACCACCCCGGCTGTAACCTGTACGTAGAGATCGCTGGTAAAAACATAAATATCATCGGCAACACGTTCTCGTTGCATGTCATTTTGGCGCGGGCATAAATAACAAACAGGAACGGCCAGTATAGTTATTCAGAAACGGAAAATCAAGATTTGAAACCCGACTGCCGATCCGTCCTGCCCGGCGAGCGGCGCCTAAAACGAAACGCGCTTTCGCCCGCTGATACTGCGTCTTTTGCGCCGCTGCGATGAAACTTCCAAACGATGGACAAGCCAGAGGCCGCTAAACGCCAGCAAAGTCATCATCAGCACCATAAAATGCGCGTCGTCATAACGCCGCGCCTGCACTGCATCATAAATCGCCAGCGGAAGTGTTTGTGTGCGTCCTGGGATGTTCCCCGCGACCATCATCGTCGCGCCAAATTCACCAAGCGCGCGCGCCGTACTCAGAATTAATCCTGCCAGAATACCGCGCCGCGCCAGCGGCAGCGTGATAGACCACCATATCCGCCATTCCCCTGCGCCGTCTACCCGCGCCGCATCCTCGATTTCAGGTTCAATTTCTTCAAACGCTGCTCGCGCCGTCTGAACCATCAGCGGCAGCCCAACCACCATTGAGGCAAATGCTGCCGCCTGCCAGGTGAACAGCAGATCAATATGCAGCACTTCAAGGATAAAACTTCCCCGTCCCAGCACGAACAGCAGATAGTAACCTACAACGGTCGGCGGCAGCACCAGCGGCAGATAAATCACCGTCTCCAAAATCAGCTTGCCGGGGAAAACAGCGCGCGCCAGCAGCAGCGCCAGCGCCAATCCAATAGCGAGAATCCCTATCGTCGCAGTGCCTGTGACTTGCAGGGAGAGCCAGAAGGGCTGCCAGTTCATCGAATCGGTTCTTCCCCCGGCAGGATAAACCCGTAACGGCGCATGATCTCACGTCCGGCTTCGCTGTTCACAAAGGCGGCGAACTGCCGGGCCTCCGCCTCGTATTTCGTGCTGCTGACCACCGCCAATGCTTGATTCAGCGGATTATGCAGTTCTCCGGGAATTAGCACGTAACGCCCGCCGTCACCCGCCGCAACACTTAACGACAGCGCAGCCAGGGCGACATCTACATTACCCGTCTGGGCGTACTGCATGGTCTGGGCAGCGTTCTCAGCCAGAATGAGTTTTGGCTGTACAATATCCCACAGACCGGCGGACTCCAAAGCTTCGCGCGCTGCAACCCCATAGGGCGCATGTTCAGGATTAGCGATAGCGATTCGTTTCACTGTCTCCTGAGTCAGATCATCCAGACTCGTAAACGTAAGCGGGCTGTCAGCCCATGTCCAAATGGTCAGGCGTCCCTGGGCGTAAAGCGCGATTGTATCCGGGATAACCAAGCCGGCCTGCTCCAGTTCGTTGATATAGGACTGGTTAGCCGCCGCGAATACATCTACAGGGGCGCCCTGCTCGATCTGCTGGGTAAGCTGCCCCGTCGAGCCAAAGCTGAAAGTCACCCCTATCCCCGTTTGCTGAGTAAACAACGCGCCCAATTCTTGAAACGCCGGCGTCAGATCGGCTGCCGCAGCTACTGTCAGTATAATCCCAACAGAGGAATTAACCTCAGCGGCCTGTCCCGATGCTGCCGCAGACGAATCGACAAGCGCAGCAGTCGTCGCGCCGCCGCTTGCACAGGATGCCGGAAAAAACGCCGCCGACACGAAAACAATAAAATGATACAGCTTAATCAATGACGAATCCTTCCCTCGAAAGGCTCTTTTTGACACACACTCACGCATGGTCGCGGCAGCTATTCTATTATGGAATAGTTCAGGTGGCAAGATTTCAGATTTTCAAACCTGCCGGCGGCGCGATTTGAAACCCTGGGGCTATTTGTGACACGGCCTAACCCGGATAAAATCAAATATGAATGAGTTTCATACAGAATAGGCGCTTTTAAGAAAGGAAACCGCATGAGGAACCACTTTTTACGAATGGCGGCCATCATCTTTATTTTGGCCGTCACCCTCACCGGGCTACAGGCGCAAGTCCAGCCGGTTTTTCGCATCGGTGTATTGGACGACCCATCCGGGCCGATCAGCAAAGGCGCGTGGCTGGCCGTCGAAGCGATCAACCAGGCCGGCGGCATCCAGGGCGCGGATGGCACGTTTTTCCGCCTGGAGCTGGTCGTCCAGCCCGCCGCTAACCTGGAAACCTCGGTCGCCAATCTCAATCAGGCGGCTATCATTGCGGCGCTGGGGCCGGAGGGCAACGAGGCCGTCCTGAACAACCTCGCCCTGCTGCAAAGGCTTAACGTCCCCTTGCTGACGCCGGCGATGGTGGACACGCTGCTGACCTCGGATACATCTGGCCGCCTGCTCAGAATCCGCGCCGCCGAAGTGCTGCGCGGGCGGGCGCTGGCCGACTACCTCATCACCGATTTACAGGTGCGGCGCGTCGCCACCGTCCAGCTTGGTTTTGATATTGACGTGACCGCCGGCGTGATCGGTTTTTCCGAAGCCGCCCGCGCCCTGGGCGTCACAGCGCAGCCCGCGCTCCAGGTTCAGGACCCTGCCGGCAGTGCCGCTGTCATCTCGCAGTTGATCGGCGCAAGCCCGGAGATTATCGTTATCTACGGCCATCCCGCCCAGGCCGGAGCTTTTTATGAAAGCCTGCGCCAGGCCGGCTGGTCTGGCCTGGCTGCCTATAACGACGCGGACTCGCCGGCTTTCCGCGAGGCGGTTTCAATGGAAAATATCGGCGGCATCGTCGCCTCCACCACCTGGCCGCTCACCGCGACCGACCCCGCCAGCGCCGATTTCCGCGACCGCTATCTTTTCACCTTTGCCGAAGTGCCTGATCCGGTTTCGGCAGCCAGTTATGACGCCGTGTACCTGCTGGCCGAGGCCATTCGTCGCCCCGGCGAACTGCTGACCAACCTGCTGCAGTTGGATAACGTCCAGGGCGTGCAGGGCAGTTTGCGCCCGGCGCAGCTTGCGCGCGGCGAAACCAGCAATAACGTCGCCGTCGTCCAGCTGAACGAGTTCGGCGCGCCCAAACTGCTCGCGCGGTACGAAGGCAGCCAGCAGATTCCGCTTGACCAGGCCGTCGCACGGCCCACCCCCACCCCCGCCGCGACTCCCACCCCGCAGGGTGTCGTCGCTACCATTACGCGGGCGGTTCAGAATGTCCGCAGCGGGCCGGGGCTGAATTATGACGTGATCGGCCAGCTCAGCCAGGGCGAGCAGGTGCAGGTGATCGGCGCCAACCTGGACTTTTCGTGGCTGGTCATCCAGTTTCGCGGCCAGCAGGGCTGGATTTCGCGCGCCATCCTGGATACGTTCGGCAACCTGAACAGCCTGCCCATCGTCAACCCGCCGCCAACGCCCACGCCGCCGCCCAGCCCAACGGTCCCGCCGCTGCCGGAAATTGTCCTCGACTCGGCTTTTGTTACGCCGTCCCCGATCATCCCGAATGTTCCGTTCACAGTCAGCGTGACCGTTCGTAATGCGGGCGGCGCGAACGCCGGCCAGTTCGCCATCGCGGCCAACTTCCCGCCGAACAATGTTTTTGCCTCCGCCATCGTGCCGGGTTTGCCGGCCGGGCAGATCGCCACCGTCAACCTGACCGGGACGCTTGCTAACACAGGTTTCTACACCGTCACCATCGTGGCCGACCTGAACAACGAAGTGCAGGAACTGGACGAAAACAACAACCTGCTGAATTTTAACTACAGCATCAACAAGCCGGTTCTGCGCCAGGCATCCCAGACCTTGAACCCCGGCGACACGCTTGACCTGGAAGGCAACGCCGTTCAGGGTGATGCCAACTGGGACGCCGGGGCCGGCCTGCTGAACGCCATCTTCGGGGCAAAGGTGGGCATCATCCCCAATGCCAACCTGAACACCATGCACTACGATCTGATTGACCCGAACATCGTCAACCAGGCCTCAATACCGGCGGGCAATCTCGTGCCGGGGGTGGTCATCGGCATCCTGACCGCCGACGGCAACCGGGGCGCTATGCGTGTGGACAACCTGGCGAATAACCAGCTTTCGCTGACGTTTGTGGTCTACCAGAACTGACCGCGCCGCAGCCAACAGGGACGGGGCCGCCGGCCTCGTCCCTATTTCAGTTTCACATCCAGCCAGGTGGTGCGGTTGGGATAAATATAAATGATCTGCTGGAAACGCAGCCGCCCGTTTTCGCTGACCGTCACCTCGTAATAATTGGCCGGCAGGTCGCCCAGGACGAAGTTTTCGCCAAAGGTTGAATCCGGGTTGACCGTGTTATCGGCATACGAAAATGCATAACGGCTGATGTCGGTGGATTTGACCTGGAGCGTCACGTCGTACAGGCGCGCGCCGGCGGCGTCCGTGACCACCCCGGCCAGCGTGCCATACCCCGGATACGGATAAATCCACAGTTCGGGGTTGCGCGTGGAGCGGTAATCGTTGGCATCGCCCACGCGCACTTCAAAATGCAGGTGCGGCCCAAAAGCCACGCCGCTATCGCCCACGCTGCCGATCTGGTCGCCCTGTTTGACCATCTGCCCGGTTTGCACGTCCACCCGCTGCATATGGCCGTAGAGCGTAAAAACCGGCTGACCTTCCGGCGACTGGAAAGCGTGCTGGATGACCACCAGATTGCCGTAATACGTGTTCGACGGCCCGAAACGTGCCACATTATCATCACCGGCGTAAACCACTGCGCCATCGCCGGCCGCCAGAATCGGCGTGCCGCGCGGGTTTTCCATATCCACACCCAGATGCACCTGAAGCCGCCCGCCAGAAGTATTCCCATAGGGATAGGTGCGGGCAGCCCAGTTTGCCCCACCGTCGGCGATAGGCCGCCGCAGGCGATAATGATCGGCGATCTGCGAAGCCGGGTCAGGCGGCGGAGCCGTCCAGGTCGGCACGGGTGTATTGTTCGGGTCGTCTTCCGGGTTAGTCGGCGTGGCCGAAGCAATCGGCGTGAACGTCAGCGTCGGCGCGGGCGTCAGCGTGATTGTCGGCGTGGGTGTAACCGTCGGTGTTAGCGTCAAGGTCGGCGTCGGGCTGGGCGTAAACGTAGCCGTCGGCGGCAGCGATGGCGTCAGGCTGGGAAGCGGGTTGGCCGTCGGCACGACCGTCACCACCGGGTTATCGGCGACGATCTGGTTGGAGGGCGGCACGGTCGCCGCAAACGGGGTTGCCTGCGGTTTCGGCGCGCAGGCAGCCATAAACAGCACGAGCAGCAGTTTTCCTGATCGTTTCATCATGAATTACAGGTCATCATCCTCGAAAAATACCGGCGGCGTGGTCGGGCGCGGCGGCGCGGCAGATGCGGCGGATTTCGCCAGCCCCGCCAGCGTTTCCTCGTCAATTTCGCGCCCGTTAAACTGCCGGTACAGCGCCGGGTTTTCAATCGGGTCAACAGCGTAGCGCCAGCGCCGGCTGCCGACCTCGCGCAGCACTGAGCGGCATTCTGTACAGCGCACGATTCGCCGCCCGCGCGGGATGCCTAAAAACCGTTCTGGGCGTGTTTCGACGGTTAAATCGCCACGCCCGCATACCGGACACCGGCTGACCACAAAACCGCCCGCATAACGCTCCAGATCGCGCAGTCCCAGCCAGTACAATCCGGCATACGCCAGCACCAGCAGCAGCCCCGCGCCGCCAACCACTGCTTCCAGCGGCAGGCCGCCGCCCTCACCCGGCGGCGTGACCGTCTGCGGCGGCGCACCCTCTGTCGGCAGAACTACCGGGGCAGCAACGGTCGGCGTGGGTGTATCGCTCGGCGCAGGCGTGTCGGTTGCCGTTGGTACAGGTGTATCACTTGGGCGCAGCGTGTGAGTCGGCGCAGTGGTCAACGTTGGTACGGGGGTATCGGTCGAAGTCGCCATCGGCGTATCGCTTGGGCGCGGTGTATTGGTCAGAGTAGGAGCCGGGGTGGCCGTCGGCGTGTCCGTCAAAGTCGCCCTCGGCGTATCGCTCGGCGCGGGCATGTCGGTGAGCGTCACGCCGGGCAGAATCACCGGCTCTATCTGTGTTTCAACCGGGCGAGATGTTGGCGTATCGGTCGCCGTCGGTTCGGGCGTGTCGCTTGGGCGCGGCGTTTCCGTCGGAGTCGGCGTGTCGGTCAGGGTGGCCGTTGATGTATCGGTCGCCGTCGGTTCGGACGTGTCGCTTGGGCGCGGCATTTCTGTCAGCGTCGGCGTTTCTGTCAGCGCTGGCGTTTCTGTCGGAGTCGGCGTGTCGGTCGCCGTCGGTTCGGGCGTGTCGCTTGGGCGCGGCGTTTCCGTCAGCGTCGGCGTGTCGCTTGGGCGCGGCGTTTCCGTCAGCGTCGGCGTGTCGCTTGGGCGCGGCGTTTCTGTCAGCGTTGGCGTTTCCGTCGGAGTCGGCGTGTCGCTTGGGCGCGGCGTTTCTGTCGGAGTCGGCGTGTCGGTCGCCGTCGGTTCGGGCGTGTCGCTTGGGCGCGGCGTTTCTGTCAGCGTCGGCGTGTCGGTCAGGGTGGCGGTTGAAGTGGCCGTCGGCGTAAAACTGGCCGTAAAGGTGGCCGTCGGTGTCAGGTTATCCGGCGATACCACCGGCAGTTCGTCCACGTTTTCTGCCCAGCGCACGGCATCGCGCACAATCCACCCGAAGCCGTCCGCAAAACGAATCAGAATCCAAGTGGCATCGGCGCTGCGCGCTACTGGCTCAACTTGGTCACCGGGGAAAATATCGCCCAACCGCAGATACAAGCGTCCTGGCCCCGCCCGGACGTAAAGACTGCGGGCGTCTGTCCAGACCCAGTTGCCGGTCGGCGTGGAGGTCAGAAAAAACGGCGTGGGGGTGTCGGTTCCCGGTATCGGGGAAGGCGTCAGGTCGCGCTCGCCGATGACCGGCAGTGCGTCAATATCCTCTACCCAGAAGGCCAGATCGCGCTGCACCCAGCCAAAACCCCGGTAGTAGCGGATCATCACCCAATCGCCGGCTTCGTTACGGCTGACCGGAAATACGTATCTGCCCGCCGTCAGCTGCCCAATGCGCGGGTAATCCCGCCCAGGGCCGCCGCGCACAATAACATCTTCGGCGATAATCTCGCTGGCCGGCGGCGTGGGTGTAGGCGTCAGCGTCGGGACAGCCTGGGCGCGAACCCCCAAAACCCCCGAACCTGCGACCAGACACCCGATAAACAAAAGCAGGATACGTCGTTTCAACCGGCACCTCAACAATCGCCGCAAGATACTAACACGGTGATCTGTTCCTGCCAACTACCCTTCGGTAATGACAAAAGCCGCTTCCGGCTCGATGGCTGCGCCGTTGGCGAACAGCCGCACCGACCACTGTCCGGGTTGGAACGGCACGTCCTCCGGCGTGATGAAATACCACAGGCAGAAGTTGGTGGCATCGCGCTGCACCGTCCAGTTATCCGAAAAAACCAGTTCCCCATTCCGCCGCCACTCGACGCTCATCACCGTACCCGCGCGGATGCTCGCGGCGCGCGTTGTAGCATAAATGCGCGCTGTGCCGGACGTAAACTGCGTCTGCAAGCCGTCCGCACAGCCGTCCGATTGGCGCACGCTGGCAGATACGCCGGTGTTCATAAAACCGGAGGACGACAGGCCGCCCTCCATCACAGCATCCATGTTTTCCGGCGCGATCTGGCCTTCCACCTGCGGCGCGCTGCCCACTACGCGCGGCGGCGTCGGTGGGATGGCCGCGCGCGCGGTCGCCAAAAGCTGCTGGTTGATGCTGCCCAGTTCGGCGGCCTGCGTGCCGGCGGCGGCCACCGTCGCTTCCACAATCGCCTGATCGGACAGCGCGGTGGCGGCGATAGCGGTCGCCTCGGCGACATAAGCCGCGCCTTCCGCCAGCAGCGTCGCCTCCGTGTCCGGCCCCTGAACGGCCTGGAGCGCCTGGCAGGCGCTTAAGGCCAGCAGCACTGCGCCTGATAAAACCAACAAAATCCGCATCGCGCACTCACTTTTAACCCTCACAAAATGTCTATTATACGCCCCGATGCAAAATGATGGTATCCCCCCGTTACACAACCGACTTAACCCGCAGTGTTTGGCCGGTAACGGCGCATCAGATTTTTAACTTGTTCCGGTTTAACCTTCATCCCTGATGCCGGCAAACGGCAAACTTGAGCGCGAACGTAGAAACCGGCCCGGTCTTTGCCCCACAATGGAGAGCGTTCGCGTTTCATCGTTCACTTTTAGTCAGAAGGATGGTGTAACCCATGTTCAAAACCAAGTGGCCGTTTTTCCTGCTCCTGCTGGCGCTGCTGGCAGCCGTTCCGGTTTCCGCCCAGGCCGAAACTCTGGTCGTTTATTCCGGTCGCAGTGAGGGGCTGATCGGCCCGATTCTGCAACAGTTCACCGAAGCAACCGGCGTAGCAGTCGAAGTGCGCTACGGCGGCACTGCCGAGATGGCCGCGACCATCCTGGAAGAAGGCGACAACAGCCCGGCGGATGTGTTCATCGCCCAGGACGCCGGCGCGCTGGGGGCGCTGGCCGCTGCCGACCGCCTCAGCCCACTTCCGGCGGACATCCTGGAGCGCGTTCCGGCGCGTTTTGCGGCAGAGGATGGCCGGTGGATCGGCCTCTCAGGCCGGGCGCGGGTGTTGGTTTATAACACCAGCCTGGTTTCAGAAGCCGAACTGCCCGCTTCGATCCTCGATCTGACGCAGCCGCAGTGGCAGGGGCGCGTGGGTTGGGCGCCCACCAATGCCTCATTCCAGGCCAACGTCACGGCCATGCGCCTGCTGCTGGGCGAAGATACCACCCGCCGGTGGTTAGAAGGCATGATCGCCAACGGCGTGGTGACATTCGAGGGCAATATGCCCGTCGTCCAGGCCGTCATCAACGGCGAAATCGCCGCCGGCCTGGTCAACCACTACTACCTGTTCGGCTTCCTGGAACAAACGCCGGATGCCCCCGCCGCCCTGCACTTTTTCCCCGGTGGCGATGCCGGTTCGCTCATTAACGTGGCCGGCGCGGGTGTCGTCAGCAGCAGCGACCAGCCCGGCCTGGCGCAGCGGTTGATTCTGTACCTGCTGAGCAGGCAGGCGCAGGCGTATTTTGCCGACGAAACCTACGAATACCCGCTCATCGCCGGCGTGGCGACACATCCTGATCTCAGACCGCTTGACCAGATCGAAGCGCCGGAAATTGACCTGAGCCGGCTCGAAGACCTGCAAACCACGCTTGACCTGCTGCGCGAAACCGGCGCGCTGCCGTAATCTGCATTTCAGCCTTTAGCCACCAGCCGCGCGCTGCCGGGTTATAATCGGGAACGTGCGGCTTTTTACGTTGGCGGGCGGCCTATGCGTCGAATATTTTTTATCCTCCTGGCGATTTATCTGGTTTTCCTGGGCGGCAGTACCTACTATACGCTGGTGTTCCCGATTCGGGTTTTTCATCACGCGCTGGTGACGCTGCTGCTGCTTTTGTGGCTGGCGAGCCGCCTGCGCCGCCGCCAGGGACTGCCGCAGACACCGCTTAACCCGCCGCTGTATGCCGCCGTTCTGGTGTGGGTTTTCACCGCCCTGACCAGCATAGACCCCCGTTCAGCCTTTGAAAACCTGTGGTTTCAGTCCACGCACGTGCTGTTTTTTTTCGCCCTGGTGGAACTGTTCCGGCGCGGGTATCAACGCCTGGTGCTGGAAACGCAGTTTTTGCTGGCGGCGCTGGTGGTTTTCCTCAGCGGTGTGGAACTGGCGTCGTGGTATTTCGGCCTCGGCTTCATCCCCGGCACGCAGACCGGCTGGATAGATGTGATCGGCCCCGGCGTCTGGCTGCCGCTGGAACTTCCGCGCCTGTCGCTGGCGATGAACATCAGCACGCTGCTGGCGGGGTATGTCGCGCCGCTGGTTATTTTATCGGCGGCCTGGGCGCTGACGGCGCGCCGCCAGTACCGCGCCGCCCTGTGGGGCCTAGCCGGGGCAGTGCTGGTCGTGCTGCTGCTCACGCTTTCGCGCGGCGGTTTGCTCTCGCTGGCCGTTGCCGCCGGGACGCTGGCCGTTATTCGCCTGTCTCAGACGCCCGCCATCACGCGGCGGCTGTCCCCCCGGCTGCTGCTGGGCGCGGCGGGCGGTTTCGGCGCGGCTGCCATCCTTCTGTTCCTGATAATCTCGCTGCGCTCTGAAACAGGCCGCGAATGGGGTGACGCCGGACGCCTGGATATGTGGCGCAGCGCGGTTGAGATCACCCGCGATTATCCGCTGACGGGCGTCGGCCCCGGCCTGTTCGGACGCGCCTTTCGCTCCTACCGCAGCCCGGCGCTGGTGCAGGATAAACTCGCTTCCGCCCACAACGCCTACCTGAACACCGCCGCCGAAACCGGCCTGCCGGGTATCGTCGTCAGCCTGTGGCTTGGCGCGGCCTTTCTGCGCGCCTGGCTGGCGAACTGGCGGCGAAGCGATTCGGTCGGGCGCAAAATCCGTCTGGAAGCGGCGCTGGCCGGTCTGGTCGGCCTGGGCGTTCACAGCCTGGTGGACGTATTCACCATCACGCCGATTGTGCTGCTGTGCCTGCTGCTGGCGGCCTACGCCATCACGCCGCTGCCGGAAAGCAAGGTGCTGAAAGAACCGCCCCGTTATACACATCCGGCGCTGGCCGCCGCCGCGCTGGTGATCATCGTCCTGTACGGCGTCTGGTTCGTCCCGCTGGATCGCGCCCAAAGTCTTTATCAGGACAGCCTGGCGGGCGGCGCTTCCGCCCTGGAAAACGTGCAGGCCGCCATCGAACTTGACCCGGCGTTGAAGCTCTACCCCCTGCACCGCGACTATCTCACCGGCGATCAGGCCGCTTACCTGCACGCGCTGGCGCTGGAGCCGACCTGGGATACCGGCTGGTTAAACCTGGCGGCGCTGCGGCTGCGCGTGGGCGACAACTCCGGCGCGCTGGAAGCGCTTGACCGCGCCCGGCAGATCAGCCAGCGTAACCCGGCTGTGCTGCACTGGGCCACCCTGGCCGAAACACGATCTGCCGCCCCACCTCAGGCGATCATCGAAGCCTATACCATCGCGCTCAAATGGCAGGGCAGCCTGCCGCTGTCCGAATTCTGGTGGGAAACGGCGCTGCGCCGGGAAGCGGTGGAGCAGTTCCTGGCCGGCGCGCGGCTCGACTGGCAGTATCGGGTTTTAGCCGCCCACGACCCCGCCCGCGCTCAAACACTAGTCAGCACCGGCCCGCAAACCGCCGCCGAATGGTGGATAGCCGGACAGGATGCCCTGGCAAACCGGGACGACGCGCCCGCCGCTGCCGCCGCTTTTTCCAGGGCGATTGAACTGGCGCGCACCGAAGGCGATTATTATGCTTCCCGCGCGCGCGCGACGCTGAAAAGCGACCCGCAGGCTACCCGGCGCGACCTGGACATCGCGGCGCTGCTCGGCACATATGCCGAATATCCCAACGCCATCCGTGCCGAGTTGGCCGCTTCGCCAGAGGAAGCCCACCGCCTGCGCGCCAACGCCCTGCCGCCGCGTCTGGTCGGCCAGGAATTCGCCGCCGTGTTATATGGCCGCCCGGCGGTTTTCGACCTGCTGCCGGAAGTGCGTTTTATCGGCCCCGGCAGGGCAGCCATGAGTCCCTGGTATACCATCGCCAGCGGTTATCTCGAAGCCGGCGAGCCGGAAAAAGCCACCAACGTTTACCGCGCCATCCTGGATTACGCCCCGGACGAGCGCGAGGCGCGTTCGCAGTTGGAGCAGCTTTCGCGGTGAAAAATCGGGCGCGGCAGGCTCTTGCCCCGGCTGCGAAAATCTGTTATGATGATGCAAGATGTCCCTGTAGCTCAGTGGATAGAGCGCAGCCCTCCGGAGGCTGAAGCCCGAGTTCGAGTCTCGGCAGGGACGCAGGCCGCGAACGGCGCATCACAAGCGCCGTTTTTGTTTCCCGGCAGCAAATCGCCCGGAAGCCAGTGATGAAGCCGCGCCCGTTTTCGGTTATCATTCAAACCATGCTTACGCTGCGCTCACGTTTCTGGCGGCTGTTCCGCGTTTATTGGCACTGGATTATCCGCGCCGGTATCGTCTGGCTGATTCTCGTCCGCCTGGCCCCTGCCCCGCCGCGCGCGCCGCTCGGCCCGCAGCAAGTCGTCGAGACGGTTAAACCCCAGGTCTGCGTGCATACCCGGTTGATTGACGAAGTTTATGAGTGGAAAATCCAGCGTTCCTTACAGATGGCGCGGGAAATAGGCGCGGATACGGTGGTCGAGTTTTTCCCCTGGGCGTATGCCGAACCGACCAAAGGGCAGTACAACTGGACATCCTTCGACCGCATCATCAAACATGCCCGCAATCAAGGGCTGCACATCATCGCGCGTTTGGGACTCGTCCCGGCCTGGGCGCGCGAGGACGCCGAAAACTCGACCCTGAATTACCTGCCGGACGAGTCGTTCGATGAATTCGCCGCGTTCGTGGCCGCCTTCGCCGGGCGTTACGCCGGGGTGGTAGACCACATCATCATCTGGAACGAGCCGAATCTGTCTTTCGAGTGGGGCTACCGCGCGGTTGACCCCGCCGGATATGCGCGCCTGCTGGAGGCCGTCTACGCCCTCGCCCACGCTGCCAACCCGAACGTGGTCATCCTGGCTGCGCCGCTCGCGCCCACGCTGGAGCCGCCCGGCAGCCCCAACGGCCTCAACGATCTGCTCTACCTGGAGGCGCTGTATCAGGCCGGCGCTGCGCCGTACTTCGACGCGCTGGCGATGCACACCTACGGCTTCACCGACCCGCCAGAGGCGCCCCCCGCGCCGGATGTGCTTAACTTCAGGCGGGCCGAACTGCTGCGGCAGATCATGGAACGTTATGACGACCCGGCCAGGCCGGTTTACATCACCGAAAGCGGCTGGAACGATCATCCGCGCTGGACGAAAGCGGTGCGCCCGTCGCTGCGAGTGGCCTACACGGTCAACGCCTTTAAATGGGCGGAAGCCAACTGGCCCTGGCTGGATAAACTATGCATCTGGGCGCTGCGTTATCCCACCTCCACCCGCAGCTACCCGGACAACTTCACCCTGCTGACCGCCGATTTTGAGCCAAAACCCATTTTTACAGCCATCCAGGCTTACGCGCGCGGCTGGCAAGAAAGCGACGATTTATGGCTGCCCGCCCCTGGCGGCTGATCCTACCTATCCTGGCGCTGGCGATCACGCTCTGGTTATGGGCGCTGGCCGGAGTCCTGTTTGTCATACGCTGGAACGCCGTCGAGCGCCCCGGCCCGCCGCTGAAAGAGCTGTTCCCCTACGGCGAAATGCGCATCGGTGTGGATGCCAGCTATCCGCCCTTCGCCGTCGCCACCGCCGATGATCTGTTCGGGCTGGATATAGACCTGGGGCGGGCGATTGCAGAGCGCCTGGGCGTGCCGGTGCGGTTCGTCAACATGGGCTACGACGGCCTGTACGATTCGCTCAAGGCCGATCAGGTGGATGTGGTGATTTCGGCGCTGGTGATTGACTACTCCCGCGCCAACGACGTTTTATATACCATCCCCTACTACAACGCCGGCTTCGTGCTGGTCAGCCGCGCCGACAAGGCCTTTATGACGATGAACGAATTATCGGGCTGCGCCCTGGCGTTCGAGTTCGGGTCAGATGCCGACACGCTGGCGCGCGCCTGGCTGCGGCGCATCCCGCCGTTTGAAATGCGCCCCTACGAGCTGCCGGCCTACGCGCTGGACGCCGTTCGTCTGGGACAGGCCGACGCCGCGCTGGTAGACGCGACCGCTGCACGGCTCTACGGGCGCGCTTTTCCCGGCTGGAATATGCAGATGCATCCGGTCACGGATTCGCTGTATGCGGCGGCGGTGCGGATTGACCGGGGCAAAACCTGGGAGGCGATCAACTATGCGCTGCAAACGCTGGCCGACGACGGCACACTGGCGGCGCTGATCGAGCGGTGGTTATGACGGCGCGTTTCAGGCGTCCCAGGCGCTCACTTCCGCCGCCAGCTTACGATAGGCCGCCGCGCCGGGGCTGTCCGGCGCATAGTCCAGAACCGGTTTGCCCTGGTGCGGCGCGTCCGCGATATGAACATCATACGGAATAATCGTCTCCAGCACCGGCACCAGCGCGCGCAGTTCGTCCAGGGTTTTTGAGGCGTAAACCGCCTGGGGGTCAAAAAAAGTCGCCAGCACGCCGCAGATGTTCAGATCAGGGCTGCCCAGGCCGTCGCGCACCCGCGCCACCACATCCTGAATGGCGCGCACGCCCAGCATCGCCAGATGGTCACACTGCGCCGGTATCAACACCGACTCGGCGGCCAGAAAACCGGTGACCGTCAGCACATTTAAACCCGGCGGGGTATCAATCAATATGATGTCGAATAACATCCGGCTCTCGCGCAGGGCATCCCGCAGCCGGGTGAGCGGATGGCGCTCCTGCACCAACCGGATGGCAGCCGTCGCCAGATCAACGCTGCCGGGGACGAGCGCCAGGTTGGCACGCGGCGTTTTGAGCGTCCGCGCCAGCCCCATACCGTCGAACATCAGCAGCGAATAACTGCTGCGTTCGATTTTATAAGGGTCAAAACCGAGCAGCGCCGTCAAACTGGCCTGCGGGTCAATATCCACCAGCAGCACGCGCCGCCCCTGCCCGGCCAGCGCCGCGCCGAGATTTAATACGGTAGTGGTCTTACCCACCCCGCCTTTTTGATTTGCCAGCACTAAAATTTGAGTCACGCGCGCTCATCCGTGTTCGTTACGATTATATCCTAAAGTCTGGATTGTTCACCGTCGAACCGCTATACTGATACCATTATGCAGATCGGCATTGACGCACGCCTAACAGCCTATCGCACCGGCGGCATCAGCACTTATATCCGGCGTCTGGTCGCGGCGCTGGAGTCGCTCGACCCTGATGGACGGTACATCGTCTTTCACAGCCGCAAAACGTCGGACTCGCTGGTGACATGCTTTCAACATGCTGCCCTGTGGACACCCTGCCATCACCGCCTGGAGCGGCTGGCGCTGTCGGTTGAACTGGCGCGTTTCCGGCTGGACATCCTGCACAGCCCGGATTTTATCCCGCCCCGGCGCGGCGCGCGGCGGCACATTATCACCGTGCATGATCTCACCTTTCTGCACTATCCGCAGTTCCTTACGGCGGACGCGCGCCGTTATTACAATCATCAGATCGCCGCTGCCGTCCGCCAGGCCGACCATATCCTGGCCGACAGCCAGTCCACCAAAAATGACCTGGCGCATATGCTGGATGTGCCGCCGGATAAAATCACGGTGCATATGCTGGGTGTGGATGAACGTTTTCGCCCGCTGCCGGCTGAAACGCTCCGGGAAGCGCAGGCGCGGCTAAAACTGCCGGAGCGGTACATCCTGCATGTCGGCACACTGGAGCCGCGCAAAAATATCGCCGGCCTGCTGGACGCCTATCACCGGTTGGTCGGACGCCTACCGGACGCGCCGCCGCTGCTGCTGGCCGGGCGCAAAGGCTGGCTGTTCCAACAGACGCAGGCGCGCGCCGCCGAACTGGGTTTAGAATCGCGCGTGATCTGGCGGCAGGACATCGGCGACGATGACCTGCCGGCGCTGTATAATCTGGCTGCGCTGCTGGTCATGCCGTCGTTTTACGAAGGTTTCGGCTTCCCTCCGCTGGAGGCGATGGCCTGCGGTACGGTGACGATCGTCAGCGACCGTTCATCGCTGCCGGAGGTGGTCGGCGACGTGGGTTTGCAGATCAACCCGGATGACCCGGCGGCGCTGGCCGAGGCGCTGGAAAAGGCGCTGATGGATGAAACCTGGCGTGCTGCCGCGCGGCTGGCCGGGCTGGAACGCGCGCGGCTGTTCACCTGGGCGCACACCGCCTCGATTGTTTTATCGGTCTATCGCGCTGTTGGCGAGGATTTATGCGTATCCTGATGTTGACCGCCAGCCTGCCCTATCCGCCGCACCAGGGCGGCGCGCTGCGCGCTTATGGCATACTCGACGGCCTGCACCACGCCGGGCATGAAATCACGCTGCTCAGTTTTCATGATGGCAGTGTGCAAGTGCGGCATACGCCCCTGGCCGACTGCTGCACGCGCGTGGAAATGCTGCCCCCGCCGTCCCGCGCCCAGCATGACCGCCTGCGCGACCTGCTGCTGTCCGACCAGCCAGACATCGCGCGCCGCCTGTTCGACGAACCCTTCTGGCGCTGTTTGCAAGGGCTGATGGCCGAAAGCGACTATGACATCGTGCAGTTTGAGGGCATCGAGGTGGCCTGTTATCTGCCGACGGCCCGGCAGACCGGGACGCAGGCCCGGCTTATTTACGACGCTTTTAACGCCGAGGCCGCCTTACAGCAGCTTATTTTCCGGGTTGACCTGGGCAGCCCGCAGCGGTGGCCCGCCGCCGCCTATTCCTTCATCCAGGCGCGGCGCATCGCCCGTTTTGAAAGCCTGCTCTGCCAGTTGGCCGACCGCGTGATCGCCGTCTCTGACGAGGACGCGGCTATCCTGCGCCAACACCACCCCGATAACTACGTGCCGGTTGTGAACAACGGCATCTTTGTGGACGATTACATCTGCCATGACCAGCAGTTCGACCTGGGCGAATCGGCGCTGGTTTTTACCGGCAAAATGGACTACCGCCCCAACGTGGATGCAATGGTCTGGTTCGGGGAAACTATTCTGCCGCGCGTGCAGCAGCATATCCCGGACGCGAAGCTGTACATCGTCGGCCAGAAGCCGCACGCCCGCATCGAAAAACTGCGCGCCCGGCGCGGCATCGAGATCACCGGGTGGGTGCAGGATGTTCGCCCCTTTTTATACGGCGCGGATGTTTACGTCGCGCCCCTGCGGATGGGCAGCGGCACGCGCCTGAAAATTTTGGAGGCGATGGCCGCCGGACGCGCGGTAGTCGCCACTTCCACCGCTGTCAGCGGCATGTCCTCCGGCGTTCGAGAGGCGGCGCTCATCACCGATACGCCTGCCGAAATGGCGAACGCGATCATCGCCCTGCTGCAAAAC
>QUBZ01000176.1 GCA_014338005.1 Chloroflexota bacterium | reverse complement strand
ACCCGGTCGTTAAGCCCACCAGCGCGGATGGTACTGCCCTGGTAACGGGGTGGGAGAGTACGCCACTGCCAACCCCTTCTCTTCTTTTGTTTCCCCTGGTTTTTACTGCCGGTGCATAACCTCTCCTTACTGCGCCGGTTTGGCCGCGCCGACACGCCCGCGCCAGGCCACGCGCAGCCGCACGCTCGCCAGCCCGATGCCGCCCAGGATGAGCGCCGCGCCCGCCATCACCCAGGCATCTATCGTTTCATTTAATACCAGCGCGCCCAGCGTTACCGCCACCACCGGTATCACATATGTGACCGTTGTAGTGCGGGAAGCACCCAGTTTAGCCACCACCTGATAAAACACCAGATAAGCGAGAAAAGTGTTAAAAAAGCCCAGGGCCAGCCCGGAAAGCAGCACGTCGCGGCTGAGGCTGTCGTAGGCCACCGGCCTGCGTTCGCCGATCAACGGGGCGGCGAACATCATCAGCGCCGCGCCGATGGTTGCCGCAGTCATTGTGACGCTGGAAACCACCACCGGCTCGACCCGATACCGCTGCAAAACCTTGCGGCTGAACGATGTGAAGGTGGCGTAACACAGCGCCGCGCCGATGATGGCGAATTCGCCGGCCAGATCGCCCAGCCCCTGCCCGCTCGTGAGCGTCGTTCCTTGCAGATCACGGCTGGTTAACACCACGATTCCGGCGAAACTCAGCGCGATGCCGAAAACTTTCAGCGGGGTGATGCGCTCATCTTCAAAAGCGAAGTGGGCGATTACCAGCGCAAAAACCGGCGTGACCGCCTGGATGATGCTGGTCATGCCGCTTTCGACGGTCTGCTCGCCCCAGGCCAGCAGCGTAAACGGAACGGCCGTATTACCCAGGCCGATGATCGCCAGCGACAGCAGCGCCCGCCAGTCGGATGGATAGCGCCGGCGCGTCAGCAGCAGCACGATATTCATGCCAATCGCTGCGATTCCCACGCGGGTGAATGTTAGCTGCGCCGGGGGGATTTCTACCACACCCACGCGCATTAGCAAAAATGACGATCCCCAGATTAAACCCAACAGCCAGAAAAAAGCCCATGCTCGCCGGTTGCTCACGTCTTCACCTCATCCCCATAACCTGTCGGGGCGCATCCCTCGTGCGCCCCGATGTTTAAGCATAAATTGTCCCGCAAATGGGCGTCAACCTGGATTGGCGCTACTTGGTGTTATCCACACCCACTAGTACATCAACAAGATGATAATGTTTACCTCCGACAGTGGGCTTAAGCCCAGCTTATTACCCACCTCAAAACCAACGTGAAGAATCGATAGAGGTGAACCATTGAATCGGGGGCAGGTCAACCAACTGTAATGAACGTTTTATTCGATTTCATTCCGATAAGGCGAACAGCCCCTCACTTCTCCCCCCAGTGGACGGCCATCGTGCCGAACATAAACGTCCGGTACTGCACGTTACGGACGCCGGCCTGCCGCATCAGCGCGGCCAGTTCATCCGGCGTTTTAAACGCCTGCGTCGAACTGGGCAGGTAACGATAAGCGTCCGCACCGTTTTTCCCGGCGACGATGCGCCCCAGCGCTGGGATGATGTAGCGCAGATGGATTTCAATGAACGGGCGCAGCAGATTGTCTTTCGGCGGCGAACTGTCCAGCACGACGATGCGCCCGCCGGGTTTTAAAACGCGAAGCTGTTCCGCGAAACAGCGCGGGATGTCCACCACGTTGCGGACGAGGTAGCCGGAAGTCACGGCGTCGAAGGTACTGTCCGGGAAGGGCAGGTTCAGCGCGTCCGCGCCCGTCCAGCCGACCTGCTCACCGAGCGGCAAAGCCTGGCCGACGCACATCATCGGCAGCGAAAAATCGCCCCCGACGGCCTGAATGCCCGGCACAGCCCGGAGCGCCTCGAAAGCAATATCGCCCGTGCCGGTCGCCAGGTCAAGCAGCCGGTCGCCGGGTTTCAGCCGCGCCTGCCGCACGACAAAACGCCGCCAGCGAACGTCCTGCCCGCCGGTCATCAGCCGGTTCATCAGGTTATAACGCCCGGCGATACGTCCGAACATGTCCCGAACGTAAGCCGCGCGCGCTTCTCCGGTCAAGTGAGCCATATCAATCCATTAATAACAACCGCCAAAACGCCAGACGCGCCAAGATTTAAAGCTGTTTTCTTGGCGTCCTCTTGTGTCTTGGCGGTTCAGATCAACAACGCCAGAAACGTCCCCACGAACAGCGTCACGGCGATATACGAGTTGACATTAAAGAAGGCCACATTGATGCGCGACAGATCGCCGGGTTTAACGATGCTGTTTTCGTAAGCCAGCAGCCCGGCGGCGATCACCAGCCCCACCCAGAACGGCCACGCCAGCCCTTCCACCAGCCCCAGCAGCGCGAACAGCAGCACCGTCAGGACGTGGTTGATTTTCGCCATGTTGAGCGCGCTGGCGATGCCGAACTTCGCCGGGAACGAAAACAGCCCTTCGCGCCGGTCGTGTTCCACGTCCTGGCAGGCGTAAATCAGGTCGAAGCCGGCGATCCAGAAGGTGACGGCGAAGGTGAGCAGATAGGCCGGCAAGTCGTCCGCCGTGAAGATGCTGCCGCGCACCGCAATCCAGCCGCCCGCCGCCGCCAGCCCATCGGTGAAACCCAGCACCCAATGGCACAGGCTGGTGAATCGTTTAGTGTACGAATAACCGATTAAAAACACCAGCGCCACCGGGAACAGCATCAGCGCCAGTGGGTTGAGTAGCGCCGCCGCCAGCGCCAGCAGAACAAGGGACAGGACGGCAAAGGCCGCCATCATCTGCGGGCTGATTGCGCCCGTGACGGAGGGGCGTTTGGCCGTGCGCGGGTTGGTGGCGTCGAAGCGCCGGTCAACCAGGCGGTTGACGGCGAATGCCAGCGTGCGCGCCGAAGCCATCGCCACCGTCACCCATACAAACTGGTGAAAGGTCAGCAGACCGCCCGCCGCCAGTGTCATACCCAGGTAGGCGAAGGGCAGCGCGAAAATCGTATGCTCGAACTTAATCAGTTCCAGGAACAGCCTGATTTTGTGCGCCAGCGTGTCTGCCTGCGGTGCGGATGAAGAGGATACCTTTGCCATGCACCATTCTCGTATTGAGGCTATTGGGGGCCGCTGGATACGGCGGCCCCATTTGATTGTGAACTCAGAACCCGGCAGCTCATCACTCGGAGATGTTTTAATCTCCCGGCAGCATCACCCACAGTTCGGTTTTGCCGCTGTTGCAGTGAACCGCGCGCGGCAGGAAGCTCATACACGCCCACGACAGATACAGCGCCATGCGCGCGCCATGCCATGCGCCGAAGCCGCCCCTGCCCACGTGCTTGCGCGACAGCTTCAACCGCCGGTTGCTGACGGCAGGGATGGGATGGAAGATGGTTTCCACCAGACGGGAACGGGATGGCTCGTCATCTTGCAGTTTATCCAGTTCCTCAATGGTCTGGCCGAGCAGGTCTTCCGGCACGCCTTTCTCGCGGGCGAAGTGGTCAAGTTCGTAAACGCCGGGGCGGCTGAGCGATGGCAGCACCAGCAGCCCCAGGAAGGCCCACAGGTTGAAGTACAGGATAGTTTCTAGCAGCCCCCGTGCGCTGCTGACCGCCACAGCGCCGCCGGCCAGCGAAGCCGCAATCCAGAAGCCGGCGAAGTTCCAGATCAGCGCCAGCCACACCCCGCGCGAGCGGCTTTCCCGGTGCAGCGCCCCGATGCGCCGCGCCATCTGCGCCGCAAGCTGCTCCGGTGTCAGCGCCGTAAACCACTTGGCGGGCAGGACGAGTTTTTCCATGCCGGTCGGCCCGGCCAGCGCCCCCACAAAAGCCGGGTCGTGATGCTCATAGACGACCGTATTTTCCGGCAGTTCCAGCCCCCAGCGTTTGAGGATGGTGGCGTAGGGTTTCAGATCAACCGTCAGCCGGCGGAAGCCGCTGACCAGCCGCGCGAACCAATCCTGCGCGGCCAGCAGAATCGCCATTTCGATGCCCACCAGCACAGCCGCCAGAAAAACGCTGCGCGACTGTTTGCCCGCCGCCACCAGCAGCATCCCGGTCAGGTACATCACCACGCCCTGCACCAGCACCCCCCGCAGCCAGCGAAT
Source organism: Chloroflexota bacterium (assembly GCA_014338005.1). Taxonomy (GTDB): domain Bacteria; phylum Chloroflexota; class Anaerolineae; order Aggregatilineales; family Phototrophicaceae; genus CFX2. Next base: position 1,461 of record QUBZ01000176.1, on the reverse strand, counting down.
GATATACTGCGGCAGTTCCGGCCCCTGGCGTCTGAACCGCAGGGGAAGGATGTACCCGCCCACCAGGTCGAACGGCAGGCTGAGCAGGATGTACCCGCCGACGATCAGCGCCAGCCGGGTGGAGGTTTCGTTGGGGTCGGTGTCCAGGGTAGGAAACAGCGTTTCCGGCAGGTTCACCAGCAGCCCGACCGCCGACACCACTACCCAGAAACCGACGTTGACGATGCCCAGGTAAAGACGCGCGCGTGCGTATGTCATAAAAGTTTTCTCCGGTGCGGTTCAAAATTATTCGATTCCGTACTCGCCCCACCGCTCGCTGACGCGCGCCACGACCTCCGGCAGCATCATGATTTCTTCCGGCCAGCCGCGTGGATGACCGTCCGCCGCGTTTTTACTGGTGGCGTCTATACCAATCGGGCTGCGCGGCTGGTCGCCCTGCGGGTAAGGATTAACCGGCCCGCCGGGGATCACCACGTCACGCCGCCAATCCACGTTACCCAGCGCCCGCCAGGCCGCATCTGATAGATTACGCGCATCGGCGGTGTGGTCGAGCAAAATGATATTATACCCCGGCGCGGCCTGCCACAAAGCGGCCAGAACATCCTGCTTCGCGCCGTTTGCGGAATCCACCCCGGCGATGAGAACCGCGTCGTTCCAGATGTTCCAGTTGTCGCCCCCCAGCGCGGCGGTGATGCGCGCCGGCTCGACCGGCGCGTTCGGCAGGTAGGGCGCGCGGTCGGGTTTGCGGGTGGCGTCCAGGCCGATTTTGCCGCCGTAGGAGTCTAGGATGGCGGAATGGTCAAGCTGGTCAACCGGGCCATCCACGATGGTCACATCGCGCCGCCAGTCCACCGTTTCCAGCACGCGCGCGGCGACGGCGGCCACGTCCTGCACCGGCACGTCCTGGTCAACCACGATGATGGCCTTCGACAGCATCATCAGCCCCAGTCCCCACAGCCCATACATAACCTTCTGCGCGTGGCCGGGATAGCGTTTTTTGATGCTGACGATCACCAGATTATGAAAGACGCCTTCCGGCGGCATGTTCACATCCACGATTTCGCCCATGAACAGCTTCATCAGCGGCAGGAACAGCCGTTCGGTGGCTTTGCCCATCCATACATCTTCCATCGGCGGTTTGCCGACGATGGTGGTCGGGTAAACCGCGTCGGCGCGGTGGGTGATGGCCGTGACGTGCATCACCGGGAACAGGTCAGGCGGGGTGTAAAAGCCGGTATGGTCGCCGAACGGCCCTTCCATACGATGCTCGTTGGGGTCGAACCAGCCTTCGATGACGATCTCGGCGTCGGCAGGCACTTCTAAATCCTGGGACACGCACTTCACAAATTCGACCGGCCTGCCGCGCAGCCAGCCCGCCAGCAGGTACTCGTCTATGCCGGGCGGCAGCGGCGCGGAGGCGCACCACATGGCCGCCGGGTCGCCGCCCAGCACAATCGCCAC
>QUBZ01000030.1 GCA_014338005.1 Chloroflexota bacterium | reverse complement strand
GGGAGCTTTCCAGACCAGTTTGGGACGCGGCGTGTTCACCTGGCCGCCGTCGGCGGGTGTGGTCAGCACCGGCGCGCCCGGCGGCAGTGTATCAACTGTCAGCGAACGGGCCGATGTCCAGGCGCTGCCCACATTGTTGACATTCAGCGAACGCACGCGCCAGTAATACGTGCCATCCGGCAGGGTGGCATTATAGGACAGGCCGTTTATGTATTCGTCGTGCAGCGGGCTGCCGAATTTTGAATCATCGTCAATCTGAATCTGATAGCGGAAAGGTGGCTCGCCGCTGGTGGGCGCAGTCCAGGTGAATATCTGCGCCGGGATGTTGGTCAGCAGCCGGTTGGCCGGGGCGGTCAGCGCCGGAGGGCGCGGCGCCGGCACGGTTGCCAGTTGGGCGTTGAAGGTGTAGCTGCCATGCGCGGCATTGTAGCCGCCCAACTGTATCCAGATTGTCTTTCCGGCCAGCACGTCCTGGTCGGTGAAGGTGAGAGTCAGCCGCGAGGACAGATCTTTGGCGCTGACATCATCATTGCAGGCCAGTTCGACAGCCGGGCTGTAGCTGGTGTAGGCCGCCAGCACGGTATCAAAACTGCTGCCGGCGGTGAAGAAGTTGTACTTCCCGGCGGCGGGCGGCGTGAACCGATACCAGACGGTCGCCAGCACATTAAAGGCGCAGCTTGGCGCGGGTTCGCCGGCAGCGTCCGAGCCGGTGGTCGTGTCCGCATCCGTGTAGGGGATGGTGTTGATGACGGTGGCGCTGCCGGGTTGGTTGGCAGCGGCGGGCGCGATGCCGGGCGGCGGCGCGTAAGCCTGCGGCACGAGCGACTTGCCGTTTGGCCCGACAGGCTCCTCGGTCGGTATGTCGGTGGGTTCGAGGGTCGGCTCGACCGTCAGTTCCGGCGCGGGTTCTTCGGTCATAACCGCCGTCGGTTCTTCTGTAACGATAACCGGCGGCTCTTCAGTGACCGGCGGCAGGGTAGGCTGAATGGGTTCCGGCGTGGGTGGTATGGGGGTTGGGGGCGGGTAAAGCGCCAGGTCGGCTTCTGGCACCCACAGGAAGAAGTTATCCACCTGCGCTGTGAAGGGCGCACCCTCGACGGATGGGAAGGCCGCTATCCCGGCGAAACCGGGCGGCAGCGGCGCGGTGTCCGGCCAGGCCAGCAGTTCCACGCCGTTCACCGCCACACGCAGGATGCCGTCCATAACCGACAGCCGCAGCGCGTACCACTGGTCGGGCTGAACGAGAACCGGCGCGGACAGCACCGGCACGCCGGCGCGGTAGAGTGTCACCAGCCCGGCGGTGTCCAGGGCGGCGGTGTAACTGCCCGCCATGCTCTGGCGCAGGCTGAGATGAACGCTGCCGCCGGAAAGCAGGAAGTCGGCCTGGGTGGCGGCGTTGTAGAGCGGGCCCCGCTGGAACTGAAGCACATCCGGCGCGCCGATGATCTGCAAACCGAGGCCGGTCGGGTTGGCGACCAGCGACCACCCGCTCCCCATCACCCAGGCGGATAGATCGCCGCTGTCGAACATCTCGCGCGCCAGCAGCGCCAGCACCGGCTCGGCGGGCAGCGCCGGTTCGACCGGGGTGGGCGTCGGCGGCAGGGGTGTCTCCAGCGCCGGCGGCTCGACCGTTATTTCCGCGGTGACTTCAGGGGGAGGTTCGACGGTGGGTATGTCGACCGGAACGTCTGTTGGAACTTCGGTTGGGATGTCGGTTGGCTCTACAATCGCGGTGGCTTCGGGAGTATCCTCCGGCGGCGCATCCTGAGCAAAAACCTGAGCTGCGAACACAGCTAATAAACAGCACAAAATAAAAACAAAATGTAAACGCGCTTTTGGCATAATGCTGCCTCCCTATCGGCGCAGTGAAATCGGCATGTTATGATTAAAAAACAAAACGGCTGAGTTTTGTCGTTATTTCCAGCTTATGACCGGTTTGCCGTCTACTATAATTATCTATCATATTTGTCAATTTGCAGTATAAGAGTTTGCAACATCCGTGAAATTTGTGTAAAAATACACAAGATGCCACAGCCAAAACTTACCCCCCAACTTCTCCTGGAAATTGTTACCCGCGTGCCGGAAGGTTTTATTTCCCGTCCGGCATTGGCGGAGCGGTTTCGTGTTAACAATAAAGCAGCAAAACGCCTTAACCTGGCGGCAGCCGAAGGGCGTGTCGGGCGTGAGGGCAATCTTTATTATGACGCAACTCGGCTGAAACCGGAAGCAGTACGGGCGCTCCACGTCTGGAGCGCCCCGCAGATGCCGACCATGTATGATGACCTGTCGTTCCCGGACGCGCCGATTGTTGAGCAAATGGCACAGCGCCGGGCGCAGCTTGCGGGCGATGAACTGCATCTGCTGGAGCGGCTGGCGGACGCCGGATATATGGAGCGCGGCGCTCTGCAAGCAGGAGCAGACAACCGGCAAACGCTGCAAAGCCTGATCGAACGGGGGATGTTGAAACAGGTTGAAGACCTGGTATATGACCCGCTGCGGTTGGGCGAGGCGACTATTCGAAAGGCGCTGCGCGCACGCCGTCTGCGGCCGATACGCGAGGCAGTGGTGGCTTTCTTGCAAAAACAGAAGGGCAAAACCGCGCTGCGCCAGAAGCTCGACGCGGAATTTGACCGGGCGATAGTAGACGAACTGGTGGCGGCAGGTCATCTGGTTCAGTTTGCCGTGACACACCGGCATAAATCTCAGACGATTCAATGGGTCACATTTAAAGGCGCTGACGAGGAGGCTGCCCGCCGGGCTGCCGCCGCGCAAAACCGGATTAAAGATCAAGAGTGGAAGCCCTTCGTGGAAACGGCAGGCGAAACGCTGCGCCTGGGCGCGCGCGATGGGGGGACATATCGGGCGCGCGTGCTGGCGCGGACGTATGTTCTTAACCAGGCGGCCAAACGATTAGGAGCCAGGCCGTCGACGCTGGAAAAAGCCCTGCGCGAAGGGCGTATCGCTGCGTTTACCGACCCCCAGGGCAGCACACGTTTTCCGGCGGCAGAGGTTGAAAGGGCATATGCCGACTCTGATTACGCTTTGCGCTTCACAGGGCTGGAAACGCTGAAAGTCCGCGAGATCGCGCTGGCTGCCGGTTTGAGTTATTCGGCGGCGCGCTACCGGCTGGGTAAAGAGAAAATCAGCCGCACCGCGCCTCGTTGGGAACAGGTGCAGGGTAAATGGGGGCTGCCGCAGCAGCTTTACGAGTTCCGGGAGATTCTGAAAATCAAGCGGGTGGAGTGGCGAATCGAACGCCATGCCGCCTACCTGGAAGAACAGCGCAAACTGGAAGAACGCTACCGTCAGCAGCAGGAAGAAGAACGCCGCCGGGCGGAGCTGCGCGCTTTGCTGCTGCCGGTTTTCCCGACCTGGGAATATAATGGGCGCGAGTCCCAGCAGATTTTTTTGCACGTTGGGCCGCCCAACAGCGGGAAAACGCACGCGGCGCTGGATGAACTGGTGAGGGCGGGCAGTGGGTGGTATCTGGCACCGCTGCGGCTGCTGGCCCTTGAAGTTTTCGACCGGCTGAACGAACGCGGCGCGCCATGCAGCCTGCTGACGGGCGAGGAGTATATCCCGGTTGAAGGGGCGCGTTTTACTGCTTCCACGATTGAAATGTTTAACCCCAACCGCAGCGGCTCATGCGTGGTGATTGACGAAGCGCAAATGCTGGCCGATACGGAGCGCGGCTGGGCCTGGACGCGCGCTTTGATGGAAGCGCAAGCGCCGGAAATCCATGTGATCGGGCCGTTTACGGTTCGGCCTTTGATCGAACGGCTGGCGCAGGCCGTAACGCTGCCGGTGCAAGTGATTGAACATCAACGGCTGGCCGGCATTCAGGCTGCCGATCGGCCTTTCAGCCTGCGTGGTCTGCCGCTGCGCACGATTCTGGTGGCCTTTTCGCGGGCGACAGTGCTGGAACTCAAAGACCGGCTGGAAAACCTGGGTCGAAGCGTGTCGGTGATTTATGGCAATCTGCCGCCGGAGGTGCGGCGCAAACAGGCGCAGCGTTTCGCCGATGGTGATACGGAAATCTGCGTAGCGACGGATGCGGTGGGTATGGGGCTGAATCTGCCGGCGGATTATGTGTGTTTTTTTGAGGTTGAAAAATACGACGGCCAGGTTGTTCGACCGCTGACGGCTGCCGAAGTTCAGCAGATCGGCGGGCGCGCCGGACGTTTTGGGCTGTCTGAGGCGGGGGAAGTGGGGGCAATTGAGCCGAAAGACCATGATCTGGTGCGGAAGTTGTTTCCGTTGAATCCCATGATGCTGACCCACGCCCGCGTGATGCCGACGGTCGAGGCGCTGGAACTGCTGCCAGGGACGCTGGCTGAGCGGCTGCGGCAGTGGGCGCTGCTGGAGTCCATCCCTGACCATTTGCGCAGCACCCTGAAAACGGCCAACCTGACCGAACCGGTTGAATTGGCCGAAATGCTGCAAGAGGGCGAAGTGCAGCAGTTAGGTCTGGAACGGGCGCTTAAGCTCATCAATGCGCCGACGCGCCAGAACACACGCGGCTATTGGCGATCGTGCGCGACCAGCATCCTGGCCGGGCGACCAATGCCGCTGCCACCCCCGCCGCCGCGGGAAATCTACGACCAGGTTCACCTGGAAGATACCGAAACCAGTATTTCGTGCGCGGATATTTACCTGTGGCTGGCGCGCCGCCCTGAATTCGGCCTGTGCGCCCCTGATGAAAGCCGGGTGCGGGCGGCGCGCGCCGAGTGGTCGGCGGCGATTGATGCCGCGCTGCTGCGGCGCATCGAGGCGGCGCGGCGCTGCTCGCGCTGCGGATGCCGCCTGCCGGAATATCACCCGTATGGCGTTTGCGACACCTGCTATTACAGCCGCCGCTACAAAGGATTCGCATAGTCGGAGAGAACGGAAAGATTTTCCAGAAACCGGCGCAGCACTTCGATGCTGTGCCGGTATTCCACCAGCGGGATATGTTCGTCCGGTGTGTGGTCGAGGCTGCTGTCGCCCGGCCCGTAGGCGATGATCGGGCAGTTCCAGCGGCGCGCGACCACGTTCATATCACTGGTTCCGGTTTTAAGGACAAAACCGGGCTGGCTGCCCTCAGCGCGAATCGCGGCCAGCATCCCGCGCACGAGGCCGTTCGCCCGGTCGCCCCGGTAGGCGTGTTCCATGCCGTAAGGATGCAGTTCGGCGTCTGGTTCGGCAAACGTTTTTAATGCGGCGAAAGTTTCCTCCGGCGAAAGGCCCGGCGGCAGGCGAAAGCTGATCGTGAGGTTCAGCGTATCCGCGAAATGATCGGTTTCGGTGTTGATGGAGCGCAGATGCGGCGTCACACGGTCAAAAAAACCGGCGATGCCGGCATTCCGGTTGTTAACCCAGCCGGTGATTTTCTGCCAGAAGGTAAAGCCCAATTCACCGACGCTCGGCGTGGGCTGTGCAGTATGCGCCACCGGGCGGGTGAGCCGGTAATCCACCAGCAGCCGCCCTTTGTAACCCAGCGTGATACGCTCCGTACCGCTGGGTTCGCCGATGATGCAGGCGGTCGGGCTGAAGTGATCGCGCACGAAAACCGCGCCCCGGCTGGTGGCGATTTCTTCCTCTACCGCGCCGATCACCACCACGCGCCAGCCGTCAGGCAGACAGGCGCGCGCGGCGGCTTCGGCAAAAGCCGACAGCGAGCCTTTGGCGTCCACGCTGCCGCGCCCGTACAGGCAGCCGTTCTCGATCCGCACCGGAATCAAACCGGGGACGGTATCTATATGGCCGAGCAGTATTAAAGTGTTTGGCGCGTCCAGGGGGCCGCGAATACCGCAGGCGTTGCCTGCCGCGTCACAATAGGCGTGGAAGCCGCCGTCACGCATCCAGGCAACCAGATAATCAACAGCTTCATTTTCCTGTGTGGAAGGGCTGTAGCGGCGCACCAGTTCGGTCAGCAGGTCAGTGGGCATGGGGCGATTCCTCTAAAAGCCGCTCGATGATTTGTTCGGTAGTGATAGCGATGCTGCCGGCGTGTGCTGTCTGGCGGGCGGCACGTGTTACAGAAGCGGCGGCCTGGGCGTAACCAAGCCAGTCCAGCATCATGGCGGCGGAAAGGATGGCGGCGCGTGGGTCGGCCACGCCCTTCCCGGCGATGTCCGGGGCGCTGCCATGAACCGGCTCGAAAAGGGCAGGGTGTTTGCCGCCGACATTAGCCGACGGCGCGATGCCCAGGCCGCCGGTCAGCCCTGCCGCCAGATCGCTGAGGATATCGCCGAACAAGTTGGTGGTGACGATCACATCAAAACGGGACGGGTTCTGAACCAGCAGCATCGCAGCAGTATCCACCAGCACTTCTTCCACTGCCAGGGTTGGGTACTCGGCGGCGACTTCAAAAGCAATACGGCGGAACAGGCCGCAGGTTTCCTTTAATACATTGGCTTTGTGGACGATAGTCAGCCTGCCGCGCCGCTTAAGCGCCAGTTCGCACGCTGCACGCGCGATTCGCGCCGATGCTCTGGCCGTGATGACCCGCTCAGCAACCGCTGTCTGGCCGGCGTCCTCGATCCGCTCGCGGCGGCTGTAAAGCCCTTCGGTGTTTTCACGCACGATCAACAGATCAATATTTTCGCTGCTGGCAGGCCGCAGGTTGGCGAACAGATCAAAATGGTGGCGCAGCGTCAGGATGGGACTCTGATAACCCTGAATCTTCGACATGGGCGATTGAGTTGCGCCGAACAAAATCGCCGCGCTGTCTTCGCATAGTCGTAAAGTTTCGGCAGGCAGCGCGTTTCCGGTGCGTTCAAATGCTCCAAAACCAGCTTCGGCCTGGCTAAACACCAGGGGCAGATTCAGTGTTTCCAGAACACACACCGCCGCCGGGATCACTTCCTGGCCGATTCCGTCACCGGGAATGACCGTGATGATATGCGGATTCATGTGTCAACCTTTCCGAAGCGGCGCTGAAGCATCGGCAGCAAGCCGCCGCCTTCCAGGATGGCTTGCACCGATGGTGACAGCGAAGGGATGGCAAATACACGCCCGGCGGCGAGAATTTGCTCTGCCTGCCGGTTGATTTCGATTGTCTCACCGGTCTGCACCCACTGGCTTAGATCAGGACAGACGACCGGCCAGATACCCTGGTTGATGCAGTTGCGGAAATACAGCCCGCCGAATGAGGCGGCGATTATCACCGGGACACCAGCATATTTAAGCGTCGTAACGGCCTGCTCGCGGCTGCTGCCGCTGCCCCAGTTGCGCCCGGCGACGATGACATCGCCTGGGCGGACGCCGCTGGCGAAAGCCGGGTCAAGATCTTCAAGGGCGTGGGCGGCGATTTCTTCCGGTGTTTTGAGGGTATAGGTGTATTTGCCGGGGAAAATCACATCGGTATTCACATTGTCCCCGTAAACCCAGACACGATGTACGGTCATAAAAGCTCCTTAAAGCGGATTATGCCCCGGCAGAAACTCACGCGGGTCGGCCAGGTGGCCGCAGATGGCGCTGGCAGCGACAACGTAGGGGCTTGCCAGATATACCGGCGCGTCCGGCGTTCCCATACGCCCGCGAAAGTTGCGGTTGGCGCTGCTGACAGTCGCCTCGTCCGGGGATGGGATGCCCATATGATTACCCATACACGGGCCACAGCCCGGTGTGCCAACCGCCGCGCCGGCCTCAACCAGTGCAGCCAGGACGCCGGATTGAACAGCCTGGAGAAAAACTTGCGAGCTGGCCGGGATGACCACCAGACGGCAGCGCACCCGGTGACCGCGCAGCACTTCGGCGGCGGCCTGCAAATCCTCGAAGCGCCCGTTGGTGCAGGTTCCCAGGAATGCCTGCTGGACGGGCTGGCCGATCACCTCTGACAAAGGGACAACGTTATCGGGTTGGTGGGGCAGGGCGATCTGAGGTTCGAGGTTGGACACATCCAGGGTGTATTCTTCGGCGTATATCGCATCATGGTCAGGATAAAGCGGCGTGTAAGCGCGTGTCCGGCGCGGCTCCAGATAATCAAAAACGGCCTGATCGGGGGGCAGGTAGGCGCTCATCGCGCCGAACTCGGCCATCATATTGGGCAGGACAGGGCGCTCATCCAGAGCAAGAGTCGAGAGCGTATCGCCGGCGAATTCGACCGCGCGGTACTGACCGCCTGCCACGCCCAGGTCGCCCAGAATGCGTAAGCTGGCATCTTTGATGGTGACGCCGCGCTGTAATTTGCCGTTAAGTGTAATTTTCATGGATTCCGGCACGCGCAGCCACAGTTCGCCGACTGCCCACAGGGCGGCCATCTCGGTGCGCCCGATGCCCATGCCGAATGCGCCTAGCCATCCATAGTGGGTGCTGTGGCTGTCCGCGCCCAGGATGGTTTCGCCGGGCAGCACAAGCGCCTCCTCGCTGATGACCTGGTGGCAGATGCCGCGCCCGACTTCAAAAAAATGCCGGATGTGCTGTTCCTGCACCCAGCGGCGAATTTCGGCATGGTTTTGCGCGTGCTGGGTGGTGGGGGCAGGCACGGCATGGTCAAGGGTGATGGCGATGCGCTCTGGGCGGACGACGGCGGGCGCGCCGGTCTGCTCGAAGATACGCCGGATGGCCGCCGAATTGTCGTGGCTGAAGATCAAATCCGGCTGCACGTCCAGGATGTCCCCGGCGCGGGCAGCGGAAAGCCCGGCAGCGCGGGCAAGGGCTTTTTCGGCGAAGGTATATCCGTTCATGGCTGAAAAGCTGCCTCCATCAGCAGGGCGTCTACTTCCGGCAGCGAAAGCGGTTGATGATCGGCACGTTGTTTGATTGTTTGGGTGATGGATTTTAAGGTCGCTTCGTCCAGGCTGAGGCCGAGCGCCAGCGCGCGGTTGCGAATAGCGTTCCAGCCGGTCAGCCGGTGGCCGACGGCGATTTCCCGCGTGAGGCCGAAATCTTCCGGCTGGAGGATTTCGTAGGTTTCGGGGTTGGCTAGGACAGCTTTGGCGTGGATGCCGGCCTTGTGGATGAAGGCGCTTGACCCAGTGATATAGTTGCTAAACGGGATCGGGATGTCGCAGTAGTCGGCGATGAGCAGATCAAGCTGCGGCAGCAGTTTGAGGTTGTATTTTGCGACATACTGCCGGTTGAGCGTATACAGGCGGGCGATCAGGCCGCCGAGGGGGGTGATGCCGTTGCGCTCGCCGATGCCCAGAATGGTGGTATCTATGTGGGTCGCTCCGGCTTCCAGGGCGGCGCAGGCGTTGGCGATGGCGCAGCCGCTGTCATTGTGGCCGTGAAACTCGACATCCAACCCGGTCAGCCGCACCAACTGATGCACCAGCGCGGAAACCTGGCTGGGCAGGGCAACCCCGACCGTATCGGCCACACCGAGCCGCTGGACGAGGCCGAGGTCGGCAATCGCCAGATAAACCCGCAGCAGATCGGCCTCGCGGCTGCGGAAGCTGTCCTCGGTGCTGAAGCGTAAAATCACATCCGGCGCCTGCCGGCGAATGAACGAAAGCACGTCCGCCGCCAGGTCAATAATCTGGTTGATGTCTTTGCCATGACTGTGCCGGATCAAATGCGGCGACGTGCCGATCACGATGTCTATGCCCTGCACACCGGTATCGAGCGCGCGGCGGGCATCATCGTGGTTGCAGCGGATATGGGTGAGGATGCGGGCGCGCAGCCCCATACCGACGACAGCGCGAATATCGGCGGCACTTTGCGGCGAGGCGCATGGAGAGGTCATTTCGATCATTTCGACGCCGAAGGAGTTGAGCATTTCGGCGATTTTTTGCTTCTGAACAGTGGTGAAGGCGGCGGTGCTGAACTGCTCGCCTTCCCTCAGGGTGCTTTCGATGATGCTGTAGTTTTCAAAAGGCATCGTTGACCACCTCCTCGATGGTATGTACGGCCTGCCAGAAATCATCTTCCGAGATCACCAGTGGGGGCAGCAGCCGCAGCACGGTTGATCCGGCGGGCAGCGCCAGCACGCCGCGTGTTTGCAGCGCCCGCAGCACCGGGGCGACTTTGCCGCGTAGTTCGAGGCCGATCATGAGGCCGCGCCCGCGCACTTCGCGGACGCCGGCGGGACGGTTAGTGTGCAGATGATCCAGCACCGCCGCGCCCAGCCGCGCCGCCCGTTCGATGAGATCGGTCGTTTGCAGCACTTCCAGCACGGCCAGCGCCGCCGCGCAAGCGACCGGGCCGCCGCCGAAGGTGCTGCCATGCGCGGCGGGCGGCAAAGGCCCAACTCGCTCGCCGATCAAAATTGCGCCCATCGGCAGTCCACCGGCGATGCTTTTGGCAAGGCATACTAAATCCGGCTGGATGCCGTCGTGCTGGTAGGCGAACAGACTGCCGGTGCGCCCAAAACCGGTCTGCACCTCGTCCAGAATGAGCAGCGCGCCGCGTTCATGGCACAACCGCTGCACTTCGGCCAGATAACCCGGCTGAGCGGGATGCACGCCGCCTTCGCCCTGGATGGGTTCAAGGATGACTGCCGCGATAGTGTCGTCCAGCGCCTCGGTCAGCCGTTCCAGATTGTTATAGGGGACGTGTCGCACTCCCGGCAGCAGCGGCTCAAACGGCTCGCGGTAGGTTTTTTCCCAGGTGACGCTGAGCGCGCCCATCGTGCGGCCATGAAAACCGCGCATGGCAGCGATGAAATTGGGGCGGCGGGTAGCCAGCCGGGCGAATTTGAGCGCAGCCTCGACGGCTTCCGCGCCGCTGCTGCACAGGAATACCCTCGGCATATTGGTGGCAGCACGGCACAACTCGTCCTGGTAGCGCGCCCGGATGGGATTGTGAAATAACTCCGGGCAGGAAATAAGGTCATTTAGCTGGCGCTGAATGGCGGCGATCACTGCCGGGTGGTTGTGGCCGAGGTTGGCCGCGCCCTGGCCGCCCACGCAGTCAATGTAACGGCAGCCTGCCGCGTCGTAAAGCGCCGCGCCCTCGCCGCGTACGATTTGCAGGTCGCGTTTGAGATAAACGCCGCTGGAACGCGCCTGTTCCCGCTCCATCAGGTCAATCATTGAAGTGACCATTGAGAATCCTCGTTTGAATATGCGTGCCTGCCCCGGCCAGCGCGGAGTCCACCGGCTGCGTGATACGCGAATCCGATAGGATAAAACGACCCGCCCCGGCGCGTTCGGCGGCCAGCAGTTTTTTCTTCATGCGGCCAGCCGCCAGGCTTTCATAATGCGGCAGTTCGGACAGATAAAAAGACCGCACCAGCGAGGATGGATCATGAACATCGCGGAGCAGGCCGGGGATATTGCTGAGGATGAGCAGCGTTTCGGCTTCCAGCGCGCGGGCGATGGCGGCGGCGGCCAGGTCGCCATCCACGTTCAGGCGCTCTCCCTCTGCGCCCAGGGCGACCGGTGCGACCACCGGCGTGATGCCGGCCTCCAGCAGCGCCGACAGCAGGCGCGCGTCCACGCCGGTAATTGAGCCGGTGTAGTCGTCACGGATGAGTACCTGCCGCCCGTCACGTACAGCGCGGATGGCCGTTTTACGAGCGGCGCGGATGACGTTCGGCCCGGCTAAGCCGGCGGCGCGCACACCAAGCGCGTCGAGCGCGGCGACCATTTGTTGGTTGGTGGAAGCCGCCGCCATGCAGAATATCTCCAGTGTTCGGGCGTCGGTGTAGCGGCTGCTGTGGCCGCCGGGTGTGGTGAGCGCGCGCGCCGGATAACCGATCTGTTCGGCCAGGGCGTCCGCTGCCGCGCTGGCGCCGTGTACTAGCACCCACCGCTCGCCGCTGTGGATACGGTCTGCCAGGTTTCGCAGCGCCGCCGTATGGTCATTGCCCGCGCCGCCGCCGAGTTTTAAAACCGCAATCATGGATAAAAACCTCCAAAACTCAAACCGGATGTTTCGTCAAAACCACATATCAGGTTCATACACTGGACGGCTGTGCCTGCCGCGCCTTTGCCCAGGTTATCCAGGGCGCACAGCAGAACGGCGCGTCCGGTGTCAGGGTCGTATTCCCAGCCCACGTCGGCGTAATTCGTCCCGGCCAGCAAACGCGGCTCCGGGTGGCGGTGGATACCGGTTTTTTCGTGGACGATGCGGACGAACGGCTCGCCGTTCCAGGCGGCGCGGTAGGCGTTCCACAGGTCGCGCTCAGCCAGCCCTGGTGGTAGGGTGACATGCACTGCCGCCGAAACGCCGCGCACCATCTCGACGCTGGTGACGGACAGGCGCACGCCCGCCAATTTGCCGGCAAACGCCTGGCGGACTTCCGCTTCGTGGCGGTGGCCGGTGAGTTGGAAGGGGCGGACGACGCCCGCGCGGGCGGGATGGTGACTGGATTCGTTTGGCTGGCGACCGGCCTCGCTGCTGCCGACTTTTATATCGGCGATGATCGGCTGGCCGGCATCCAGCCATCCGGCATTAAATACCGCGCCCAGCGCCAGAATGGTCGCGGCGGCGTTGCAGCCCACGCCGCTGGCATAACGAGTCTCTCGCAAGGCGGGACGGTTGATCTCTGGCAGGCCGTAGGCGAAACGCGGCAGCCAGTCCGGCGCGGCGTGATCGCCGTAGGTGGCTGCGTGTGCCGCCGGGTCGCGCAGGCGAAAATCGGCGCTCAGGTCAATGATCGTGCCGGCGAGAGCAGTGTACTGTTCGATGTGGGTCTGCGCTTCGCCGTGCGGCAGCGCCAGGAACAGCACGTCGCAGGGCTGAAGTGCGTCCGGGCTGATGAAACGCAGGGACGTGCGTCCGCGAAGCTGCGGATGAACCTGATGCAAAAATTTGCCCATGCTGCTTTGTGAGGCGGCCTGCACCACTTCCACATCGGGATGGCCGAGCAGCAGCCGGAGCAGTTCGCCCCCGGCATAACCGGATGCGCCGACGATTCCCGCGCGGATCATACGATCACCTCGGCCTGCCGCAGGGCGTAATCGGCGACGCGGGCGGCGATGTCCACGCCGGTAGGGGCGCTGCTGTTGCGGAACTCCATTGTATGGTTGATTTCGTTGACCAGCAGGCCGCGTTCGGGGTCTTCAAACAGGTCGAGCGCCAGCACACCGCCGCCGACTGCTGCCGCTGCCCGACGGCAGAGCGCGTCCATCTCCGGCGTGACCGGACAGTTCGCGGCCTGGCCGCCGCGCGCCGTATTGGTGATCCAGTGCGGCGAGGTGCGGTAGATAGCGCAGATGGTTTCGTCGCCGACCACAAAAGCGCGGATGTCGCGCCCCGGTTTATTGACATAAGGCTGTGCGTAGTAGATATGGTGCTGGTAGCCGCCGAGCGTCTGCCGGTGTTCGATGACCGCTTCGGCACTGTCCCGGTCGTTAATACGCGCCAGCAGCCGCCCCCACGAGCCGGTGACGGGCTTGAGTACAGCGGGGTAGCCGGTCTGTTCGATGATTTCCAGGGCGCTTTCGGCATCAAAGGCAGCGCGCGCGGACGGTTGGGGGATGCCTGCCGAAGCCAGCGCCAGCGTGGTCAGCAGTTTATCGGCGCAGGTGACCGCCGCTGTGTGGGAATTGATGGTGCGGATGCCCCAGGCATTGAGGACGGCCAGTAGATAGAGTCCCCGTGAGGTGCTGACGCAGCGTTCCAGAACAACGTCGTAGTCGCTCCAGGCTGCGCCGGACGGCGTTCGCTGCTCCGGCCCGGCGGTGAGATCAAAGGTGATCTGGCGGTCGAGCAGGATATCCGGCTGGAGGTTGTGCGCCTGGAATGCCTCGATCAGCAATTTTTCTTCGGCGCGCAGGTGAGTGACGAGCAAACCGACGCGCATGTTATTCGCCCCAGTCCTCTTCAACTTCCGGGGCGCGCTCCAAAGCCAGGGGGTTGAGACTGATGATTTCCAGTTCCGTGCCGCAGTCTGGGCAGGGCAGCAGTTCGTTTTGCAGCGCGTCGGCCGGTACGTTTACCGCACCGCCGCATTCAGGACATACCGGTTGAGACATTTCTAGATATCCTTTCTGATCTGAATACACAGGGTCGAAAATAAAAACCGCCGCCCAGAAGTTCATCTGGACGGCGGTCGGCTCACGGTTTTGACGCAGCGCAGCTATCCAGATCGGGGGTCTGGTTTTTTGCTCTGCTTCTTCTTGCTGTCGAATGTTTGTAAAGCGGCTGCCGATAACATGGTTAGTCCTTTATACACGAAAAAACCCGCCATCCGGGCGGGTTCTGGTCGTTCGCATCTGGTAAGCGAAAAAGCCCGGACAACTGGTCGGGTTAGGTCTTCTTCGCTTTCTTGTCGCAGGTAAGGATATACACGGTTTATTTTTTCCCAGTTATACTCTCATCTATTATTGTCTGGAATCACGCTTTATAGCAACGTGCAACTTGTATAAGATTTTTTGGATAATGTTCATGAGAGAGGCAAAAAATGGAGCAAATCCGACCTGGACTGACCGGCGAACGAACGGCAGTCGTCACAGATGACCTGACGGCGACACACCTGGGCAGCGGCGGCCTGCCGGTGTACGCCACACCGGCCATAATCGCGCTGATGGAAGCGGCGGCGGTTGCGGCCATTGACCACCTGCTGCCGGAAGGCCAGGCGAGCGTGGGGACGGCGCTGGACGTGCGGCATCTGGCGGCGACTCCGCTCGGCCAGCAGGTGCGGGCGCGGGCGGAAGTGACGCGCGTCGAGGGGCGGCAGGTGGTGTTCAAGGTACAGGCATGGGATGAGCAGGAATTGATCGGCGAGGGGACGCATACACGCTTTGTGATTGATGTGGCTCGCTTCACACAGCGGGTAGAGTCCAAAGGCAGGGCATAAAGTTTTGGTGATTCAGCAAACGAGGCAATCATGACGACATCGGACGCAAAAACCCCCTGGTGGAAACAGGGCATTATTTACCAGATTTATCCGCGCAGTTTTCAGGACAGCAACGATGATGGTGTTGGCGATCTGCCGGGCATCACTTCCCGGCTGGATTATCTGCAATGGTTGGGCATTGACGCCATCTGGCTGTCGCCGATCTTCCCATCACCGATGGCTGATTTTGGCTACGATGTGGCGGACTATTGCGATATTCATCCGTTGTTCGGCACGCTGGCGGATTTTGATAAACTGCTGGCGGAAGCTCATACACGCGGCATTAAACTCCTGCTTGATCTTGTTCCAAACCATACTTCCAGCGAACACCGCTGGTTTTTAGAAGCGCGGTCATCGCGGGATAATCCCCGGCGGGACTGGTATATCTGGCGGGATGCGAAACCGGACGGCAGCCCGCCGAATAACTGGACGAGCGCCTTTGGTGGTTCGGCCTGGGAATGGGATGCGGCCACCGGTCAGTATTACCTGCACAGCTTTTTGAAGGAACAACCTGACCTGAATTATCGCAACCCGGAAGTGATCGCCGCCATGCAGGACGTGATTCGTTTCTGGCTCGACCGGGGGGTAGATGGTTTCCGCGTGGACGTGATTGACTGGATGATAAAAGATGCGGAGTTTCGAGACGAACCCGATCCTTATAACCGCATTTACAGCGCCTTTCGCCCAGAAGTGTATGACATCATCCGTCAATTTCGCCGGGTATTTGACGAATACCCGGATCGGGTGATGGTGGGGGAGGTGAACTACTTCGGCACGCCGGCGTACCTGGCTGCGCTTTACGGCAGCAAAACGGAAAACGGCGGCGATATGCTGCACCTGCCGTTCAACTTCCGGCTGATTCTGACGCCCTGGTTCGCCGCCGATGTGCGGGAGGCTGTTGAGATTTATGAGGCTGCGCTGCCCGAGCACGGGTGGCCGAATTATGTGCTTGGCAACCATGACCAGGCGCGCCTTGCCAGTCGGATCGGGCTTGAAGAAGCGCGGATGGCCGCCATGCTGCTGCTGACGCTGCGCGGCACGCCATTTATCTATTACGGCGAGGAAATCGGCATGGAAAACGTGTCTATCCCGCAGGAAGCCGTGCAGGACCCGTATGGTATCAACGTGCCAGGTATGTCCCGCGATCCCGAACGCACACCGATGCAGTGGGACGACAGCCAGAATGCCAGTTTTAGCGCAGGCAGGCAAACATGGCTTCCGGTGGCGGCCAATTATAAAACCATCAATGTGGAAAAACAGCGGGATGAAACTCGCTCGATGCTGGCGCTGTACCGGCGGTTAATCGCCTACCGGCGTGAAAGCGCAGCACTGCGGCTGGGTGATTATCGTTCGGTGACGGGCGAGGGGATTCCTTCGGACTGTTACGTGTATTTGCGGATTTATGCAGGGCAGCGCGTTTGTATCGCGCTGAATTTGGGTGTGAGGGAGCGCGAACTCGACATAAAATTTGCAGGAAAGATTGTACTTTCGACGCAGCTTGATCGCAGCGAACCGACGGATGGGAAACTGAAACTGCGCCCGAACGAAGGCGTGATCGTAGAGCTGGCGGATTTGTGAAATATCACCAACCCGGCTGCTTGACAGGGCCGTAATACGGGATATAGTATAAGTAAACGTTTACGGTAAACGTTTTCGCGGGCGGTTAGCCGCTGGATGCGGTTTTATGCCAACGATGCGCGATGTAGCAGCCTACGCCAGGGTATCGGTCGCAACGGTATCCCATGTCATCAACGGCACGCGGTTTGTTGATCCGCAGACCGTAGACCGGGTGCGGAACGCGATTGACGTATTGGGGTATCGCCCGAACTCGCTGGCGCGCGGTCTGCGGCGCAACGAAACCAGCATCATCGGAATGCTTGTCCCCGACAACTCCAACCCGTTTTTTGCAGAGATCGCCCGCTCCATCGAGGATGTTGGTTTTAACGAAGGTTACAGCGTCATCCTGTGCAATTCAGATGGGTCGGAAGCGAAAGAAGCCGCTTACGTGGATACCCTGCTCTCCAAACAGATTGATGGCATCATCCTGATCTCATCGGGCAACAGCTTCGCCCCGCTGCAATCCATTCTGAAGGCGCGTGTACCCTGTGTGGTGGTAGATCGGGAATTGGGCGACCTGATGGTTGACCAGGTTTTGATTGACAACGAGCAGGGCGGATATATGGCGGGGGAATATTTGACGCGCCTGGGGCATCGGCACATCGGTTATATTGCCGGGCCAAACCAGCTAAGCCTGAGCGCGCACCGGCTGACGGGCTTTCGCCGTGCGTTGAGCGAAGCGGGGATAACGTTATCAGACGATGCTGTCGTGCAGGGTGATTTCCATTACGGCGGCGGCGCAAAGGGCATGGAAGAACTGCTGCGCCGTGATTTGAACCTGACGGCGGTTTTTGCTGCCAATGATCGAATGGCGGTTGGCGCGATCAGCGTTTTGAGGCGCGCCGGGCTGAACGTGCCTGAAGATATTTCCATTATTGGATACGACAATATTCCTTTGGCGAGCGCCATGTGTCCGTCGCTCACCACCGTCGCGCAGCCGACTGCCGAAATGGGGCGGGTCAGCATCGAAATGCTGCTGGCGCGTATCAAACAGCGGGATGTCGAATTCGCCCCACGTCGGATGATGCTGCCAGTTGAGCTTATCGAGCGTGAAAGCTGCCGGTCGCTGATATAAAAAGCCTCCCGGCCTGAAAGCCGCGATGCTGCAAGGCCGGCGGAAAAAGTGGTTATTTCAGGAACAGAATTGTTATGAGCCGGTTTTTGGGTTTATCTATCGGCATATATGAGAAGGCGCTGCCTTCAAACATTACCTGGGCAGAGCGGCTGGTGCTGGCTGCCGAGGCGGGTTTCGACTTCGTAGAGATGTCGCTCGACCCCAGCATGGAGCGGCTTGGCCGTCTGGAATGGTCACCCGCGCAGCGCCGCGAACTGCGTCGCGCCATTGAGAGCGCGGACATGCCGATACGCACCTTGTGTTTAAGCGCCCACCGGGAATATCCGCTGGGCTGCGCCGATGCCTCCATCCGCGAACGCGGGCTGACAATTCTCCGGCAAACGATTGATCTGGCTGTTGACCTGGGAATTCGCATCGTTCAGGTAGCCGGTTATGACACGCTGCCGGACGAACGTCCCGACGAACACAGCCGGAGGCGCTATGAGGATGCCCTGTGGCAGGGGACGGCCTGGGCTGGCGCGCGCGGCGTGTTGCTGGGGTTGGAAAACCAGGAAGCCGGTTATATCGATTCGCCCACGACGGCGGTCAGCCTCATCCAGAAGGTGAATTCACCTTATCTGCAACTGTATATGGACATCGGAAACCTGGTGGTGAACCGGCGTGATGTGCGGGCGGAGGTCGCGGCGGCGCGCGGGCATCTGGTGGGCATCCATGTGAAGGATGCGCGCCCCGGCGTTCCCCGGCGTGTGCCGTTTGGCGAAGGAGATGTGCCGTTTGCGGCGGCCTTCCGCCAGCTTGCCGAAATGGGTTTTTGCGGCCCGGTGATGATTGAAATGTGGAATGATGACCGCGACGACTCGGCGGCAGTCTGCGCGGCGGCGCGTGCGTGGGTCGAAAACCGGCTGTTGGAAGCGGGTTTTCCGACAGCATAGGCGCTCAAAAGCGGCGATTTTTGGGGTCATACCTACTTGATAAGGACAATAAAAATCATGCTTAAAACTCAACTTCTTCACCCTACCATCCTCAATGCGCTTGGCATGTCCGGGCATGGCAGTAAAGTTTTGATCGCCGACGGCAATTATCCGTTCATCACGGGGGCGAATCCTGAGGCCGAGTATGTTTTCCTCAATTTATGCCCCGGCATTGCGAGCGTGACCGATATTCTGAGCAGCATCCTGACATCTGTTCCGGTCGAGGCCGTTCACGTGATGCAGACGGCGGACGGCAGCGAGCCGCCGATTTATAGCGATTTTCGCCGGCTGATTCCTGATCTTCAACTCCAGCCGGTCGAACGGTTCGCTTTTTACGATATGTGCCGGGGGCGGGATGTCTCGCTGGTGGTGGCGTCCGGCGACCAGCGGTTGTATGCGAATATCGTCCTGACCATCGGCGTTGTGCCGCCGGCTTAACGGTTAACCCTGGAACAGCGAGCGCGCCATGAACGTTCAGCCCATTTTGAAGATGGAGGGCATCAGCAAACGGTTTCCCGGCGTGCAGGCGCTCCATGATGTACATCTAGAGGTGCTGCCGGGCGAGATTCACGGCCTGCTGGGAGAAAACGGGGCCGGTAAATCCACGCTGATGAAAATCCTGTCGGGCGTATACCGCAAGGATAGCGGTCGGGTGCTGCTGCGCGATCAAGAAATCGAAGTGAATAACCCGCATCACGCGCAAACGCTGGGCATCACAATTATTCACCAGGAACTGAACCTGATGCCCAACCTGACGGTTGCTGAGAATGTGTTCATCGGGCGCGAACCCAACCGATTTTCATTCGTTCAGTGGCGCAAACTGCACGAACAAACGCGCCAGTTAACCGACCGGTTGGGTATCCATCTACCGCCGACGACGCCAGTCCGCAACCTGAGTGTGGCCGAACGGCAGATGGTGGAAATCGCGCGGGCGCTGTCGGTCAAATCGCAAATTATCATTATGGACGAACCGACCTCCGCGCTGACCGAGAATGAAGTTGAGCATTTGTTTGACATCATGCGCGACCTGAAAGCGCAGGGTCTGGGCGTGATTTTTATCTCGCACCGCATGGATGAGGTTTTTCAAATCTGCGACCGGATTACGGTGCTGCGGGACGGCGAATTCGTCGGCACGGTGCAGGCTTCCGAATCAAGCGCCGATGAAGTGATCCGCATGATGGTAGGCCGCCCTGTAGCGGAATTTTTTGGGCAGGGCGAGAGCCATCCGGGTGATGTGGTGCTGGAAGTACGGAACCTGAGCAAAACCGGCACATCTGAAGACCCTCAAAAACGAGTGCTGTCGCAAATCAGTTTTCGGCTGCGCCGGGGTGAGATCGTCGGGCTGGCCGGGCTGGTGGGATCGGGGCGCACCGACCTGGCGCGGTGCATCTTTGGCGTTGACCCGCGCGATGAGGGCGAGATTTACGTAAACGGCAGCCCGGCGGCGATTCACAGCCCGCGCGATGCCATCCGCGCCGGGATGGGCATGGTGCCGGAAGACCGAAAACTCCAGGCGTTGTTCCTGGCGATGTCGGTACAGGCGAACACCAGCATGGCGTCACTGGGCGATGTGGCGCAGTGGGGCTTCATCAGCGGCGGACGGGAACGGCAGGTGGTGGGCAGCTACGTCGAAAAACTGAATATCCGGCTGGCGAACCTTGACCAGCGCGCGCTGGATTTAAGCGGCGGCAACCAGCAGAAGGTGGTTATTTCGCGGTGGCTGGCCTTGAAGCCGCAAATCCTCATCATGGATGAACCCACGCGCGGTATTGATGTGGGCGCGAAGGCTGAAGTCCATGCATTGATGCGCCAACTGGCGCAAGAAGGCGTTGCCATTCTGATGATTTCGTCCGAACTGCCCGAAGTGCTGGCGATGAGCGACCGAATCCTGGTGATGCACGAGGGCGACCTGGTGGGTGAACTGACACGCGAAGAAGCGACGCCGGAGCGCGTGGGCGCGATGATGACGGGTGAAGAAAGCAGCCTGTCGGTTGGAAAATACGAGGAGGCATGATGGCAGGAGCAAAGGGCGCCGCTCCGGCAGAAGCAGCGGCAAGACAAAATCGGTTCAGCTTACGAGCGTTCATGGGGCGGTTTGGCGCGCTCATTTTCCTGCTGGCGCTGGTGATATTTTTCTCCGCCCTTAAGCCGAATTCGTTCCCAACGCCGCTGAATCTGTTCAACATCGCCCGGCAGGCTTCCATCTCCGGCCTGGTTGCCATCGGCATGACGTTTGTAATCCTGACAGGCGGCATTGACCTGTCGGTTGGGTCGCTGCTGGCGCTGTCTGGCATTGTGGCGGCGGCGGTGTATAAAGGCGGGACAGGGCTGCTGGACACAACCGCTGGCGAAACTTCCGGTGTGGGGGTAGGGGGCGCGATTCTGATTGCCTGCCTGGTCGGCCTAGCCGGCGGGTTCGCGCAGGGGTTGACCATCACAAAGCTCAAAATTCCGCCGTTTATTGTAACTTTAGGTGGCCTGTCGGCATTCCGGGGTTTGACTTTGCTGGTCGGAAACGGCGGGCCGATCAGCGCCTTTGACGACAACTTTAAGTTTCTGGGACAGGGGCGCATCGGGGAACTGGTTCCCATCCCGGTGATTATCTTTCTGGGCGCGGCGGTGATCGCCCATGTGATTTTGCGCTATACCCAGTATGGGCGATACGTGTATGCCGTTGGCGGCAACCCGGAGGCCGCGCGCCTTTCGGGGTTGAACACCGGCTTAATCATCCTCAGCGTTTATATGATCGTCGGCCTGATGTCCGGTTTTGGCGGTTACATGCTGGCTTCGCGCCTGAATTCGGCAGAAGCGATTGCCGGGGTGGGGCTGGAACTGACGGTGATTGCCTCGGTGGTGATCGGCGGGACCAGCCTGTTCGGCGGCGAGGGCGGTGTGTTCGGGACGGTGATCGGATCGCTGCTGGTTAATGTGCTGACTGCCGGGCTGACGCAGTTGAACGTCATTTCCTACGTTCAGCAGATCATCATCGGCCTGGTGATTATCTTCGCCGTATTTTTTGATCGCTTTACAAAAGCGAGGCGAAGTTAAGGAAGGAGGTGAAACAAAGCGAACACCTGTGAGATGATGTTCCAGTTTTTTCGTCTGACCGACTGTTTTGTGAATTAGGAGTTTATGTCTATGTTTAAGAAAGCCTCTCTTGGGGTGCTTATTCTGATGCTGGCGGTGCTGGCCGTCGCGCCGGTGATGGGGCAGGGCGAAACGCTGCGAATTGCGTTTTCGGTGCCGGGCCTCAGTTTCCCGTTTTTCGTCCATATGGAACGGCAAATTCAGGACGAAGCGGCAAAAATTGGCGGTATTGAACTGATCGTACTGGATGGTCAGGACAGAACCGAAAAACAGATCGCCGACCTGGAGCAGATGATTGCCGAGCAGGTGGACGGCCTGATTATCTCGCCGCGCACCTCGGATGGTTTAGCTCCGGCGGTGCAGGAGGTTATTGACGCCGGCATCCCGGTAGTGACGATTGACCGCAATATCGCCGGCGAAACGGCGCAAAATACGCTGGCGCATGTCGGCGCGGACAACGTGAAGGGCGGCGAGGCACAGGGCGAACTGCTGCTGAAGATGTTCCCCAACGGCGCGCGGATTTTCAACCTGCAAGGTACGCCCGGCGCGTCTCCGGCAATTGACCGCAACCAGGGTTTGCACAATATTGTTGACCCGGTAGCGGACAAATACCAGATCATCTTCGAGCAGACGGCGAACTTCAACCGCGCCGACGGCCTGAACGTCACCGAAAACGGCCTGGCAGCGCAGGATACCCCGCCGGATGTGATCGTGGCCGCCAACGACGATATGGCGCTGGGCGCGATTGAGGCGCTGAAGGCACGCAACCTGGTCGGCCAGGTGGTGGTTTTTGGCTTCGACGCGCTGCCGGAGGCGCTGGACTCGGTTCGTGATGGTGCGCTGACCGGCTCGGTAGAGCAGTTCCCCGGCGGGCAGTCGCGTGCCGCGCTCAATATCATGGTCGAATATCTGCTGAACGGCACGGCGCCGGCGCAGCATGATAACTTCCTGACCCCCAAGATGATCACTCGTGATAACTTCAACGAAGCTGAGCGCCTGAGCGAAGTGCCGGCGATTGAACCTGGCTCGATGGGCCGTATCGTCTTCATCCCCAAATCCACCGATGTGAGCTACTGGCTGTGGGTGAAGGCGGGCGTGGAAGAACGCGCCGCGCTGCTGGGCTACTCGACCGACTACCAGGGCGTGCCACGTGAGATTGACATCGCGCAGCAGGGCGACCTGGTTCGCAACGTGGCGGCGGCGAAACCCGCCGGCATCGTAATGGCCGCGACGGACGCCGAAGCACTGGTCGCCCCGGTTGAAGAAGCGATTGCGTCGGGCGTGCCGGTGGTGATGGTGGACTCCGGCGTCAACTCTGACGCGCCATATGCCACGATTACGACGGACAACCTGGGCGCGGCAGCGGAAGGCGCGCGCGTCCTGGCGGAATTGATCGGTGAGACGGGCAAGGTCGGCAACCTGGGCATTCTGGCGGGTTCGCAAACCGGCTCCGAGCGTGACCAGGGCTTCTTGGATGAAATCGCCAAGTACCCCAATATCCAGGTGCTGCCGACTCAGTTCACGGGCTGCGATCCGTCCAAGGCGCTGAATGCGGCGACCGATCTGCTGACGGCCAACCCTGACATCGTGGGGTTCTACAGCGCGTGCGGCCCGAACGGCTTGGGCATTGCGCAGGCGGTGAAGGCGCTGGGACTGGAAGGCAAGGTGAAAATCGTTACCTTCGACCCGAACCCTGAAGTCACCCCGCTGTTCGAGGACGGCACCATCAGCGCGATGATCGCGCAGAACCCGTTTGCGATGGGGCTGCAAGGCGTGGATGCGATTGACGCGCTGGTGAAGGGTTATGCCATTCGCCAGAAGAATGTCGCCATCCCGGTGGTTATCATCACGCCGGAGAACTACAATACGCCGGAGATTCAGGCGTTGGTCACACCGCCTGAGTCATAAATTGTTTGCCAGCGATCGGGGCGGGGGCAACCTCGCCCCGATCTTATAGACGATAAAATTACTGCTGAAACAGAAAAACGAGGTCAATGTGACCGAGGCGCGAGCGCATTTGTTGGAAATGCGCGATATTAATAAATCTTTTTTCGGCGTGCAGGTGCTTTTTAACATGCACTTCGAGCTGGAAGCCGGGGAAGTCCATGTGCTGCTGGGCGAAAACGGCGCGGGCAAATCCACGCTGATGAAAATTCTCAGCGCGGCCTACAAGGCCGACAGCGGCCATATCCTGATTGATAATCAGGAGGTTCACTTCAAACATCCTGGTGAGGCGCGCGCTGCCGGAATCAACACCATCTACCAGCATTTCAGCCAGGCTGTTCATCTGACGGTGGCGGAGAATATTTTTCTCGGCAATATGCCGCGCACCCGCGCCGGTCTGATAGATTGGCGGCAGATGGTTGAAGATGCCCGTCAGGTGTTAGCAACGGTTGGCGGCGATATAAACCCGCTGGCTGTGGTGAATAAACTGAGCATTGGCGACCGGCAGCTGGTTGAGATCGCGTCGGCGCTCAGCCGGAAGGCGCGCATCTTGGTTATGGACGAGCCGACGGCGGCGCTGACCGAACGGGAGGTGGAACGGCTGTTCGAGTTGATTCGCAGTCTGACGGCGCAGGGGGTGGGCGTGATCTACATCTCACACCGGCTGGAAGAACTGCGCGACATCGGCGACCGAGTGACAGTGCTGCGTGACGGTCACAACGTTGGCACGTACATGATTCAGGATACCAGCGTGGATATGTTGGTTCGGCTGATGATCGGGCGGGATTTACAGCAAATCGAAATCGGCGCGCTGCCCCCGGATACGCCGGAAGTTCTGCGGGTTGAAAACCTGTCGCGGAAGGATAAGTTTGAAAACGTCAGTTTTTCGGTGCGGAAAGGCGAAATCGTTAGCCTGACCGGATTGATGGGGTCTGGTAGAACCGAGGTTGCCCAGGCAATTTTCGGCTATCGTCCGGCTGCTTCTGGCGCGATATTAGTTCGAGGTGAGCCGGTACGCATCCGGCGTCCTGGCGATGCGCTGCGATTGGGAATCGGTTTTTTGACTGAAGATCGGGTTGCCAGCGGCCTGGGGCTGACGATGAACATCCGGGAGAATATGACCCTGCCTTACTGGGCAGGTGGACGCAGCTACCGGTACGGCGCGCTGCTGGACTTGCCGCTTGAGCGGCGGCTGACCGATACTTATGCGCGCAGCCTGAATGTGCGCGCCCGCAGCCTGGGAACGCAGGTGAAGTTTTTGAGTGGGGGCAACCAGCAGAAGGTTGTGTTTGCCAAGTGGCTGATCGCGCAGTCCACAATTTTAATTGTGGACGAACCCACCCTGGGTATAGATATTGGGGCGAAAGAAGAAGTCCATAAACTGCTCGTCAGCTTCGCCCGTGATGAGGGGGGGGCGGTGCTGGTGATTTCGTCCGATATGCCAGAGGTACTGAAGCTAAGCGACCGGGTACTGGTGATGGCGCAGGGGCGTCTGGTCGGCGAATTGACACGCGAAGAAGCGACAGAAGAGCGCATCATGAATTATGCGTTTCAGGTGGCGAAAGGGTAAACCACAATGGAACAAAGCGCCAAACTGCCCATCCTGCGGCGGGAGGGCCGAATCAGAGGGCTGCTCTCGAACCAGGCCTTTTCATTGTTTTTGATCTTAATTCTGATGTGGCTGGTGCTGGGGTTACTCTCGCCATATTTTTTCACCGTCAATAATGTGCTGCAAATTACGCTGCAGGCGGCGGTGATGGCGCTGATCGCCGCCGGGGAAACATTTGTGATTATTTCCGGCGGCATTGACCTGTCGGTTGGGTCTATATTCGCCTTTAGCGCGATGGTCGCGGGTGTTGCCACGCGCGACGGCCTGGGGTTGGGCGGCGCAATCATCTTCGGGTTGGGCGCGGGGGCGCTGCTGGGACTCATCAACGGGATCGGTGTGGCACGGCTCGGCCTGCCCGCCTTCATCGTAACGCTGGGTATGATGAGCGTGGCGCGCGGTCTGGCCCTGCTTTTAAATAATGGCGTGCCGATCTTCGGCCTGATCGAAGGATTTAAGATTCTGGGACAGGAGCGAATTGGCGGTATTGTGCCGGTGCCGACCATCATTGTGCTGATCGTATATATAGGATGCTGGTTTATCCTGCGTTATACACCCTTTGGCCGGTTTACATATGCAATCGGCAGCAACAGCGAAGCGGCGCGGCTTTCCGGCGTGCGGATTTCGCGCAATCTGATCGGTATTTATGTGTTGTGTGGTGCGCTGACGGCGCTCGCCAGCCTGATAGAATCTTCCCGTTTAAACAGTTTTCAACCGGCGAGCGGCGTTGGTTATGAGCTGGATGCGATTGGCGCGGTGGTAATCGGCGGGACCAGCCTGTTTGGCGGCGAGGGAAGCATTCTCGCCAGCCTGGTCGGGGCGTTGATTATCGCTACGATCCGCAACGGGCTGAACATCCTGGGCATTTCCGCCTTCTGGCAGAATGTGGCGACCGGCGCGATCATTGTGCTGGCGGTCTATCTGGACCGCTTGCGCCGCAATCGCCAGGGGGTTTAATATCACCTGTCGTTTTTTCAGTCTAGGAGCATTCGACCATGTTACTGCCCGAACTGCGTGCTGAAGTGTGCGCGTTAAATAACGAACTACCCGCCAACAATTTAGTCGCGTGGACTTCCGGCAATGTGAGCGCCCGCGACCCGGAAACAGGGTTGGTGGTGATTAAACCCAGTGGGGTGAAGTTCCGCGACCTGACACCGGAAAATATGGTGATCGTTGATCTGGATGGGAAAGTGGTTGAGGCCGCGCACAAACCCTCATCCGACACTGCATCGCACTGTTATATTTATCGCCATCGTCCCGACGTGTTCGGCGTGGCGCATACCCATTCGCGTTTTGCGACGGCCTTCGCGGCGCTGGGACGTTCGATACCATGCGTGCTGACGGCGATGGCCGACGAATTCGGGGGAGATATTCCCTGCGGCGGCTTCGCGTTGATCGGCGGAGAGCAGATCGGCAAGGTGGTGATCGAAACACTGGCCGGGTCGAAAAGCCTGGCGGCGCTGCTGCAAAATCATGGGGTGTTCACCATCGGCAAAAACGCCGAAGAAGCGGTCAAAGCGGCGGTGATGACCGAAGATAACGCAGCTATCGTATGGGCGGCGCTGCAGTTGGGCGAGCCGCTGCCGATTTCTGCCGAGGACATCGCCAGCCTGCATCATCGTTATACTCACGTCTACGGGCAGTAAACAGGTCGGGGCGAACCGCCGGTTCGCCCCTGGCTTTCTTGATTTTGAGATGGACTCTTGAGAGGCTTTTTCATCATGAACGAACAACAGGTTAAAAATTTGACAACGCAGGCGCTTGAACAGGGCGAAGGGGTCGTTCGGCTGACGCCGACATGGGTACCGCGCTCGTTTTGCGTGCCGGGACGGCGGCTGCGTCTGCATCCGAACGATTTGTATGCGTTGGGCGCTCACCGGGGGGGCATTGATGAACGCTGGTTTGCCTCCACCACGAAAGCGGATAACGGTCCCGGCACGCCGTATGATGAGGGCTTGAGTTATATTTATGTAGATTCCCAACAAAAGGTGACGCTGGCCGATTCCCTGGCGGAGATGCCTGCCGTGTTCCTGGGGCAGGAGGCTGTTGATAAATACGGCGGCTGGGTGATGTACAGCAAATTTTTTGACAATATGTACCCGCTGCCGCACCATCTGCACCAGAGCGACGAAGTGGCCGCGAAAGTCGGGCGCGTGGGCAAGCCGGAGGCATATTACTTCCCGCCGCAGTATAACTTCGCTAACGATGCCTTCCC
The DNA here is from genome assembly GCA_014338005.1 of Chloroflexota bacterium. Classification (GTDB taxonomy): domain Bacteria; phylum Chloroflexota; class Anaerolineae; order Aggregatilineales; family Phototrophicaceae; genus CFX2. The sequence goes on along the minus strand of QUBZ01000030.1, from coordinate 14,686 downwards.
GTACACGTTTTTCGGCCTTGAGCCAGGCACAACCCCGGAGCAGGTCAAGGACTGTCTGAGACGCTGGAGCGAAGGCGATAATCAAATTCTCGCGCTTTCTAAAGCGTATCGTTTGCAGGTTGGCACCGGCTGGGATGTGCCGCCGGGTATCCTGCACGCGCCGGGTACATTTTGCACTTACGAGCCGCAGCGCGCCAGCGACGTTTTTTCGATGTGGCAGTCGTTGATCGCGGACTATCAGGTTGTGGATTGGTCGCTGGTGGTGAAGGATGTGCCGCCGGAATATCACCACGATTACGATTACCTTATTAGTATGCTGGATTGGGAAGCCAATGTTGACCCGAACTTCAAGGATAATCACTTTTTAGCGCCCCGGCCTGCCGGCGACCCGGATGCCATGCGGGAGCAGGGATACTTTGAAAACTGGGTGGTATACGGAAGCGATTATTTTAGCGCCAAAGAACTGACCGTGAACCCTGGCCGCACGGTGAAAATTAAAGATCACGGCGCTTATGGTTTGATCTGCGTGCAGGGATATGGGCGCTTCGGCAAGTTCCCCATTTCCGCGCCGTCCATGATTCGTTACGGCCAGATGACGGAAGATGAGTTTTTCGTCACGATGAAAGCGGCTGCCGAGGGGGTGGAGATCACCAACCTGAGCAGCACCGAGCCGCTGGTGATTTTGAAACACTTCAACCCCGGCAACCTGGATATGCCGCGCCTTAACAAGCAGGGTTAGTTCGGGGGTGATCTGCATGGGGGCGGTTCTTCCTACCAACAGGGAAGCCGCCCCGTTTTTATCCTTCAAGCCTGGAGGGGGAAAATGGACTACCTGTTAGGCATAGATAACGGCAACACGGTATCCAAAGCGGCGCTGTTCGACCTGGAGGGTAATGAAATCGCGGTCGCCAGCGCCGGGGCGGATACATTTTATCCGCGTCCCGGCTGGACGGAACGCAGTATGGAATCGCTGTGGACAAGCACCGCCGAGGCTATCCGCACGGTGATCGAAAAAGCGGGCATTAAACCGCATGAAATTGCAGGAATCGGCAATACCGGGCATGGGAACGGCCTGTATCTGCTGGATAAAAGCGGCCAGCCGGTGCGGAACGGCATTCAGTCGCTGGACATCCGCGCGGCGGACATCCTGGACGAGCGAGTCAGACGCGGCATTCTCGACCGGGCTTTCCCGTACATTTTGCAGGAGTTCTGGCCGGGGCAGCCGAACGCGCTGCTGCCCTGGTTAAAATATAACGAGCCGGAGTCTTATGCGCGCATCGGCCATATTTTATTATGTAAAGATTATGTCAAATACCTTTTAACCGGCGAAATCACGACCGATTATACGGACATCAGCGGGACGTGCCTGCTGGATAACTCCAACCGGCGTTATTCACGCGAGCTGCTGGAGTGGTATGACATCCCGGAAGTTTACGATGCGCTGCCGAAGCTGGCCGAGTCGTTCGAGGTGATCGGAAAAGTGACGCGGGCGGCGGCAGAAAAGACCGGCCTGGCGGAAGGGACGCCGGTGGTCGGTGGGCTGTATGACGTAGACGCGGGGGCGCTTGGTTCGGGCGTGATCGCGCCGGGGACACTGTGTATCATCGCCGGGACGTGGAGCATTAATGAAGTGCTGATCGAAAAGCCGGTAGAAAATCGGGCGCTGGCAATGGTGCATGTCGCCATGATGCCGGGGCGCTGGATGGTGCTGGAAGGCAGCGCGACCTCGATGGCGAACCTGGAATGGTTTGTAAACACATTATGCGGCGAAGAAAAGCAGGAAGCGCGGGAGCGCGGCGTGTCGGTCTATGAAATTTGCAGCGAGATGGTTGACAGCCTGTCGCCGGGCAGCACCGACATCATCTTCCATCCGTTTTTGTTCGGCTCGAACGTACAGGCGACGGCGCGGGCGGGTTTTTATGGCATCGCCGGGTGGCATACCAAAGCTCACCTGCTGCGGGCTTTGTACGAAGGTGTGGTTTATGGGCATATGAGCCACATCAACAAACTGCGTATACTTGGCCCGCTCCAGACCGCGCGGTTGACGGGCGGCGGCTCGCGCAGTGTGGTCTGGACGCAAATATTCGCCGATGCGCTGAATATGGTCATGGAAGTGCCGGATGGGGTGGAAGTCAGCGCCAAAGGCGCGGCGATGAGCGCGGGTATCGGCGTCGGAGTTTACCGCGACCATGCTGAAGCGGCAGCGAAAGCGGTACGTATTATCCGGCGGCAGGAGCCTATAGCCGAGAATACACCGCACTACCTGGCGCGTTACGAGGCGTACCAACAACTGCTGGACGTGATGCAGAAACCCTGGGATTCGCTTAGCCGGTTAGGCCAGTAAGCCGCACAACAGGGTAAAGCCCGCAGCCAGGCGCGCTGCGAGCTTATTGTTCATATTTTGACCAACTCTTGAAATAATCTAAGGTTTTCCTCATTTACCACTCTTTCATCGCTTAACTATCTGTTTCTATAATAGGCTGATGAAACAGCTTATTTGGGTATGATGAGGTTCGATGACATATTTCGGTTTTCTGAGCGTTTTTCTGGTCGCGCCGATTGCGCTGCTGCTGGCGGCGGCAGTGGTAGATGCCAGACAGGGCCGGCGGCTGCCGGAGGCGCTGCGCTCCTGGCCGACCTGGGTGATTATCCTGGCGCACGCGGTCATCGCCGTCGTTTATACGACACCCTGGGATAATTACCTGGTTGCCACGCGCGTATGGTGGTATGACCCTAAGCTGGTAACGGGGGTTTTGATCGGCTACGTGCCGATTGAGGAATATACGTTTTTTGTGCTACAGCCCATCCTGACCGGTTTGTGGCTTATGTTCCTGGCGCGGCATCTGTCGGTCAGCGGCCAGATGATCGAGCGGGGTGTGCGGATACGCCGGACGGCGACGATTGCGGCCGGTGTGATATGGCTCGGCGCGGCGGCGATGCTGGCAGCCGGGTGGCAGCCGGGTACATACCTGGGGCTTCTGCTGGTGTGGGCGCTGCCGCCGGTGATGCTGCAACTGGCGTTTGGCGCGGATATTCTATGGCGTTACCGCCGCCTTGTGTTTTTGAGCATCGTGCCGATGACGCTGTACCTGTCGGCGGCGGATAAGCTTGCGATCACTACCGGCACGTGGACGATCAACCCGGAACAGTCGCTCAACATCTTTTTGTTGGGACGCCTGCCGCTGGAAGAATTTTTATTCTTCTTTATGACCAATACGCTGATTACCCTGGGGGTGACGCTGTTCGCGGCTGCCGAGAGCCAGGTACGTATTCGGCGGTGGGTGGCGCGCCTTCTGAACCGGCGCACCAGCCGGGTTGATGTGGCACACCCGGAGAAGCTGGTTGAGAACTGAATGAAACATCCTGATCTATTTAGCCGGAGTTGAGAACATTCCGGCGCAGTTCGTCGAGGGCTTGCAGGGTGAGCAGGTTTCGCAGTGTGCCGCCGTACAATAACTCCGCGCCGTTGAACGAGCAGAACGCACCGATTTTGTGCTTGAGGTGCGTTCTGTCCGGGCCGATGCCGAAGTCCGGCAAGGTTTGGACAGCCGCCCACAGATTGATGAGGGGGATGCCATACTGTTCGGCCATATCCAGCATGTGAATGTTGATGCGGATAGAGTCGTCGAAACTCAGCCGCTCCTGGTCTGGCAGCACGACAATAGTGGTCAGAACGGGGATAACGCCGCGCTCCATCGAAAGCTGGATGACTTTTTCGATGTTTTTGCGGAACGAGTCGGCGGCTTTGTAGCGCACATCCATCAGGCCGAGCATCATGATGGCAACACTCGGTCGGGCGATGCGATACTCGCAGGCCAGGGGCGATTCGTTGGGCTGGCAGGTTTCGCCGGCCCAGAAGGGGTCGAGCGATGCGGCGCTGCTGAGGCCCTCTTTGGCCGCGATGCTGAAATGCACGAACGAATTGGCTTCGCCCGCCAGCGGAGAAACAGAAAAGAAATCAATCGTTTCCTGAAGTTCGGGATAAAACCCCAGATCGCAGAAGTTCCCGCTCATCCCGATAGGCTGCAAAAAGTCGCCATTGGTGGTGTTGCTGTCGCCAACTTTGGTAAAGACGTTGGCGCGGTTGCCAAGCTGCTGCCCAAGCCGGAAGATGTCGTGATTGGCCGGGGTATCCATGTTGTAAAGAACCGGTGCGGCGGTCAGCCGTTCGACCATGGACTGGATTTCGGGGTCTGCCGAAAGCGGCGTGGGGGCAGGCGGCTGCGCCCCCGCTGGTGAAATGAATAACAGGATGATGAAAACGGTAAATACGATTCGAGTCATCTGGCGTACCATTTCTATTGACGATCAAGCGTATTGTATATTCTCTCAAGCAGGTTTCAAAGCATGTCTCTATCTGTTCCGACAACTAACCAGGAAGTTTCGCTGCTGGCCCTGAAGTCGTTGCTTCGAGAGCGTTCCGTGTTGGGCGCGCTGGAAGTGTTTCACGAGCAGCTGGGTGATATTTTCCAGATCATACTGCCGGGTTTTAAGCCGGTCATGTTGGCCGGGCCGGAGGCGGCGCGCTTCGTGCTGGTGTCGTCGCGGGATGATCTGCGCTGGCGTTCGGAGGGCGATCCGGTGACGGCGCTGCTACGCCATGGCGTGCTGGTGGAGGACGGCGAGCGCCACGATATGCTGCGGCGAACGATGAATCCGTCGCTGCATAAAACGATGTTGAGCGGTTATGTGGAAACCATGTGGTGCGCGACCGACCGGGTGACGCAGACCTGGGCAGACGGGGAGCGCCGCGACATGCTGGTGGAAATGCGGCGAATCGCGCTTTTGATCCTGATGGAGACACTGTTTAAGGTGGATTTTGCACCAGAACTCAATCGGTTGTGGCAGCCGATTTTAAAATCCATCCAGTATATTTCGCCGGGATGGTGGGTGATCTGGCCGGGCGTCCCCAGGCCGGGTTACAGCCGCGCGCTGCGCCAGCTTGACGATTACCTTTTTCAGATTATTCGGGCGCGGCGGGCTGCGGCTGGTGAGGCCGATGATCTGTTGGGACTGCTGGTGGCGACGCCGGGTATGGACGATGATCTCATCCGTGACCAACTGCTGACGATGTTGATCGCCGGCCACGATACCAGTACGGCGCTTTTAAGCTGGGCGCTGTATTTACTGGGCAGCCATCCCGAAACAATGCAAAAGGCAGTTGAAGAAGCCTGCGCCCTGCCGCAGAACGCGCCGCCGAGTATGGAGCAGATCGCCGGGCTGCATTATCTCGATCAGGTCATTCATGAGGCGCTGCGAATGTACCCGCCGATTCATCTTGGGTCGCGGATTGCCGCGCAAGACCTGGATTTTCAGGGACACATCATCCCGGCAGGCACGCGAGTGATGTATTCGATTTACCTGACGCACCGTATGAAGGCGCACTGGGATGAACCGGCGCGTTTTAACCCGGAACGCTTCGCGCCGGAAAACAACCGCCGCCGCGCTCCCTATACGTACCTGCCGTTCGGCGGTGGGCCGCGCAACTGCATCGGCGCGATGTTTGGTCAGGTGGAAAGTAAAATTGTGCTGGCACGCATCCTTCAGCAGTACAGCCTGATGCTGACTCAACAGCGGGTTCACGCGCACATGGGCGCTACGCTTGAGCCGCGGCCGGGCGTTGAGATGGTCGTAAAACGCCGCTAAAAACAGAAGCCCCGGCGTACGACCGGGGCGCTGGATAAAAAAACGCGGCGTAGTAATACGCGGTTTAGAAGGTCTGCCACCGGGCGGCCACCAGCAGGCCTATTTTTTCCAGCTTGCCGGCGCTGGCGCGGGTTGTAAAAACGTCATAGCGATTTTTGCGGATGCTGGTCAGGATGGCGCGATAAATCTCCAGGGCGCTCATGACGCCCCACTGGCCGGAGCGCAGCGCGGCGACGCCCTGGCGGGCTGTGGCATAATAGGCGTTCGTGCGTTCGATTTCAAACTCCATCAGGTTGACCCAATTCTGGTTGATGCGCCGGTTGGCGAGGTCATCTTCGGTGTAAGCGAACCGTTCCAGGTCTTCCTGGGGGATGTATACGCGCCCGCGTGACCAATCCTGGGCGACATCGCGCCAGAAGTTGCTGAGCTGCATGGCGATAGAGAGCGCATCGGCGGCTTGGTAGACCTCCTCGACGCGCTTAGTTTTTGTCCCCAGGATATGTGACATCGCACGGCCTACCGGCAGGGCGCTGCCTTCCATATAGTGCAGCAGGTTGGCAAAAGTCGGGAAGCGTGTAATGGTCAGGTCTTCGATCATAGCGCGGAAATAAGGGCGCATCAATTCAGGCGACATGCCGAATTGATGGGCAGTGTGCAGATAAGCGCGTAATACCGGGTGCGCGCTGCTGCCGGTTTCAAAAGCGCGCCAGTAAAGTTCCTCGAAATGCTCGATAGCGGCGCGGGCGGCGTCACCCTGATAATGCACATCCACAATATCGTCCCCAACGCGCATCAAGGCGTAGAGGGCTTCCACATGAGGGCGTTTATCGGCGGGCAGGAAACGCGCGGCGAAGGAATAGTTTTTGCTGGCGGCCTGCATGATGTCCCGGCAAGCGGCGTAATCCGCTTCCAGCGTATCGTGTACCACACGCGGCGCGAAAGGGTGGGATGCCGGGTGCGCGTGAATCAGACTTTCGGAATGTTCGAGTGCCACTCTTTCACGATCCTTTCCGTAACAAGTTTTGCCGAGAGCAAGACCATAGGCATCCCGATGCCGGGATAAGTCCCCTGGCCGACGAAATACAGCCCTTCAATGTCCCGCGCTTTGTTGTGCGGGCGGAAATAAGCCGACTGGAAAAAACCCTGCGCCAGCGAGCCGAAGGCCGTGCCGTGTACTGCATTGATGTCGTTCTGGAAGTCTTCCGGCGTGTACTGGCGTTCCCAGACGATATGCCGGCGGATGTTTGGGTCAACGATTTTTTCGATTTCGGTGAGAAGCTGCTCGCGCACGATGGGCGCAGCCTGCTGCCAGTTGATCGGCGCGGTGAGATTGGGCATCGGCGCCAGAATATAAATCAGGCTGTGGCCTTTCGGCGCCAAGCTGGAGTCGGTGACGGTCGGCAGGTTAAGATGGAAAGATGGCGCTTCCGGCAGGGTTTTGGTTTTGAAGATGGCGTCCAGGTTGGCGCGGTAGTCCTCGGAAAAATAAAGCGCCTGATGCCGCATGTGTGAGTACGTTTTGTCCACGCCGAGATACAGCAGATAACCGGAACATGAATACTGCATTTTGTCCAGGCGTGTGTTGGGGTAGTGTTTGCGATGAGCCGGGTCTACCAGGCAGCGATAGGTGTAGGGCAGATCGGCGTTGGAAACGACCAGATCAGCCGGCACGAATTCGCCCGACTCCAAGTAGACGCCGGTCACGCGGCCATTTTCGATGGCGATCTGCCGCACCGGCGCGTTGGTGCGCACCTCAACGCCCAGATCGGCGGCGATGTCCAGCATGTCCTCGATGATGCTGTAGATGCCGCCTTTGGGATACCACATGCCCAGCGCCAGATCGGCGTAAGTAATGAGGCTGTACATCGCCAGCGCATCGAATGGGGACAGCCCCAAAAACATCGAATGGAAGGAAAATGCTTTCTGGAGCTTGTCGGTTTTGAAGAAACGGCCAACCTGATTATAAAGGCGTTCGTAGGAGCGGGTTTGCGCCAGCCGGAGTCCCGCGACCGGGTTCATCAGGTCGGTGATATGGTCGTAATTGCGGTCCACGAAATCCATGCCCAGGGCGTATTTACGCTCACCGGAGGCCATAAAGCGCTGCAAGCCAAAAGATGCTCCCGGTTCGATCTTTTCGACTTCGGACGCCAAGCGGTGTATATCGCTGAAGAGATCAATAAACGTGCCGTCATGAAAGTATACGCGGTAATTGGGGTCGAGTTGCACGAAATCCAGACGCCGGTTGATGTCCAGGCCGAGCGATTGGTAGGTTTCATCAAAAGCCGACTTCATCACCAGAATGGTCGGGCCGGGGTCTACGCGGAAGCCGGCTTCTTCGATTATGCCGCTGCGCCCGCCGGGACGGGCTTGTTTTTCCAGCACCGTGACCTGAAAACCCTGGTGGCGTAAACGCAGGGCTGCGGCCAGTCCGCCCATACCCGCGCCGATGACAACGATTGATTTCATGACTTTTTCTCGATTTCTGCGATCAAACGCACAACTAATGTATTCGATTTGTGCAGGTTTTGTCCACTATTTTAAGCGGATTATAGGTAATTTCTTACCCTTCGCTAAACTGCATTCTGCTAAAAAACAACAAACGCCGTCTGGAATAACGGCGTTTGTGATAATTCGAGTGGAAGCGGTGTTTCAGGACTGGGTGAGGTAGATTTTTCTGAGTGTGTCTGCCTGCGCCAGCAGATTTTCGTGAGGCGTTTCATCGGGTATTTCGCAGCCGGCGGCGCTAAAACTCCGCGTGCCGCCAAGTTCCACGCAGCGAGCGGTCGCCTGCCGCACCTGTTCGGGCGTGCCTCGAAGCATAATTGCCAGGGGGTCGAAATTGCCGCAGACGGCTTTATCGCCAAAGGCAGCAGCAGCAGCGGCCATATCTACCATCCAATCAATATCAATAATGTCTGCGCCGCTTGTCGCCATTAAAGGCAAGATTTTGGTGGTATTGCCACAAATGTGAAGCCGGGCAAGCGCGCCCATCTGGTGGACGGCAGCGAAAATACGCTGTTCGTAGGGCAGCGCGTACTGCTCGTACAGCGCGGGAGATACCTGGGAAGCGATAGCATCACCGAGGCCGATGATGTCCGCCCCGGCTTCGACCTGTGCGTGGGCGAAGGCGATTTCCACCTCGGCACATTTTTCGAGCAGTTCTTCCAGCCAGCCAGGCCGGTCGTAAAAATCGAGCATCAGGCTGCTGACGCCGCGCAGATCGGCGGCTTCGGCCAGAGCGCCTTCCACCCATCCCATGATCGGCACTTCGCCGCCGGCGCGCTGGCGGAACAGGCGGATGGCCTCCAGGCGGTCGGTCATGCGCCGCCCCGGTTGTAGGGGTGGGTGCAGCCGACGGATGTCCGGGTCGTCGGCCAGCGGCGGATGCTCGCAGACAGGTAGGCCGTCCTCAGGAAAGACAATATCTGCGCCCCAGTCATGAGCCTCCCGGTAGGGGTCGGAAATCGCCTGAAGGATGTCCAGCGAAAAATCCTGCTGGACGGCGAAGTTCGCGTCGCACAGGACATGATAATCCTGGTAATAGCGGGAGAGCGGCTGGCCGATATAATGCGCGGCGAACTGCATCATAATGTCGAAGTTGGGGGGGCGGTCTACCGGCTCGCCGCGCAGGCGTTTTACGACTCGTTCGTAGGGATTCATTTGCCGCCTCGACTGAACAGCCGCGCGAACCCTCCCGATTTACCCTGACGACGCCGGAACCACTGGTCGAGGGTGATTGCGCCAATGATGATGATACCCTGGGCAGCAGGCAGCCAGTATGCTTCGACCCCGATCAGGTTAAGGCCGGTGCGCAGCGCACCCATGATAGCCGCGCCGATGAGTGTGCCGAGGATGCTGCCCTCACCGCCGCTGAGACTTGTACCGCCGACCACCACCGCCGCGATCACGTCCAGTTCGTAACCCTGGGCAGCCGTTGGCGCGGCAACGCCGAGGCGGGCCGTCAGCAGCACGCCGCCGGCGCCACCCAGCAGGCCGGAAATGGTGTAAATCATCAGCTTTGTCCGCATAACGCTGATGCCGGACAGCCGGGCTGCCTGTTCGTTGCCGCCGACGGCAAAGATGCGGTAGCCCCAGGCCGTGCGCGTCAGGAAAATCCAGGCAATGATGCCAACAATCAGCATAATAACGGTGGGCAGTGGAAAGTTGAAGCTTCCGACCGGTATATTCTGCCGTCCCAGGATCATAAAATTCTGTGGCAGGTTTTGAACCGGCCACCCCTGCGACCAGCCGTAAACGATGCCGCGCGCAATTTGCAGCATACCCAGCGTGGCGATGAAAGGCGGCAGGCCTGCGACTGTAATTAGCAGGCCGTTTGTAAAGCCGCAGAGCGCACCGACGGCCAGTCCGGCCAGTACAGCCAGGGGAATCACTGTGTCGGGGACGACTCCGTCCGGGCCGGCGAACGGTGAGTTGTCGCGGGCGAGCAGCATAGCGGTGGCTATCCCGGCCAGCGCCATTACCGAGCCAACGGACAGGTCAATGCCTGCCGAGATGATAACCATTGTCATCCCAAAGGCAGCAATCGCCGTCCATGAGAAGTTGAGCATGATGTTAGTGAGGTTAATCGGCGTCAAGAAACGGTCGGTTGATAGACTGAAAAATAAAATCATGCCGACCAGAACCAGGAAGATGCCGACTTCCTGACCACGAATAATTCGACGCCAGTTAAAACGCGGCGAGGCGTCGGTTGGGCGGGGCTGTGCGGTTATATCGCTCATGTTAAATCGTTCCTTGTACAGAAGCGTGCCGGGTGGCGTAAGCCATGATGGCTTCCTGGGTCGCTTCTTGACGGTCAATGATGCCCGTAACGCGCCCTTCGCACATAACTAAAACACGGTCGCTCATGGCGAGGATTTCGGGCAGTTCGGACGAAATCATGATGATGCCGATGCCACTGCGGGCAAGCTGACTCATCAGCGCGTAAATTTCGGACTTAGCGCCCACGTCAATCCCGCGAGTAGGTTCGTCCAGGATAAGCACTTTGGGATTGGACATTAACCACTTGGCAAGCACGACTTTTTGCTGGTTGCCGCCGGAAAGAAACATCACTTTTTGTTCGAGACTCGGCGTTCGCACGTTGAGCCGGCTCACATATTCCTGAGCGCGCTGTTGAAGGGTCGCGCCGTCCAGCAGGCCAAAGCGCGTGAAGTGGGACATGGTGGGCAGCACTTCGTTCTTAAATACGCTGAGCAGCAAGACCAACCCTTGATTGCCCCGGTCTTCCGGCACAAAGCTGATGCCCGCGCGGATAGCATCTTCGGGGGAATGGATGCTGACTTTTTGACCATCAATCCAGATTTCCCCGCCGTCCAGAGCGTCCGCGCCGAAAAGCAGGCGTGCGGTTTCGGTGCGGCCTGCGCCAACTAACCCGGCGAAACCGAGAATTTCGCCGCGCCGGAGTTCAAAGGATACATCTTCAACGGCGCCATAACGAGTTAGTCCCTGAACGCGCATGACGACATCACCGATTTCGGCAGTTTCCTTTTGGTACATCTGGTCAAGCGAGCGCCCGACCATCATAGAAATCAGGCCGTCAATCGAAGTGTCCTGGGCAGGTACGCTGCCGACCAGCCGGCCATCCCGCAGGACGACGATGCGGTCGGCGATTTCAAAAACTTCCTTAAGGCGATGGGTGATAAAAATAACCGCGCGCCCCTGATCTTTCAGGCTGCGGACGATCTTAAATAAATTCTGGGTTTCTTCGTCTCCGAGTGCGGAGGTCGGCTCGTCCATGATAATCACGCGGGAGTCGAATGACAGAGCTTTGGCGATTTCTACCAACTGCCGTTCCGCGACCGGCAGGCTGCGAATCATATCGGTGGGTTTAACATGCGCGCCGACGACATCCAACATTTCCTGGGCGGCTCGCTCCATTTCCTGTTTATTGACCATCTTTAGAACCCGCCCCGCGCCTCCATACAGAGGTTCGCGGCCTGTAAAAATGTTGGCAGCGACAGTCTGAGTGGGGACGAGGTTGAATTCCTGGTAGATGATGGAGATACCCATCGTTTGCGCGTGATGCGGGCTGGTGAGTTCAATTTCCTGACCGTTGAGATAGATCTGCCCGGAATCTTTCTGATAAGCGCCGGCCAGGATTTTCATGAGCGTGGATTTGCCGGCCCCGTTTTCGCCAAGCAGCGCAACGACTTCGCCGGGATAAACCTCGAAATCCACATCGCTTAAGGCTTGCACGCCGGGGAAAGCTTTGGACACGCCCTTAACTTGAAGGATGGGTTGGTTTTGCAAGACACACCTCAGGAGCTAGATTCACGCTGGCGGGATTGTTCATCCCGCCAGCAGCTTCTTACTTCATCGAGAAGTTTTCGATGAGGGATTATTCTCCGGGGAAGGGCGGCGGCAGCGGCTGGGTGAAGTCCTGCGTCTCCCAGGCAGTCGCCATCGCATCCACGTTGTTGATGGTCACAATGTCCATACCGGAGTTGGTGAAGTCCTCGAAGGGCGTTCCGTAGATCACGTTGTTATACAGCATGTGCATCGTGTCGTAGCCCCAGCCCCAGTATTTCTGGCCGACCAGACCATGCAGCAGCCCGTCTTTCAGCCACTCCAGCTCAACGGGCAGCGTATCGAAGGCGACAGCCTTCATATCCCCGTTGAGGACGGCATCCTCGAAGAGCGGCATCGCGCCGCGCCCGGCGAAGATGGGCCACAGGCCGACGAAGAACCAGCCATCCAGGTCAGGGTTGGTCTGCATGGTTTCTTCAACCACCTGCACGCCCAGGTTGATGTCGTCGTTGCAGGCGACGGTGGTCACGATTTCGATGCCGGGGTACTGGGCAACGTAGTCCTTGAAGCCCTGGATGCGCTGTTCCAGGTTGGCTGCGCCGGGGACGCCGGTCAGCAGGGCGACTTTGCCTTCTTCACCCATGGCGCGAACCAGCAGCTCGCCCGCGGCCATACCGCCGTCATAGTTGCTGACGCCCAGGTAGGTAAGGCGCTGCGCTTCGGCGGCGGCGTCGGAGTCCCAGGTCATGACCGGAATGCCCGCCGCAACTGCCGAGTTGATCGGTTCGACGCAGCCGGTCGGTTCGTTGCAGGAGACGCCAATCGCGTCCACGCCCTGGGCGACGGCATCGGCCATCACGCGGGCCTGTTCGGCGATGTCAGACGCAACCGAGCCGAGATAGAGGCATTCGACCTCATACGGCCCCATTTCACTTAGTTCTTTGGCGGCGACGAAGCAGCCTTCGCGCCCCAGTTCAAAGACCGGGTTGTTGAGCGCCTTTGGAATCCAGGCGATGCTGAACTTGCCGTCTGCCGGCGGGAAGGCGGGGGGCAGCGGTTGGGTAAAATCGCTGTTGGCCCAGGCAGCCGCCATCGCTTCGACGTTCGCGCTGGTCACGATGTCCATACCGGAGTCGGTGAAGGAAGCGAACTGTTTGCCGTTGACAATATGATCGTAGATCATATAAACGGTATCGTAACCCCAGCCCCAGTATTTCTGGCCGACCAGACCATCCAGCAGATCAGCCTGGAGCCATTCCAGTTCGACCGGCAGGGTATCGAAGGCGATAGCTTTCAGGTCATCTTCAGCCCGCAGAGCGGCTTCTTCAAACAGCGGCATCGCGCCGCGTCCGGCGAAGATGGGCCACAGGCCGACGAAGAACCAGCCGTCCAGATCAGGATAGGACTGCATGGTTTCTTCGACTACCTGCACGCTCAAGTTGATGTCATCGTTACCGGCGACGGTGGTCACGATTTCGATGCCCGGATATTTGGAGGTGAAATCCTTGAAGCCCTGGATGCGCTGTTCCAGGTTCGGCGCGCCAGGAACGCCGGTCAGCAGGGCGACTTTACCTTCAGTTCCCATCGTGCGAATCAGCAGGTCGGCAGCGGCGCGGCCACCCAGGTAGTTGCTGACGCCGAGATAGGTGAAGCGGTTCGATTCGGGCGAGTCCGAGTCCCAGGTCATCACCGGGATGCCGGCTTCGATAGCGGAGTTAATCGGTTCGACGCAGCCGGCGTCACTGTTGCAGGAAACGCCAATCGCGTCCACACCCTGGGCGACGGCATCGGCCATCACGCGGGCCTGTTCGGCCATATCGGACGCTACGGAGCCGAGGTAGAGGCATTCAACCTCATACGGACCCATTTCGGTCAGTTCTTTTGCCGCGGCGAAACAGCCATCGCGGCCCAGTTCAAAAACCGGATTATTGAGCGCCTTCGGAATCCAGGCAATGGTGAGTTTGCCATCTTCGAGCGCCTTTGGCGTGTCCTGGGCGACAGCCACGCTGGCGACCGGCGCGAGGGTCAGTACCAGCAGCGTCACAAAAAACAGTACTTTCTTCATAGAAGCGGCCTCCTAAAACTATACTTTCGCAACCGAGACAGCCCGGTTACGTCAAAAACAATGCTGTTTTGAGGTTAGGGTCTGTTAACCCTTACTTATTATAAACAGCAACAATCCTCCGTTCAGTACCAATCGTATTGAAAAGGGGTGAGGTTTGGCATGTTTCACACCACCTATCAATTTTAGCCCGTTCGTTTGTGAGAGGCAAATAAAAACTACCTGTATCTTGAACAGTCAACAGGACTTTTGTGATAATTGTCGCAATTTCAGCCAGGTAGTAAAATCGGCGCAGGTTGGTCTGTGTTTTGTGTGGTCTTTAAATCGAAAAGAAAGGATGTTTTCATGAAGCAGAAGTTAATTTTGGGGCTGCTGGCATTCCTTTTGATGGTGCCGGCGGTTATGTTGGGACGGGACGAGATGGGACAACCCGACATCCTGATAACCGGCGTGTGGGCGCGCGCCACCGCGGCTGCCACGATGCCTGAAGCGACGCCGGAAATGGGCATGGGCCACATGGGGATGAACAGTGTTGAGGGCGTGAGTGCCGCCTATATGATGATTGAAAACGGGGGGGACAGTGCTGTCCGGCTGGTGGCGGCGGCGACGGACGCCGCCGGGCTGGTGGAAATTCATGAAGTGCAGATGGAAAACGACGTGATGAAGATGCGCCCGGTAGAAGGCGGGATTGAAATCCCGGCAGGCGGCAGTGTG
>QUBZ01000175.1 GCA_014338005.1 Chloroflexota bacterium | reverse complement strand
TCGGTCGCCCCGCCTTCGGCGATGTCGGTCGAGCCGCCGCTTTCGGTGATCGTCACGCCCGCCGCGTCGTTATCCGTTACATTGGCGACGATATTCGATGGCCCCACGCCGACATACTCCGGCGGCGGCGCAGCGATGGTATGGGTGATGGTGCAGGTATGCGGCCCTTCGATGGCCGCGTCGTCCACCGCCGTCACCGTCACCGTCTGCGCCACGTTGTAGTTGCCCGGCGTGAAGGTCAGCGCCGCCGGCGCAGCCGTACACTGGCCGTCGGTCGTCAGGTTAATGACCACGTTAGTCGAGGGGATGCCGTTCAGCACCACCGTATAGGTGTCGGTCGCGCCGCCTTCGGTGATGTTGGTCGCGCCGCCGCTTTCGGCGAAAATCATCGCCACATCGGCAGTGATGAAGTTGTCAATGGCAAACTCCGCCGAAGTGGTGGTCAAAATAAGCTCGTCAAAAACCACGCCTGCCGGGCGGTCCGCCGTGCCGGAATGGTATGGCGGCGGGTCGCCTGAAACAAAGTTGTCAGTAAAAACGGTCGCGCCGTTAAAGCGGCCCTCGATCTGGAAATTATCGAATCCCGTCAGCGTCCCCCAGTCCACCGTGTAAGACGTTTGCGCGACGCCGGTAAACGTCACGGTCAGGTCCTGATTCGGCGGGTCGCCAAACGCCTGCGAGTTTGCCAGGATATTGCCGGCCAGCGGCGCGCCCAGCACACCGCCCAGGCCAAGCACCTGGAAAGAATTAGCCGCCGGCGCGCTGGTGAAAGTCACGTTCGGAATGCCCAGGGCAGCAATACGAGTGCCTGCGGCATACGCCTCAAAATTGGTATTTAATGCTGCCTGCACCGGCACGAACACGCCAGACAGTATCACCGTCGTTATAACGAGTAAAAGGCCTGCTCGAAAGAGAGCTAAAACATATCTTGAATGCATGATTTTTAACCCGCGCTTTGTGTTTATAAACGTAAGGTTATAGGCCAATTATATCCCACTTCACTAAAAAACTCACAACAAAAACCTAACCGGCTGCGCTCGCCGTCACAGGCTGCCCTTACAGCCCTGCCCCCTGCTGAACACCCGCCGCCAGCCGTTCCAGCACCGCCAGCAGGCGCGGTCGCCAGCCCGCCCCGTCACCCGCCGGCAGCATCACCGCCGTCCGGCTGACGCGCACATCATCGCCCAGGTCGCGCTGCAAACGGTCGCGGTCTACTTCGGCCAGGTACGGCAGTTTGATATTGACGACCTGGTTGAGGCTGATGACGGCGCTGGCGGCGGCGCGCTGGGCCAGCAGTTTGACCTCAATCTGGTAGAGCATCCCCTCCACCGCCGGCGGCAGCGGGCCAAACCGGTCGCGCAGTTCGTCGCGCATGGCCTGGACGCCCTCCAGGCTGCTTAGGCCGCCCACGCGCCGGTAGATTTGCAGCCGCAGTTCCAGCTCCGGTATCCAGTCGTTCGGCAGGTAGGCCGCCACCGGCAGGTCTATAGTGATGTTGGCGGTCGAAACCGGCGGCGCGGCCTCGCCGGGGCTTTTGCCCTTCAGCTGCTGGACGGCCTGGGTGAGCATCTGCGTATACAGGTGCAGGCCGATAGCGGCTACGTGGCCGGTCTGCCGGGTGCTGAGGATGTCGCCCGCGCCGCGCAGTTCCAGGTCGCGCATGGCGATCTGGAAGCCGGCCCCCAGGTCGGTATTTTCCTGCAAAGCCTCCAGGCGGACATGGGCTTCGTCGGTCAGGCGGCCTTCCGCCGGGTGGAAAAAGTAAGCGTAAGCCTGCTGGGCGCTGCGCCCCACCCGCCCGCGCAGTTGGTAAAGCTGCGCCATGCCGAACCAGTCGGCGCGGTCTACGATCAGCGTGTTGGCGTTGGGGATGTCAATGCCGCTTTCAACAATGGACGTGGACAGCAGAATATCGTATTCCCCGCGCGCGAAGCCGCTCATCACTTTTTCCAGCAGCCGTTCGTCCATCTGGCCGTGTCCGGTGATGATGCGCGCTTCCGGCACGATCTGTTCCAGCCGTTCCCGCGCCAGATGGATGGACTGGACGCGGTTATGCACGTAAAAAACCTGCCCGCCGCGTTCGAGTTCGCGCAAAACGGCCTGCCGCACCAGCCGTTCATCAAACGGGCCGACGTGGGTGATGACCGGCAGACGTTCTTCCGGCGGCGTCTGAATCATGGTGATGTCGCGCACGCCGGTCAGGCTCATATACAGCGTGCGCGGGATGGGCGTGGCCGTCAGCGTCAGCACGTCCACCTGGGCGCGCAGCCGTTTGAGATGCTCTTTGTGCGTCACGCCGAACCGCTGTTCCTCGTCAATGATGACCAGCCCCAGTTTTTTGAACGTCACGTCGTCCTGCAAAAGCCGGTGCGTGCCGATGATGATGTCCACCTCGCCGGCGCTCAGGTGTTTGAGAACGAGCGTCTGCTCGTCTTTGGTGCGGAAGCGCGACAGCATCTCCACCTTGACCGGGAACGGCGACAGCCGGCTGCGGAAGGTGTCGTAATGCTGCTGCGCCAGGACGGTCGTCGGGACCAGCAGCGCCACCTGGAAGCCATCCATGACGGCCTTAAAAGCCGCCCGCAGCGCCACTTCGGTTTTGCCATAGCCCACATCCCCGCAGATCAGGCGATCCATCGGCATAGGGCGCTCCATGTCGGCCTTCACGTCGCGGACGGCGCGAAGCTGGTCTTCGGTTTCGACGTAAGGGAACGAGGCTTCGACCTCGTGCTGCCAGGGCGTATCCGGGCTGAAGGCGTGGCCGGCTGCCGCCGCCCGGCGGGCATACAGTTCCAGCAGTTCGCGGGCTTCTTCTTCGACGGCTTTTTTCGCCTGGCTGGTCACGCGCGCCCAGTCCGGCCTGCCCAGGCGGCTGAGCGCCGGCGGGCGGTCGTCCGGGCCGACGTAGCGCGTCAGCCGGTCGGCCTGGTGGATGGGGACGAACACCATATCGCTGCCGCCGTATTCGACCACCAGATATTCCCGCTCGCTGCCTTCCAGGGTGCGGCGGCGCATCCCGGCAAAACGCCCGATGCCATAGTCAATATGCACCACATAATCGCCCTCGTGCATATCCGCATAGCTGGATTCCGGCACGCGGGCGCGGCGCTGCACTTTCCGGCGGCGCGGCTCTGGCCGGTTCCAGCCGAAGATTTCGGCGTCCGTCAGCAGGTGAATATCACCATCCGGCGCGCGCAGCCGCCAGCCTTCCCGCAGCGCGCCTTCCACCAGCACCAGCGAACGCGGCGCGGGCGGTTCGGTCACATCGCGCTGCGTGGGGATGAACGAATCCTGTTCCTGCCACAGATCGGCCACGCGGGCGGTCTGCTGGGTGACAACCACCACGCGCCCGCCTTCCCGCCGCGAAACCCGCAGGCGGCTTAACAGGGCGCGAAGCTGGCCGCCAAAACGTTCTTCCGGCGACAGCAGCCCGCGGAAATCGAAGAATCCAGCGGATGTTTCGGCGCTGTCGTTGTTTTCGGCGTTTTCGGCCTCCGATTCGTCTCCCCCTGCCCCATAAGCCAGGCGCGGGACGGCGCGCTGTTCCAGTTCTTCGGCCAGCGCGTCCCAGGTGATGTACGGCAGCGGGTAATCGGGCGGCAGCAGGCCGCCGTCCAGCCGCTCCTGGCGGGCGCGCAGGGCGTTTTCCTCGATGCTGGCGACGGTATCCCGCAGTTCATCCCAATCATCCACCACGATCAGCGCGTGATCGGGCGCGTAATCCAGCAAACTGACCGGCTGCGCGACCATGTACGGCAGGTAATATTCGAGATGCGGAAAAGCCGCGCCGTTTGCCAGCAGCTCGGCGTCAACGCGCGGGCTGGCCGCGTCGCGTTCCCCGGCCGGCAGCCCTTCAAACCAGCGCGCCAGGTGCGCCGCCGCCGGCGGGCCGTATTCCGGCAGCGCCTCCCGCGCCGGGACGATGTAAACCTGCCCGGCGCTTTCCGCCGAACGCTGCGTCGAGGGGGCGAACCAGCGCAGGCTGTCCACCTCATCGTCAAAAAATTCGATGCGGACAGGGCGCTCGGCGGCCAGCGGGAAAATATCCACCACGCCGCCTCGCCGGCTGAACGTCCCCGGCTCGACGACGATGGACACCGGCTCGTAACCCAGGCGTATCCAGTCCGCCAGCAGCGTATTGATGGCATGGCGCTGGCCGACCGCCAGCAGCCGCGCGCCTTTGCGGAACTGGTGAACCGGCAGCGTGCGCTGCATCAACGCCCGCGCCGAAGCGACCACCACCGGCGGCTGCGCGGACGCAAAATCGTCCGGCGGCATCAGCGCCGCCAGCGCGGCGATGCGGCTGCGAATCACGCTTTCCCCCCAGGGCGTGCGCTCATAAAACACCGGCGCGGGTTCGCCAAACCGGAAGATCGGGCGGTTTTCCCCCAGCCATACCGGAAGCTGCTCGGAGACGTTGTAGGCGCGGTCTATCCGCCCGGTCAGGTACAGGATCGGCCCGTCCCAATCCCGCGCCAGCGCCGCCAGCAAAAAAGGCCGCGCTGCCCGCAGGACGTTCAGATCACCCACCGGCTGGCGGTCGCGCAGACGCGCCAACAGCGCGCGATAGCGGTCACTCTCGCGCAGAAAATCGAGAAGTCCGGTTAGCTGCATAGGGGTTCTATAACTCGCTGCTGATTGATTCGCGGACTCGCTATTTTAGCAGAAACACGCCGCCGCATGTAGGGCAAGCTTAAGGCATCCAGGGCTTACACATGAAACTGCAATTTCGCGTCACGTTAACCCCTATCCCCCCGGCCCCCTTTCCTCCTAAAGGGACTTCCTCCGGTCGCCATATATGGAGAAAGGGGGAGTAAGAGCTGCATTAGGCCCCCTCTCCGAATTCGGCGACCCGAATGGGAACGTTTGTCCCCTGAGAGGAGGGGGTTTGGGGGAGGGGTTAGAAGGCGAAAGCCCGCTTATCGAGACGAAGTATCTTCATGCGTAAGCCCTGTTAAACCATCAGCCGGGTATTGGGGGTGCGCCAGTATTTCGAGCCATCTTTTTCGCGGTTTAAATATCCCAGTTCAAACAGCTCGCGGCGCAGCAGGGCGGCATCATCGAAGGTATGGTGCCGGTTGAGCAGGGCGTTCACCTCACGCTCGGTATAGTCCCGGCCAATCTCAAATTTGCCCGCCAGATAATCAATCACCTGTCGCTGAATCGAACGTTTGGACGGCCAGCGCAGGACGCGGCCTTCGCCGTCCAGCAAAGCGGCCAGTTCAGCCGGATGTTCCGCCATTCTTTTCTTTCACCCCATTGACCGGTTCGTCTATACTGCCGTTGTAGCGCGTCATGGCAATTTCGATGCCCTCGGTCAGCCAGGTTTCGACGGCATCGGCGGCGCGGTCTACCACCTGGGCGGCCAGGATGGCATCGTCGCCCTTGAAAGCTTGCAGCACGTAGGCTTTAGGGGGCATTTTACCCGGCGGGCGGCTGATGCCAAAACGCAGGCGGTTGAAGTCCAGCGTCCCCAGGTGTTGGATGATATTCCTCAGACCGCCCTGCCCGCCCGCGCTGCCGGACTTCCGCAGCCGCAGCGTGCCGAGCGGGATGTCCAGGTCGTCGGAGATGACCAGCAGGCGCGGCAGTTCGACCTTGTAAAAGTCCACCAGGG